>JANNEN010000082.1:0-4128 GCA_031378715.1 Emticicia sp.
GTTTTGAGTCAATAACCAAAAATAAACACAAGCTGTTTGTAAAACAACGCATGAATTTTATAACCGAAGACCTAATAAAATTACTAATTTCGGCGGGAACGGGGGCAATAATCGGTTTTGAGCGGGAATACCACAGCAAATCGGCGGGCTTGCGAACGATGATTCTGATTTGCTTGGGTTCGACACTCTTTACCATTATTTCAATCAAACTTGGTTCTGACCCCTCTCGCATTGCTGCCAATATTGTGACAGGTATTGGTTTTGTGGGTGGAGGAATTATCTTTCGAGATAACTCTAACGGCCGCATTACGGGCATCACTACCGCCGCCGCCGCTTGGGTCACGGCTGCCTTGGGTATGTGCGTAGGCTTCGGAAACGGGCTTTATGAAACGGGTTTTGAAGCAATGATTTTGGTGGTTTTTGCCCTCTATGCCCTCGTGCCGATTCAAGGAATGATAAAACGCAAAAATACCATTCGTACTTACCGAATTGTGTGTCGGTTTCGGAGCAAATCATTGAAACACTACGAAGAAAAATTTGAGCAGTTTGGACTGCAACCTGAGCGGGGAAAACAAAGTAAAACCAGCGAAACCATTAGTGGTATTTGGATAGTAAAAGGCTCCGAAAAAAACCATGAAAAATCCATCAAACACCTCATGAATGATCCCGAAATTTTGGAATTTGATTTTTGATTCCAACCTTTTTAAACTTTTGGGTATCCTATTAAAAAAAACAAAAATTATACAGATGAAAACACTACTGTTATGTATCTCGACTATTTTTTTAGTGGTCAGTTGTCAAGCCGAAAGCTCGCAGGAAATCACGCCTGAGTTTGTAAAAGTTGCAGGAAAATGGAGACTTTACAAAATTAGTGGTGGCTTTCGGAGTCCGAATAGCCTTGGAGAAATACCCATCACAAACGAAGAAACCATTGAATTTGATGCTTCTACCAAGGTTTTTACCCGAACTATTGCAGGAAAAGTAACCGAAACTACTAATTTTGATGTTCGAGCCATCAATAATTTCAATAATACTTCGGCACGGGAGGCGATTGTTTTTACGAAAAGTAATACCTACTCGTGGGTATCGTTCGAGGAAAGTACGTCCTCATTGGTTCTTTATCAAAGTACGCCAATCGGAGCCGAATTGGCCGATGGCAATAGCTTTTATTACCGAAAAGTAAACTAATATTTTATTTTTTGGTGCTTATTTGGTAAATTGCAGGCAGAATTTAAAAAACATACCAAATATATTATGGCAAATCATTCTGATTCGCAACGTCTGCCCGATTGGCTCATGTTGCTCGTTTTTTTAACAATCGTTACGGCACTTTTTTTCCTTGGTGATACCTTCACTTTTGTTATCGGTCTTTTGGTGATGATTGGTATTTTTGCGGCTGGATATAACGAAAATCAAGCCAATCAAGAGCATCATTAAAAATATAGAATCCAACAGAAAAGCACACTTTTGTAAGAAAGTGTGCTTTTTTTGTTTCAATAGGACTTACGTAAAAAGCCCTGTAAAGGCGAAAATTTGGTAAAAGATGCTCCGAAAAAAGAGAAGTAAGCCCCATCGGGGCGAAATTTCGCCCCGATGGGGCTTTTATGGGGTGTGAAAACGTGCCAATATTACCAAAATTTCAGCCATAAGGGCTTTGAAACAAACTTTGCGTAAGTCCTATTCAAGTTTTTGTAAACAGTTGGAGAAGTTTAGTTTTGATAACGACTTTGAAAAAAATGTAACAAAGCGTGGCAAGCCTAATCGTGAACAATAAAAGGTCGAGAAACGCTTAAAAACTGGGACAAATTGTTAGTGTTGTTGTCAAATTCATAAATTCACAACT
Source organism: Emticicia sp. (assembly GCA_031378715.1). Taxonomy (GTDB): domain Bacteria; phylum Bacteroidota; class Bacteroidia; order Cytophagales; family Spirosomataceae; genus Emticicia. The sequence continues at coordinate 1,844 of JANNEN010000082.1, forward strand.
CATAGAACGTTGATAATCAGCACTTTGTATTACTATGAACTGTCATCTATTCACCACTGACTATTTAATTACTTTTGGGGAAAGATAGAAAATATAATTGCTGGTGGCACGCTTGGCTAATATCTCACTTCCGATAATCCAAAGGTGGTTTTCGGTCGCCTGCGAGTGATTTGTATGTGAAGGTTTTGCTACCCCGACGTTTGTATAGTTCCTCTTTCGATTGCTCAATAAGCATCACGTTTTCAAACAAATTCTGAGCCGTGAGAGCAATCGTTTTGGCAGCGTTCATCATGCCTTTGTGTCCGATGCTCATGCCATTGCAGGCCACGGCTTGCCAACTGTGGGCGGGTATGCCAGTTACCCAAGTGGCGGTCGATAAACCCGCCGTTGGCACTACCCAACTCACATCACCCACATCGGTTGAGGCAGGAAACGACAGCCCCGAAACGTAGGGTTTTACTTCCTGAGCGGCACTGACGGGGGCTAAATTTTGAGAAAATACGGTTTTTCGTATCTTTTCGGCAAACTCAATTTCTTCGGTGGTATATGGCACACCGCCGATTTTTTCTAAACTGGCTTGCATTTGTTTGGCCAAAATATCGTTCGGCAAAAGGTTATACAATCCCGCCAAAATCTCGAAATTCATCTTGGTTTCGGTGCCGAGAGCGGCTGCTTGGGCGGTTTTCAGTAATCGTTGCCAAGTTTCTTCTAAGCCTTGTGCCGACGGGCTTCTGATGGTATATTCGACCATGGCGTAGTCAGGGACAATATTTGAAGTAAGTCCACCATTTTTAATCACATAATGAATACGGGTTTCGGGCGAAATATGCTCCCGCATCATGTTTACCATGTAGTTCATGGCTTCCACGGCATCTAAGGCCGAACGACCTTTTTCGGGGCTTGCCGAGGCATGAGCCGCCAGTCCGTCGAAGCTAAAATTGGCTACCCGATACGCCAACGAAGAGTTGGGGCTTGCGTTGTTATTATCGCCTGGGTGCCAGTGTAGTACGGCATCAATATCCGCAAAAACGCATTCTTTCACTAAGTAAGTTTTGCCGCCGCCCGCACCTTCCTCGGCGGGCGTACCAATGAGGCGAATTGTGCCTTTTATTTTATTTTTTTCAAGCCAATTTTTGGTCGCAATGGCGGCCGCAACCGAACCGACACCGAATAAATTATGCCCGCAGCCATGTCCGTAGGCGTTGGCATGAGCCGATTTTCGGTACGGTACTGCTTCTTGTGATAAACCTGGTAGTGCGTCCATTTCGGCCAAAATTCCGATGGTGGGCGAGCCAGTACCGTAGCTTGCTATGAAGGCCGTTTTCATGTCGCCAACGCCTATTTTTATGGTAAAACCTGCATTTTTGAGTTCACTGATGAGTATTTCGGACGTTTTTTCTTCCATATAACCTGGCTCGGCGAGTTGCCAAATTTTATCCGAAATAGTGGTATAGCGAATAAAATTTCGGTCTAATTCCTGTAAAATTTCTTGCTGACCAAAAGCCAAATTGGTAAGTAACAGTAGAAAGCTGATTGTTTTTTTCATAGTTTTTAAAGGGTTATTTTGATGTTTGGCAATGAGCCTGTTTAAATTGGTTCGCCGATGAGATTTATTTTTTTCTAAAAATAGGATAAATTTACACGTAAAGGTCGCAAAGTTTTTCGCAAAGAACGCAGAGCATCTTTCATTTTTTCTTTGCGTACTTTGCGTGTAAAAGTATAAACTTAAAGGTTCAATTTACAAAAAAACCTTCGACTTTTCAATCGAAGGTTTTTTCTGATGAAATAATTTTTACTTTTCAACTGCTTTTTTTAGCAAATCCAAACCTTTTTGATTGGTGCTTTCCATGCCGCTTTTTGCTCCGAAAGCCCACATAAAAAACGAATCGACGAGGCCTGATTGTAGCTTAAAATCTTGGGTTACGGTGATACCATCTGGCGTTTCGGTGAAGGTATATTCAAAGGTTGGTTTGGCTACAAACGGCTTCTGAATATCGCATTTCATGCCTACATAACTAAACGTATCGACCTTCACGATTTCTTGGTAGCCGAGGTCTTTTCCTTGGTTGCCGTCCCAGTGGTACTGCGAGCCAGGTGTGCCGTCAGTGCCTTTTACTTCATACTTTTGGGTTGGGTCTTCGGCCAAAAACGGCGACCATTTCGGGAAGTTTTTTAGGTATCTCACCATATCAAAAACTTCCTGCTTCGAGCCTTTGATGGTTACAGATTTTGTAATCTGTAATGACTGTAATTTGCTGGCCTGAAATAAGCCAAATCCGATAAAT
>JANNEN010000094.1:0-4213 GCA_031378715.1 Emticicia sp.
AACTTTATGGCGATTCATTAAGTATCAATGGCTTAAAATAAAGGATTATGCTAACTTAAAAGCTTTAAAAGATGCTATTAGAAACATTCTTAGAAAATTTGGTACTGAATATCGTATCGAATTTACAATGAATTATTAACGTTTATTTTTGTCCCAGTACTTACCAATCCATAGTTTATGCGTTCGGGTATCTTCCCACAAAGCCTGAATTTTGTTGTCTTTGAGCGGGAAAAGTTTCGATTTTTCATTGAGTTGCAAAACCGCCTTTTTGGTTTGGGTATCAAACCTACAAAGCCCCGATTCGTAAGTACCAACCCACAAAAAACCTTTGGAATCAATCAATAATTGCGTAACAGTATTGCCAGGAATGGTCGTAGAATCGTTTTCGATGTTTCGAAAAATGTTCATTCGGTAGCCATCGTAGCGAATCAGGCCATCGTTTGTGCCAATCCAAATAAAACCTTCTCGGTCTTGCACGGTGCAGTAGATGCGTTCGGTTGGTAAGCCTTCATCGGTGCTAATATTCTTAAAATATCCTTCTAATTGGGCGTGAGTGCGGAAACTCAAACAAAGGAAGAAAAATATTTTGGAATAAATCCCCATGAACGCAAGTGTATTTTTGATGAACGCAAAATATATTCGCAATATAAACTTTTTATCAGATAAAAGATATACCGATTAGTATTACGATTTTACAAGTTTTCAATCACAAGTTAATAATTTGACTTGGTCTTCGTAAATCTTTTTCTGGGCAGCAGTATAAACCGAACAATCTTTTATAATTTCACTCAACGATTTTTTTAAAGCCTCGCATTTTGATTTATTATTAGGGTCATTGACCCATTCTGTTACAGTTTTTTCGTAATTGGCGGCAGCTTTTTCACAGTTATTGGCTGTTGCTGGATTAATGGCATTGCTAATTTTACCGCACGATATGGCGGCTAAAAGTAAAATTGAAATAGAGAGTTTTTTCATGGTTTTGATTGTTTTAGTATTTCATGCTAAAAGTGCAGTTTTGAATGCTTATTTTTTTATTGACGAAATCGGTACATTCGGCATTCATTTCGCCTTCAATCTCTTTGTCTTTTATATATTTGGTAATTTTGAAAGTTCCACTCTCGGCAAAAAGACCTTGATTATTTATTTTTAGTACCAAGTTTCCGTTTAAGTGTGGAGTCGAATTTTTAAGGTCGAATTGATAAACTTTGTTTACTTCGAGGTTTGTATCAATAAATTGTAAAGAAATTTCGTTTCCGTCTTCAACCTTGCCAAATACTGTTTTCAAGGCTGAAATTCCGCCATAACCAAATGTTTTTGCTTTCCATGCTTTTCCATCAAGGGTGGCTTTCATTGAGCCTGTTACCTTAGAGCTACTACTGCCTGTGTTGTCAGGTTCGGGGTCTTCTGATTTGCCACAAGATGCCGAAATAAGGGCGATTATGCCCAAAAAGATGAGTTTTTTGATAGTTTTCATGGCTATTATTCTTCGTAAGTAATTAAAATTTTGATTGGTTTTGAGAGAATTTGACCGCTATTTGTACTGATATTCCGCACAATAATGTTACCATTTACATTTATCCATTCAAACTCATACTCACCTACACTTCTATATGAATGAGGGATATAATCATTGGTAGAATAATTGACTATAACCGAAACGCTCAATATTTTGCTATCATCAACCCCATGTGCTATTGAAACCTGCGAGCCTTCGCTGGCAGCCGTTGTACCTGTCAGTTTTTTTATTTTAATAGCAGGGGCATTTGAACCGAGCTTAGTGAATCCGTCGATGTGTAATTTGGCGGATGGTTCGATTGAACCCAAACCAATACCAATATTTCCAGCATTTATTCCTGCACCTCTAATTTTTATATCGCCAAAGCTGATGTCGGTTCTTCCAAAAGTCAAATCATTGTTGCCATTCACTCCAATGTAACTCAAAAGACTTGTATTCCTTGTAAAACCAATTCCGATAGTAGTATTCTGAGCGGGATTATCGTTGTTGATATACAAAGACGTAAAAGATGCCCCTCGTCCGTTTAGTCTTCCGACAACTTGCTGTAATGTATTGGTAGAGTTTACCAATAGTTCAGGCGAGTTGGAAGGACTAATGATTACACTTTGGCCGTGAGACTGAATCCAAAAAAGGATAAAAATGACGTGCAATAAATTGATTTTAAACATTATTTTCATGTTTTTATATGGGGGTTTAAAGTTTCAAAAATTCTACTCTACGATTATTGGCTTTGCCTTGTGGCGTGGTGTTTGGGTCAGAGGGCTGGGTTTCGCCTTTACCGTCGGTTTCTATGCGGGCGGCTTCGATACCAAATTCGGCTGAAAGTGCATTTTTTACCGAAACCGCTCGGCGTTTCGATAAATCAAGGTTTTTGGCATCATCGCCATCAGCGTCGGTATGACCAATAATTTTTATTTTTACGGCAGCATTTTCCTTCAAAACCGTTCCGATTTCTTTCAAAACACCGTAAGATTCGGGTTTGATTTTATCAGAATTGACATCGAAAAGTATCCCACGAGTAACCAGTTTTCCTTCCGTAATGAGTTTGTTTCGGGTGTCGGGAGCTCCTACGGCGTAGCGGAGATTTGCCACCATAAACTCATCTGGGTTATCGGCAGTTGCATAATTCATGTAAAAAGTGCCAAATTTGAAAACATTATATTTAAGTTTGGCATCAAAAGCCTGCGGAAGGTCTAAGATTTTGGACTCATTGATATACATACGCAGTCGAGTTTTTTGTCGCCAAATCGAGACCTTGGCAAAAAGTGGGGTTGAGCATTCTTCGGAAGCAAATTGTTTGATGTTTAGGTCATCATTTTTACTCATTTCCCCGCTTTTTTCATAAATAATATATCCTGCCTCGCCTTTACATGGTCGCCAATCGAAATAGATTCCGTTTTCGATATATTTATTTGATAAATCTTTTTTAGTATTATCCACCGCACTGATATACATACTATAATTCAATAAATTATTGGAATTATAACGAGTGAAAACATCAAATTCGAGCGTAAAATTTTCGGGCATATCTTTCACGTATTCGGGCATAAAAAAGCCATCTTTCGACATGAAAAGCCATTTTTCGGGTCTTCCTTCCAAATTTACAAGCTCGGCGGTCGAGTTAGTGTTCCAACCCAGCGGAAAATCGCCTATGTTTGTGGTAGCAAAATCATCAAAAGCAAGCACTTTTTCACCCGCCACAAAATCAAATTTTGAGTAGGTTTTCATGGAAGTTTTTGCTTGCTCAGTTGAAGTTTTTGGTGCAGATTTACTGCCAGAAGGTTTTGAAGCCGTTTCTTGCTCGCTATCAGTATCTGCTTCCACCTCTCTTTTAGAAGAAGTTTTAGTATTTGTTTTTTCTTCTTTTTCTGGCTTCTCTTTTTTCTTAAAGATATTTCCGATTCCTTCCTCGACTTTATCAAATCCTTTATCGAGAGTACGGTCGATGGCTCCGTTCGTTCGGTCTTGGGCTTTGCGTTTGCCTAATTCTTTCGGATTGATTATTTGAGCATTAATTGTAAAACAGCTCATAATGCATAAAGCAATAAATAAAACTCTCATAATTGACTCATTTTTAATTAATGACTCAAAACTATGAACTATTCAGATGCAGTAAAAACGAGACTTAGTAGATGGTAAATGCGGGTAGTCGTTGGTAGATTTGAGTGAGTAAATGGTAATCAGCGTATTTTTACTTGGTCAGTTCATTGATAACCTCTTCTTTTCTGGCTCTTGAAATCGGAATTTCAGCATTATCAATCATCAAAATATAGCCACCGTCGGCCTTCACGTATTTTTTGACGTGATTTTTGGCGATAATGTGCGAGTTATGCACTCGAATAAAAGGCAAATCCGATAAAGTTTCTTCGATTTCTTTCAATGTGCGGCTCACCAACATCATCGGTAAGTTTTGCAGGAAAATCTTGGTATAATTACTATCCGATTCGCAGCGAATGATTTTTTCAACTTCCACAAACTCAAAACCTTCCAAAGTTGGCAAAGCAATGCGTTTCAAGGCCGTTTGCCCCGACTTGAAGACTTCTAATAAATGTTCAAAATTGCTATTTTGGGTATTTTTCTTGCTTTTATTTTCAAAATTTCGCACGCTATTGATTAGTTCAACTTCATCGACGGGTTTTAGCAGATAATCAAAAGCACTAAATTTGAAAGCCTTGATGGCGTATTGGTCGTAGGCGG
>JANNEN010000309.1:0-1862 GCA_031378715.1 Emticicia sp.
GTGGTTTATTGGTGGAACGCTCGTTCCGTTTTTTTATAATAGTGGCGTGGTATCCATTTACGAATACATTGAGGGACGTTTTGGTACACTTTCTCGCACGCTTTTAGCAGCAACATTTCTGTTTAAACTATTGACAATCATGGGGGTTGTGATTCTTGCTCCGTCCATTGTGTTGTCGCACATCACGGGTCTGGATATTACGATTACCATTTTGATAATGACTTTCGCCATTTTTGTAACCACGCTGGGCGGACTCACGGCGGTGATTTGGATTGATGTTTTACAGATTGCGATTCTTTGGGTTGGAATTATAACTTCTTTCTACATTGCTATTACGAAATTACCCGTTTCGCTTCCAGATGCTTACGATATTGTGCAGAAAGCGGGCAAGTTGAAAGCCATTGATTTTACGATGGATTTCACCACGCCCAACACGCTTTGGGCGGGAATTATTGGTGGATTGATTTTGCATATTTCTTATTTTGGGGGAAACCAAGCCCAAGTCCAGCGAATGTTGGCAGCCAAAAGTATGCGAAATCTTAAACTGTCACTTTTTTCCACGGGTTTTGTAATTGTGGCTCAAATGCTACTTTTTTTGGCATTAGGCTTATTGCTTTACGTTTTTTACAACGGCAAAACATTCGATAAGCCTAATGATGTTTACGTTACTTTTCTGGACAACGTACCGAGTGGATTTTTAGGGTTGATCGTTGCTGCCATCTTTGCGGCGGGCATCGGCAGTATGGTTGCCTCGCTCAATTCAATGGCAACAGTTTATGTGAAAGATATTTACGAAAAAGCCATTAATAAGTCAGCATCTGAGGATACGAAAATGAAAGTAGCCAAAATTTCAACTTTTGTTTTTGGGGGAATTTTGGCGTTGGTGGCTATTTTAATGTCCCAAAACAATAATTTGAGTTTGTTAGAAGCTATCAGTAAATATGGTTCTTACACCGTTGGCTCCACGTTAAGTATCTTTATCTTGGGAATTTTCACCCAAAGAACCAACGAAATTGGAGCTAATATTGGACTCGTTTTGGGTATTGTGGTAGTGCTTTTAATTGCCACATTTACGGATGTCTTCTGGATGTGGTACAGCCTATTTGGTTTTGTGGTAACTACTTCGGTAGGTTACGCTGCCAGTTTTATGTTTGGCGAAAGACCCGTGGGCATCGAAAAATTTACGGTAAAAGGGCAAAAGCAGTATTTTATTGATAACAAATTATCGGAAATCGAAGAAGGATATTACGTCATTCCAGGCAAATTCGAGAACAAATCTTACCTGTTAATCGCTTATTTCTTAGTGGTTTGCGGGATTTTATATTACATCGGAAAATAAAAATAATATGATACAGTACATCAAAACGGGTAAACCTGCCCAAGAACGCAAAGAAATTAATCAGCAAGTTGTCGAAACGGTAGAAACCATTTTAGCCGACATTGAAACCCGTGGTTGGCAAGCGATTCGAGATTATAGTACCAAGTTCGATAAATGGAATCCGATTTCGTTTAAACTCACCTCCGATGAAATTCAGGCTTGCATAGATAGCCTTACGGTACAAGATATTGAAGATATTCAGTTTGCCCAAACGCAAATTAAGCGTTTTGCCCAAATTCAGATGATGGGTTTGCGAGACGTGGAAGTAGAAACCTTGCCAGGCGTGATTTTAGGACATAAAAATATCCCAATGAATCGGGTTGGGGCTTACGTGCCTGGGGGAAAATATCCGCTTTTGGCTTCGGCACACATGGGAATTTTGACGGCAAAAGTGGCGGGCGTAAAGCACGTAATTGCGTGTGCTCCTCCATACCAAGGCAAACCTGCCGCCGCAATCGTAGCCGCACAGCATTTGGCGGGTGCG
>JANNEN010000118.1:0-13083 GCA_031378715.1 Emticicia sp.
CTGTCCTTCTACCGCACGGCTCATGTTGGAGAGTCCGCCTTCGATGATTTGGCCTTGCAAATCGGTGATTTTGTTCGTGTTTGTAGAAGCATTCAAGCTCGTTCTCCACTTAAATTTCCCTACGAGATTTTCGGTATTCAACACAAACTCAAAGCCTTTGTTGGTCAATGCACCAACGTTTTTGGTTTGGGTCGAGAAGCCCGTTGTTCCTGGTACGTTCACATTTAGTAAAAGTCCAGTGGTATTTTTTTGGTAGTAATCAATTTCACCATTGATACGGTTATTCAGGATACCGAAGTCCAAACCAACATCAATTTGTTGCGTGGTTTCCCAACTCAATGAAGGATTAGCCAACTGCGAAGGTCGCTGTCCAGGTAGTGTTCCGTAGCCCGCATCACCCGTAAACAGGCCTAACTGCGGGAAGTTTCCGATTTCGGCATTACCCGTTTTTCCCCAACTCGCCCGTAGTTTCAAGAAACTGATGAGTTCGACGTTTTTCAAGAAACTTTCTTCTGACAATACCCACCCCGCCGAAACCGCAGGAAAGAAACCGTAACGATTATCTGCACCAAAACGTGACGACCCGTCGATTCTGGCACTCAACCCCAACAAGTATCGTTCGTTAAATTTATAATTCACACGACTAAAATACGAAGCAAAACGGTAATCAGATTGAGTTGAGCTACCATTAGTCTTGCGAGCAGAACTAACAATCATACGGTAAGCATCTGATGGAAAATCTTGACCTTCGGTAGAATTAGTTTTGGTCTGCGAACTCTGAAACGACAAACCAGCCGTAGCATTGATGCTATGCTTACCCAAAACATTATCATAAGCCAAATAATTGTTGGTATTATAGTTTTCGACCCGCACAAAGCGATTGAAACCGATACCCAACGGGGCAGAAAAATTACGTTGCGTTTTGCTATTATAATACTGTTCTTCTTGCTGGTTGAGCAAATCTAAGGCAAATTCTGTACGGAAACGCAATCCTTTTAAAATAGTATATTCACCATAAACATTACTAATGTTGCGGTGAACGGTCGTGTTGTAGTACGCATTACCAACATTGATAATACCATTATAATAAGCAGGAACCGAAATATCACCTGGGGCCGTTCCTACTGGCAAGCCCGTTGATGGGTCATTGGCAGGAGTCATTGGCGGCAAGGCAACGAGTTGCAAAGGATTATCAAACTGACGGTCGCCCGATACCCGCTCATTGAGCGAGCGAGCGATGCTCATATTCATTCCGATACTCAACCGATCCGAAACTTTGTGGTTGAGGTTTATACGACCCGTCAAACGATTAAAAGCATTGGCCAACAAGATACCCGTTTGATCAAGCATTTGTCCTGAAACATAAAAAGTAGTTTTTTCCGAACCACCACTCAAATTCAAGTCATATTGTGCCGAAGGAGCATCTTGAAACGCCAAAGCACCCCAATTCGTATCGGCTTGGTCTTTTGTGCCAAATGTACCCAAACTCTGAGTATCGAAAAAACCTTCCATGTAGGTTGTATATGAATCGGGGTCTTTTTTGTCGTAGCCGTCAAGCACATCGGAGTTGGCCGCTGCTTGGCGATAAAAATCAACATACTGCTGGGTATTCAAAAACTGTAAGATATTGGTTGGCTTGCTTTTGCCATACTGCACGCCAAATGTTACTTTGGTTTTGCCCGACTTACCTTTTTTGGTCGTAATCAGTACCACACCATTGGCCGCACGAGCCCCGTAGATTGCACCCGCCGAAGCATCTTTCAAGATTTCGATTGATTCAATATCCTGCGGGTTGATATCAACTAATGGGTTTGTTTCACCACCATTATTGCCAAGGTCATTTTGTGTCATTGGAATACCGTCCAGAACGTAAAGTGGCTCATTCGATGCCGATACCGACGATTGCCCACGCACCCTGACCTGAATACCCTGTGCTAATTTACCCGTTCCTTGGTTAATCTGCACACCAGCCGCTTTGCCCTGAATACTTTGCTCGAAAGTCGTTACGGGCATATCCTGAATGTCGGAGGCTTTAATCTTGGCGATATTGCCCGTTAGGTCACGCTTAATCTGTGAACCAAATCCCGTTACGATTACTTCATCTAATGATTCCACACTTGACGTGAGCGTAAAATCAAGCACGCTGCGGTTGCCCACAACTTGCTCGACATCTGTGAAGCCAATAAAGCTCGCTTTCAGTGTAGCATTTGCGGGAACCGACAAGCTGTATGCCCCTTTGTCGTCGGTGGTTGTGCCTTTTGTAGTACCTTTAACTGTGATAGATACGCCAGGAAGTGGACTCCCATCTTCGCTTGCTGTAACTATTCCCGTTACAGTGGTTTGTGCAATTCCCCAAAAAGAAACAAAGAGAAATAGACAAGCCAACGAATTTCGTAGAAATTTGTTCATACTTAGTTTTAGTTTGTTAAATAAAGAAAAATTAATTGATGTTAAATTTAATAAATAAATAATTCAAAACAATAATTAGCTAATTTTATCAACCATAAAAAACGTTTTTTAATACAACAACTTTGAAAAATACAATTTCTAAAATCTTATTTATGCAGTATAATGCTTCGGGTTAAGTTTTTTTAGATACTTTAAGTTGCTACTTTTGTACAAGTCATTGTTTAGCCCGAAACCTCATGCCCGTCATTCTACAAAAAAAATACCGCAACGATATACATTTGGCAGTTTGGCAAATCACCGAGCGGCACGATGAATTGCAGGCAATACTTCCCTCCGAAATCTTGACCGATGCCGAACTGGCGAGTATCAAGCACCCCCAAAAGCAAATTGAGTTTTTTTGTAGTAGGCTCGTTATCAAGTATTTAGCCGATTGGCTGGGTGTAAAATATTTGGGCATAAAAAAAGATGAATTTGGTAAGCCCTACCTCGTCGGTAGCGAGTGGCAAATGTCAATCACGCACACCGCCCAGTACGTTGCAGCCGTGATGCACCCCACCGAAGCAGTAGGAATCGACATGGAAAAACCTTCGGAAAAACTACAACGGATAGCCCACAGATTTTTATCAGCAAGCGAAAATATTGAAGCCAACGATGATGTCGAGAAATTATGTATCTATTGGTCGGCAAAAGAAGCGTTGTACAAACTTTATGGCAAACGAAAAGTAATTTTCAGCGAAAATCTTTATATTTTCCCATTTCATGAAGAAGCCAAACAAATCACGGGACAACTGACTATCAATGAGTTAGATGAAAAATACACTATTTTTGTAGAAAAAAATGATGGATATATTTTGGTTGTAGCTGGAAAATAATTAGGGTCTGCACCGCAGGTCTGACCCTAACATTGCAGTATTTTGGGGTCAGACGTTCCGCCAGACCTTGTTCCTACGAAATTGTTCTCAGAATATTATCAACCTCTTTGGCTCGCTCAATGTCGGCTACTTTCTCGAATGCCACCACCACAGTTCGCAAAACCCGACACACAATATGAAGTTTACTGCACGGCTCAAAGAACGTGTCCTGGGGTTTGAGTTGCATTTGTTTGATATAATTGCTGATGTCGATTTTCGAGAAAATCAAACCACGATTAAAGATATTGATATAAAACTGCAATTGGGGGGTTTTGTAAGTCAGCACAAATAAACTTGGCAGATTTACGCCACTAATGGGCATTCCGAGGCGTTTGGCAAGCAATAAATATACCACACATAACGAAATCGGATTGCCTTTTTTCAAGTCAAAGACTTGATTAAGCATCGAATTTGCGGCCGAATGAAAGTTTTTGGTATTAGGCAAAAACTTCCATTTATCAAAAAAAACTTGGTTCAATATCCGTACTTGGTCGTGGGGGTGCATATCGTCCCGAAAATCGAGCCAAGCATCAAAATACATATCATTGACGTATTGTTTTAGTTTATCGAAATTTAGGTCAGGGTATTGGTAAGTTGCCACAATCCACATACCTTCCAGCAAGTCTTGGTGTCCGCTGTTTTTCCAAGCCAGCAAGCGGTCAGCCACCAAGTTATATTGCAAATCGTGAATCAAATCTTCGATTTTCTTCTGCAAATCAGGGTTCAGCCCACTGCCCTGCCAATGGTCTTCCAGCAACGGAATCACCGTTCCACCGAGCGTTCGCAAATGTTGCTCAACGTGCTGCACTACCTCACTGTCATCATCATCGAGCAGTGTAACCAAGGCTTTTATTTCTGACTCATTCATACTTTCAGTAGCTATTTTTCTTAAATTATGGATTGAAACGCACCGATTAAAATCGGCAGCTTTTACAATCAAAGGTTTTATTGTTCGGTTATTCGAATAAATTCGATTTTATTTGATGGAAAAAACAAGTCACAAGACGATTAACTTATTGATATTCAGGCAATTACGTATATTCTATTTTCAACTCAGAACTCAAAACTCAGAAGTCCGCACTTAACTCGTTTCAATTCTAACGCTAAATTCATACTTTTGTGGAAATAACAAACATTTTTTTATGAAAATTTTAGTAACGGGCGGTGCGGGCTTCATCGGTTCGCACACGGTGGTCGAATTAGTGAACGCTGGACACGAGCCAATCATCATTGATAATTTTGATAATTCGGCAAAGTCAGCACTGAAAGGCCTGCGAAAGATACTTAAAAAAACCATAAAATGTTATGATAAAGATTGTAATAATATCACAGTTTTAGAGCAAATTTGCAGGAACGAAAACATCGAAGGCATTATTCACTTTGCGGCCTATAAAGCCGTTGGTGAGTCGGTCGAGAATCCTTTGAAATATTACGAAAACAACATTGGCTCGACCCTTAATGTTTTGAAAGTTATGCTAAAATTAGGTATCAAAAACTTGGTTTTTTCATCGTCTTGCACCGTTTATGGGCAACCCGACCAAATACCCGTCACCGAAGACACCCCTCGCAAACCCGCTACCTCACCCTATGGAAACACCAAAACAATGTGCGAAGATATTCTGCGGGACACCGTCACGGCAGGAAATCCAGTTAAGATTATCTCACTACGCTATTTCAATCCAATTGGAGCTCATCCATCAGCACATATTGGCGAACTGCCCAACGGCGTGCCGAGCAACTTAGTGCCGTTTATTACCCAAACTGCCGCAGGAATAAGGCCTAAACTCATGGTTTTTGGGCATGATTACGATACGCCCGACGGAACGAACGTTCGAGATTTTATTCACGTCGTAGATTTAGCAAAAGCCCACGTATCGGCAATACAACTACTTGATAATCAGGCAGATAACTATTATGATGTATTTAATATCGGCACGGGAACGGGCAATACCGTACTCGAAATCATCAAGACCTTTGAGCAAGTAAATAATTTAAAACTCAATTATGAACTTGCCCCACGGCGGGCGGGTGATGTCGAGAAAATATACGGCAGTGTAGCAAAAGCTGAAAAAATTATGGGCTGGAAAACCGAAAAAACCTTATCCCAAAGCCTTGAAGATGCTTGGCGTTGGGAGAAAAAAATAACCCCAAAAAACCCCAGTGGGGGAGTGAAATTATGAACCAAACCCACCTAAAATCTGAAAGATTAACCTTAAAACCAATCAATATTTCAGATTTGGAAGACATTCATCGGCTACATTCATTACCCGAAACTGACGAATTTAATACCTTGGGGATTCCCGAAAATATGGCACAAACCCAAGCAATCGTTGAGCAATGGATTTCGGGAAATGAGCAAGAAAATAATCAAATTTTTACTTTTTCAATCACCTTTCGCAAAAAATTCATAGGTTTGATAGCCTTAAATTTGGGCAAAGAAAAATATCGTAATGCCGAAGTTTGGTACAAACTACACAAAGATTTTTGGAACAAAGGCTTTGCCACCGAAGCTCTAAAAAAAATCATAGGTTTTGGATTTGATGCCTTAAAACTTCACCGAATAACGGCAGGTTGTGCCGTCAAAAACATTGGCTCGGTTCGGGTTTTAGAAAAAGTCGGCATGACTTTGGAAGGCAGAAAAAGGCAAAATTTACCATTGAAAACTGGCTGGTCAGATAATTTTGAATACGCAATTTTAGCATCTGACCTATAAATATTTTTTTAGAAAAAACACAAAGAATGAAATCTCAACAAACAATCCTCATCACGGGCGGAGCGGGCTTTATTGGCTCGCACGTTGTACGCCTTTTTGTAACGCAATACCCTGATTATCAGATAGTTAATCTCGACAAACTGACCTACGCAGGCAATCTCGAAAACTTAACTGACATCGAAAAATCGCCCAATTATACCTTCGAGCATGGTGATATTACCGATGCTGATTTTGTCAATAATTTGTTTGAAAAGTACAATTTTGATGGTGTAATTCACCTCGCTGCCGAGTCGCACGTGGATAGGTCAATTACCGACCCGATGGCGTTTGTGATGACCAACGTAATCGGCACGGCAAACTTGCTCAATGCAGCAAAAAATAGTTGGAATTGTTCAATGAAAAACCCAGATAGAAATGGTGAAAAACGTTTTTATCACGTTTCGACCGATGAAGTTTACGGCGAGTTGCACAACCCCGAAGAGTTTTTCTTGGAAACTACGAGTTACGACCCACGTTCGCCCTATTCGGCATCGAAGGCTTCGTCCGATCATTTTGTGCGGGCTTACTACAACACTTACAAATTGCCCGTCGTGATTTCAAATTGCTCGAATAATTACGGACCAAATCATTTTCCCGAAAAACTGATTCCGTTGATGATAAATAACATCATGCACAATTTTCCGCTACCCGTTTATGGCAAAGGCGAAAACGTGCGTGATTGGCTGTTCGTGAAAGACCACGCCCGTGCCATTGACGAGATTTACCACCGTGGAACAAACGGCGAAACCTATAATATTGGCGGTTTTAATGAATGGAAAAATATTGATTTAGTGCATCTTTTATGCAAAATAATGGACGAGAAACTTGGTCGCCCCGAAGGAACGTCCGTTAAGCTCATTCACTACGTAACCGACCGTGCGGGGCATGACCTCCGCTACGCCATTGATGCCACAAAATTGATGAACGAACTCGGCTGGAAACCTTCACTTCAATTTGAAGAAGGCTTGGAGCAAACCGTAGAATGGTATTTGGCAAACAAAACTTGGCTACATAACGTAACCAGCGGGGACTACACGAAGTATTATGATAAAATGTATAAATAATAATTCTGAGTGCTGAATTCAGAGTTTTTACTGATTGCAAAACGCCAACAAATTGATAATTGTTCACTGATAATTGAATTATGACCCCAGCCGAAGTTTACCCAAACCTTGAAAGCACTGTTAATCAATACATTAGCAGCCTTGATACTTATTCTGACGAAGAATTTTCGTTTAAACTCGACGAAGAAACTTGGTCACTCGGACAGATGTATGAACATATAAATCTATCATCAAATTTTTTCTTTTTGGCAAATTGTGTCCGTTGTTTAGAACAGCGAAAAGGACAAGAAGGCGGTGAAAAGAACGAATTTGGCGAAAAATCTTTTGCAAAAAACAGCTTCCCTCCTATCAAGATTCGGATTCCCGAAGCCTTGCGTGGGCCAGAACCCGTAGCAAAAGCTAAGTCAGAATACAAAGCGATTTTGGAAAAAATCCTTGCCGATACCCACGCCCTCATCGAAGCCGTGAATACCGATGCGGGAACGTACAAAACCCTCCACCCACCGATGGGATTTCTTAATGCCCAAGAATGGTTTCAGTTGCACGAAATGCACGTACGCCATCATTTGAGGCAGAAAGCGGAGTTAGAACAAATAGCCCCCAAGCCCCCTGACCCCCAGAGGGGGAATTTTGCCACGCTAAATAGTGTAATGCCAAAATAATGAAAATTGAGAAAAAAAGTAATGATGGACAAGTGTCTTTTACCCCCCCTCTGGGGGCTGGGGGGCTTGGGCTTTGCATCATTCCCGCACGGGGCGGAAGCAAGCGGATACCGAGAAAAAACATCAAAGATTTTTTGGGGAAACCTATCATTGCGTACTCCATCGAAGCTGCTCTCGAAAGTGGCTTGTTTGCCGAAGTAATGGTATCAACCGACGACGATGAAATTGCCGAAATTGCCCGCCAATGTGGGGCGAACGTCCCGTTTCTTCGCTCAAAAGAAAATGCCAATGATTACGCCACAACGATTGATGTAATAATCGAAGTTTTGGAAAATTATCAATCCCGAAACTCCCCATCTGGGGGCTGGGGGGCTTGTTGTTGCATCTACCCAACTGCCCCTTTTGTATCGCCCGAAATTTTACAAAAAAGTTATCAGACGCTGCAAAATGAAGGTTTCGACTCGGTTTATCCCGTGCAGAAATTCTCTTTTCCACCCCAACGAAGTGTCGTTTTTGAAGGCAATAAATTGCATTGGCAAGCCCCCGAAAATGCACTCACCCGCTCGCAAGACCTCACGCCCTTATACCACGATGCTGGGCAGTTTTATTTTTTCAAAACAAGCGAATTTTTAAAAAACCGTAGTATTTTAACCCAAAACACAGGCGGCATCATCATCTCCGAAATGGACGCTCACGACATCGACAACGAAGAGGATTGGGCAGTGGCAGAGTTTAAGTATCAACTAAATCAGCATGGAAAATCATTATAAATGTTTGTCAAAACAATGCTTCGAGTTGGGCGAATTTTCCTTGATTCCGATTCGGGAGGAGGATAGTTTATTGATTATGAAATGGCGAAACGAGCAGATTTATCATTTACGTCAAGCAAAATTACTAACCGAAATCGACCAAAAGCACTATTTTGATACCGTCGTTTCAAAACTTTTTGAGCAACACAAACCGAATCAAATTTTATTTTCATTTCTCAAAAACAGTCAGTGCATTGGCTACGGTGGTTTGGTTCATATTAATTGGATTGACCGAAACGCTGAGATTTCATTTATCATGGAAACCTCTTTGGAAAAAGACTTTTTTGAGCATCATTGGCGTAACTATTTATCTTTGATTGAGGAAGTAGCTTTTGAAGATTTGAAACTACACAAAATCTTTACTTATGCCTTCGATTTACGACCACATTTGTATCCAATCATAATCAAAAATGGTTTTAAAGAAGAGGCTCGCTTGAAAGAACATTGCTATTTTGAGGGGCGATTTATTGATGTTTTAATTCATTCGAAATATGAAAATATCGCATAGAAAAGCCACTACATCTGACCTTGATTTATACTTCGATTGGACAAATGATAGTGATACAAGAAACAACTCATTTAATATACAAGTTGTTGATTATCAAGTACATACAAAATGGTTTTTAAATAAAATATTAGATAAAAAATCCTTATTGTTAGTTTTTGAAAACGAAGAAAAAAACCCAGTTGGACAAATAAGAATTGAGCAAAAACCAACAGAAAATATTATCGGAATTTCGATTGGTAAAAACTTTCGAGGGCTTGGTTTGGCTGTTTCAATGTTAGAGATTTCATGCAATGTATTCTTTCAAGAATTTCATCAAAACACTATTCACGCATACATCAAAAAAAACAATTTAGCCTCATTAAAATCATTTCAAAAAGCTGGTTTTGAAATAATTAACGAATTATTAATTAGCGACGAACAAAGCTATTTATTGATAAAAAGTAACTACTTAGCCATATAATTCTATAAAAAGTACAACATTCACAGTAAATTCATCTTTGAATAATACAAAAATGTGCGATTTTGAGCTAAACTTTGTGAAAATGCAATTTTGTCGTTTGTATTTTTTCAATATAGTAAAAATGTAATATCTTGATTATTAGCACTTTATGAAAATTAAAATTGCACTTTCTACGGCTAAGTAGTTACGATAAAAAAACAGTAGCTTTATTTATGAGTTACTTTCCATTTAAACAACTGCAAAATGAAAACACTATTTTTATCTCTCTTTTTCCTTTTACCAATATTTGTAAAAGCACAAGATACCTCGCCTGATAACTGGATAGAAAATGATTCAGATACCGAACTTACCCTTCCCATAAATCCTAATACATCATTAGTTCCAAAGGGCAAGTTATCAGTAATAAAAACAGCAGATGCTGGGCAGGAAACATTATTAAAATTTAGAGTTTCTGATTCGAGTGATGACCTCTTTGCTATTAGAAATGCAACTGGTTTAGCGGGGCGTTTCATTCCTGCAATTTATGGACATAACCAAACTGACAACAGGATAAGTCTATCTTTTGGGCTTTCCACAACTCCTGGCAACGATTATGGAAGCGAGCCACTCTTAAAATTTGATGGTCGCCTATACACAAATGGAGAAACCCAAGAAGGGGGAGCAAGTGTTCAAAATAGAAATTTATGCTCTTGGACAAATCTGAACGTAGTAAAAATGACCCTCTCCGCCAACGGCTCACTCGGCATAGGCATTGCTTCCCCGCAAGCACAACTACATACAACAGGAAGTGTCCGTTTTGGTGGTATATCTTTCGCAGCAGGAAGTGCCTTAATTATGTCAGATGGTAGCGGCAATCTTTCACGGTATAGTTTGCCGTCGAGTTCGCTCATGGCATTTGCCACTAACTCCCCTACTATCAATGCTTTACCAAGATTCAATAACGCAAATGTGCTGGTCAATAGTCAAATTTTTGATGATGGTACCAACATCGGTATCGGTGGCAACCCCGCCACAAATGCCAAAGTAACGGTTTATGGCGTGGTCAATACGCTCTCGGATTTGCGAGAAAAAACCAATATTTCGCCCATCGAAAATGCCTTAGAAAAACTCAACGGCATCAACGGTTATAATTATACTTGGAAAGATTCGGACGAGAAACAAATCGGATTGATTGCCCAAGAAGTAGAAAAAGTATTCCCCGAAGCAGTTTCGCAGAATACGGCAGGCACGAAGTTTCTGAACTATGATGGCATGATTCCTGTTTTGACAGAAGCCGTAAAGCAGCAACAAAAACTCATCGAAGCACAAAGCAAGCAGATTGAGATTTTGATGCAAGAAGTAGAAAAATTGAAGAAAAAGAAATGATAAATAGGCAAAAAACATTAATTCGCTTCGACTGGGCAATGAAACGCTTACTGCGTGCCAAATCCAATTTTGATATTTTGGAGGGCTTTTTGTCGGTTTTGCTGAAAGAAGACATCAAAATTGAGCAAATTCTTGAAAGCGAATCTAATCAGGAAATGGGTAACCAAAAATTCAATCGAGTTGATATTTTGGCACTTAATTCTAAGAAACAATTCATCATCGTTGAGTTGCAAAACGACAGCGAAAAAGACTATTTTTATCGAATGTTATTCGGTACCTCAAAAGTAATCGTTGATAACTTAGATTTAAAGCAAAAATACGAAACTATCAAAAAAGTGTATTCCGTAAATATTGTCTATTTCGACCTTGGGCAAGGAAAAGACTACGTTTATCATGGTACAACCGAATTTAAGGGTATTCACGAAGGCGATATTTTGGGACTTTCTACTCGACAAAAAAAGGGTTTTGAGATAGAAAAAGTTGCCCAAATTTATCCCGAATATTACATCATCAAAGTAAATAAATTCAACGATTTGGCAAAAGATAGCCTTGATGAATGGATTTATTATCTGAAAAATGATCAAATAAAGGAAGGCTCGAAAGCAAAAGGATTAAAACTGGTTCAAAAAAAATTGGAATATGAGGGTTTAAGTCTAATAGAACGAAAACAGTATGAAAAAGACATGATGAACCAAGTCGTAGCTGAAGATGTGTGGGAAACATCTCTCGAAGAAGCCCAAGAAAAAGCCGAAGCAAAAGGAATGAAAAGGGGAATGGAAAAGGGAATGGAAAAGGGAATGGAAAAGGCAAAACGCCAATCAATTATAAAAGCGTTGCAACGAGGAAAAATGAGTATCGAAGAAATAGTCGAAGATTTTGAAGTGAATGAAGCCTATGTTTTGAAACTTCAACAAGAAATAGAGTAAAATTGACAAGTTATTGTAAGTCTTTCAATCTTAAAACGTTGATTATAAAATAGTTAGCGTACTGAATGGACGACAAAGTCGTAATTCGTAATTCGTAAATTCTGTAATGTTCAAAATAGCAAACACAATCATCAGTCCCGACCACAAGCCATTTGTTATTGCCGAGATGTCGGGCAACCATAATCAGTCGCTCGACCGTGCCTTTGCCATCGTTGATGCGGCCGCCGAAGCGGGGGTTCATGCCTTAAAATTACAAACTTATACGGCCGATACCATTACGTTCAATGGCAAAAGCGAGGAGTTTCAAATTGCCGACCCCACCAATCTTTGGAAGGAACACCAAACACTGCACAAACTTTATCAGTTGGCCTACACGCCCTGGGAGTGGCACAAACCGATTTTTGAGCGAGCCAAAGCCCACGGAATGTTGGCGTTTAGTAGCCCGTTTGACACAACGGCAGTAGATTTTTTGGAAAGCCTTGATGTGCCTTGCTATAAAATTGCGTCATTTGAGAATACTGACCATATTTTGCTAAAAAAAGTTGCCCAAACGGGTAAGCCCGTCATCATGAGTACGGGCGTGGCAAGTATAGCTGATATTCAAGAATCGGTAGCGGTTTTACGTAAATATGGTTGCCAGGATTTGGTACTTTTGAAATGTACAAGCACCTACCCTGCCACACCCGAAAGTACGCATTTGCTCACGATTCCGCACATGGCGGCACTTTACGACTGCCAAATCGGACTTTCCGACCACACCATGGGCATCGGGGCGGGCATTGCGGCAGTGGCATTGGGGGCAAGAGTTTTAGAAAAACATTTTACCCTAAATCGTGCCGACGGTGGCGTGGACTCGAGTTTTTCGCTCGAACCCGAAGAAATGAAAAACCTCGTGATTGAGTCCGAAAGGGCATTTTTGGCGATGGGACGAGTGAGTTACGTTTTGTCAGAAAAAGAGCAGAAAAGTTTGCAGTACAAACGCTCGCTTTATGTGGTTGAAGACATGAAAACTGGTGATGTTTTCAATGAGCAGAATGTGCGTTCCATTCGCCCCTCAAACGGCTTGCATACCCGTTATTATGAAGATATTTTGGGCAAAAAAGCTATCCAAAATATTGATGCAGGCACGGCTTTAAGTTGGGAGTTGATTGGATAATCAAAGGAGGTCTTCGCTTTAAGCGAAGACCTCCTTTTCTCGAAAATTATTCTCTCAAAAT
>JANNEN010000121.1:0-2524 GCA_031378715.1 Emticicia sp.
CAAAAGTGATGTTATTTTGCGAACCATCAGCCTTGATGTAGTCATTGACATCATACGAATTTGGCCAATATGACAACGAACTAAAAATCGACTTGTCGCCCGAAGGTGGACGAGTACCGCCCGAGTTAGCATACGAAAGCGAACCCGAAACAGTTAGTTTATCGGTCAGGTTACGAAGTCCGTTGATCTTGGCGGTTGTTCGACGAAAATCCGAGAACGGCACAATACCTTTGTCGTAGTTATAGCCCAACGAAAAGCGGATATTACCTTTTTCGCTGCCTTTGCCGATTACAATATTATTGCGGCTTGATGCTCCCGTTTGATAAAAATCTCGGAGGTTGTCATAAACCACATCACCCGTACCCGCAGGGGGACCAAACGAACGAAAAATACTTCTCGCCGTGGGATCATCTTCGGGAATAAACTCGCCCAAGCGACCTTGTATATAAGCAGTTTGTATTCTTGGCGATTTGACAATGCTACTTATACCGCCACCCACGGTAATATCGACGGTCATTTTGCCCGCTTTGGCTGATTTTGTGGTAATGATAATGGCTCCGTTCGATGCCCGAAGACCATAAAGTGCCGTAGCGGCTGGGCCTTTCAACACCGAAATCGTCTCAATATCATTGGGGTTAATATCGGCCGCACGGTTGGTATTGCTAAACTGTTCGTTTGAATTGATAGCGTTCGTTCCCGCACTCGGCAACGGATTTCCGCCATCGGTGCTATTACTGATGATGATTCCGTCAATAACAAAAAGCGGTTGGTTGTTTGAATTGCTACTGAGCGATGTCACACCACGCAAAACAATATTGGTTCCGCCGCCTGGGTCGCCGCCCGAATTGGTAATAATTGCCCCAGCGATTTGTCCTTGGAGTGCCGTTACGATGTTTTGCTGACCCGAGTTTTGAATTGCTTCCGACTTGATTTCTTGCACAGCATAGCCCAATCCTTTTTTCTCTTGCGTGATACCGAGTGCCGTTACGATTACTTCGTCTAAAACCGAGGCGGTACTTTTCAAACTCACATCAATCGTAGAAGCATTGCCAATTTTGATAGTTTGGGCTTCCGTACCCACGAAGCTAAACACTAAACTTGCGTCTTTCGGAACGCTGATTTGGTACTTTCCTTCGGCATCGGTACTCGTGCCTCGGTTTGTGCCTTTTACGCCAACACTTACGCCTGGTAAGGGGGCTTGATCTTCGATTGCTGTTACTTTTCCGCTAATTGTTCGGTCTTGGCCGTAGGCAGTTTGGATTATGCAGCAAACCGAAAAAAGCCACAGCAGTTTTTGTAGTTTTTTCATCATGTTTGTTAAAGGTGTTTATAAAAAGATTGAAATATTATCCTGCAAATTTAAAAAAAAATGCAATATTATGGTAGTATTATTAAAAAAAAAGCAGCGAATCATCTAAGTTGTGAGTCAATTTAGGAATTGAAAATGAATAAGTTGTTCAAAATTTGTGCGATAAATCTTACGAAAACAATCACAACGGCAAATAATTCAAAAAACCTCCCCATAATGAATTATGGAGAGGTTTTTTTGAGGCAGGATTCATGTTTCTTAATCAAATTGAGCAATTTATTTAAACATATCTGACCAAATATTATTCCAACATAAACCGCAAAGGTAAAGTATAATAAGTATTTACAGGCACTCCTTTTTGCTTGCCTGGGTTCCATTTGGGCATTAACGCCACAATTCGTTTTGCTTCATCATCACAGCCCGTACCGATACCTTTCAGTACCGTCAAGTCGGTAATTGAACCATCTTTACGAACAATAAAATTCAAGAAAACTGTTCCTTTAATATTATCTCGTTGTGCTTCTTTGGGGTATTTTAAGTTTTTACCGATGAAACTATACATTGCATTCGTTCCGCCTACAAATGTCGGTACTTCGGCAACGGTGGCAAATATTTCATCTTCACCCGTTGAATTACTACTCGGTTCGGTGAAAAAAACTTTCTTGGTTGTGACTAAAATTGCTCCGTTTTTGGCTTTCTCGCCATAAGTAGCTTTGGCAGATGCTCCCTTTATCACCGAAATGGACTCAATTTCGGCTGGGTTTATGCTATTTACGGCATCTTTACTGGTCACTACTCCATCAATCACCCAAAGTGAATTATCGGTATTCAGCACATTCGAGCCTTTAATATTTATACTTACGCCATTACCTTCGGCTACTTGACTTTTGGGAATAGTACTTGATGCCTTATCACGAATCGTGTGAGTGACCTCTTTTAAATTCTTCGACACCATCACCTCAACACTTTTATCAATTTCTCTCGAAATCACTTCAACGTTGTTAACTTCTCTTTCAATATCTTCTTTCTTTGTCCAAATTTTAGTTACTCCATTCTGAATAACAGTTAATTTTTCAATATTTTCTCTCCCATCTTCAATAACAAACTTCACTGGCATTGTGTAATACATATTTATTGGTTTTCCGTTTTTCATCGCAGGTTTCCATTTGGGTAAAAGGCTGATCACCCGTACGGTTTCTTCATCACAACCAAATC
>JANNEN010000124.1:0-3449 GCA_031378715.1 Emticicia sp.
AACTCGAAACCAAAGCAACCGACACCCTGCGTTTTCATCGAATTGTGGGCTTGGATTATAACATGGCATCGAGCAATGGTTTTTGGAAAAATAAGTTTTTTTATCACCAAGCCATCACGCCAACGAGCCTTACTGGGCAAAATGCCGCAGGAATATTGCTCAACAAAGATTCTCCTACTTGGAGCCTTAACTTTGAATCGACATACGTTGGCGAAAATTACACGGCACAAGTTGGCTACGTGCCACGCCAAAATTTTATCCGAAATGAATCAAATATTTCTTATACTTTCTACCCCAAATCAACGAGAATAAACAAGCACATCAATAATTTTAGTATCGGCACCGACTGGGATTATTTTGCCCGCTACACCGACGGCAAAGCGATTGATTATGACTTTACTCCGTTGTATTTTTCGGTACAGTTTCGCAATAATGCCAATCTTACGGTTTTTCCGTGGCGAACGGTCTATACTTATTTGTTTAGTGCCTTCGACCCGACCAATACAGGCGGCAAAACACTGGGCGTAAACACGGCGTATAATTATCAACAGACGAGATTTTTCTTTCAGTCGAATAATAATAAGCTGTTTTACTTTAATGTTAGTGGCCGTGCGGGACAGTATTTCAACGGAAAAGTGGCTAATCTGAGCGGCTCGGTCAATTATCGTTTGATTCCGCACGCTCTGTTTTCGGTCGATTTGAACTACACTAATATCAATCTCCCGAAACCCTATAATAAAGCCACGCTGTGGTTGGTTAGCCCCCGAACGGAGATTACTTTCTCGAAAAATATCTTCTGGACAACTTTCGTGCAGTATAATAACCAAGCCAATAACGTCAATATCAATTCTCGTTTTCAGTGGCGTTTCAAGCCTGTTAGCGATTTGTTTATTGTTTATACCGACAACTATTTTGCGACTAATCCCGACCTCGACCGACCGTACGCATTGGGTTTGCTCAACTCCAAAAGCCGAGCTTTGGTCATAAAACTCACGTATTGGTTTAATGTGTAGATGCTTTATTATCAACGATATAAGTAATGTTTAATGATAAATGTTGAATATTTAATGGTGTAAAATGTTTATAATAAGCAAGTTAGCTAAATTTAAAATGTCGATTATTTCCATTCAACGATGTAGATGATTGTTTGCTGATTTGCATGAATAATATTTTGAAATTACGTAACATCTATTCTGAAACTATATCTAAAAACGTCACCTGCATCAGCGAACTGTTTTAAATAAATTTCAGTAGGGGAGAGGGGGGACGCTCCAATTTTGTGGAGTAAACCTCAATGGTGCAGAATCACTTATTACAGATTTTTTATAACCGTAATTCTAAACTTATATCAGGACGAGTCATTTCTGAAAGTATCTTTTTTTAAGAAACATCTACCCAAAAAGTAGATGTTTTTTTGTTATATATCCCGACTTGGCACAGTTTTAGTTAATCTGTGCCAATTAGCCTCCAATGTACCTCTATTTCAGTTTCTCCCTTCCTTTCGGCACATAAAATATCCTTTTCTATTAAACGGTTACAGAAATAGGTTTGGCACAGTTTTGGATAACAAAATACTGAATAGTGGACTATGTCCTGTTTATAATTAACAAAGAATAAATCAATATCATAATTTATTCTTTTCAAAGATTAACAAACAACAGTAAAGTAAAAGGATTATTTAAAAGACTTGCAGATGAAAGACAATTTTACAAAGAACAATGCCCTGACACCATTAGAGGGGCATTTACGCACAAGTAAACCGAAGGAAGAGGCTAAGATGTTAGCCTTCGTGCATAAAATTGTGAGTGCGATAGGTCTATTTTTCAAGACAAAAGAAGTCCAATCGGCACCAAATGTGGTTCAAATATCCGCAAAAGAAGGGTTTAAATCTTCTCTTTTAAAGGAAAATAGTCTGCAAGAATACTTTTTTGAAGAGTCAATACCCCAATTAAATATAAATAATGTGAAATCTATACCTGATTTAGTACCAAATCAAGATTTAACCATGAGCAAGCTTTCCCTTAACAGTGTTTCGGTCATCAAAGAATACCAATTGGGTAGTCGTTTTGATGAAAAAATGAAGCGATGGATACCATCGTTCTCATCTCCAACTCGGATCTACACCGAAGATGATGATTCTCCACAAAATTCTTTTTTTAAGGGATTTGCAACAACAATCTTGGTGTTGCTTATCAGCGTTTTAGGCGTAGCCGCCCAAAGTGCCATTGACTTATCGTTGAGAAAACAGGTGGACAATCCGATGCCTAATCTGAACGGTACGATTAAATATACGATGTGGTTGAAAAACTCGGGGCCTTCTACCGCAAATTCGATTGTGGTACAGGATAATTTTCCGATTGGCGGAGCTACCCTCAGCACAACAACGGGCGGAACTAATTTTACATACAGCCCGATTACGGGCATAGGTTTGTGGAATGTAGCTTCTTTACCTTCGGGCGATTCAATAAGTTTAGAAATTACTGCGACGGTTATTCAGCGTGGCGTATTTTTCAATACCGCCGAAGTGAAATCGGTTGGTGCTGAACAAATTGATTTCGACTCTACACCGAATAATTCAAAGTTATACGAAGATGACATTGCCAGCAGTTGTTTTTCAGTACCATTACTTTGGTATCCTGGCGAAGAATATACAGTTTCGGTTCCCGCTCCGTACAAATACGGTTCGTCTATCAAATGGTTTGATGGTTCGACCCAAATCGTAGCTGGCTCGAAAGTGGCAGTTATCAATGCCGATAGTTCATTGACCATCAAAGCCCCTGGTACATTTAAATTTATTACCAACGTAACAAGTTGCCCTGCACAGGGCTGTTGTGCTGTACAGGTAATCCAAGGGCCTTATGGCAGCATCGGTGATTATGTTTGGGCAGATACAAACGGTGACGGAAAACAAGGTTCAACGGCTACCGAACCTCCGATTGACAAGGTGAGAGTCTATTTGCTCAATGCGTCGGGTACTAAGATAGATTCAACATTCACTGATGGTACAGGAAAATACCTTTTTGATAGTTTAACGACCGATACCTACCAAGTGCAGTTTGTGAAACCAATCGGGTACGATTCGTTCACAACCAGAAATACAGGTACTGATGATGCAAAAGATAGTGATGTTGGCCCAGCGGGACTTTCGCAGTTAATAAATATTGATACCTCAAAATTACCAGCCGATACTTTACGTAATAACCCAAATATTGATGCAGGCTTGAAACCAGCCCTCGGCTCAATCGGAGATTATGTTTGGACAGACACCAACAATAACGGCCAGCAGGATTCGGGCGAAGCAGCCATCGAAGGCGTACGGGTTTATTTGCTCAGTGCTTCGGGCGTGAAACTTGATTCAACCAAAACTGATTCGTTCGGCAAGTACGTTTTTGATACTTTGGCGAGCGGAACTTACCAAATCAAGTTTGCTGCTCCAAACGGTACAATGC
>JANNEN010000131.1:0-10859 GCA_031378715.1 Emticicia sp.
GCTTGGGCTACAGTAGCCGCAGTGGTGTGGTGCCAGATGCAACTTTGAGTCAACTAAAAGTAGGTTATGCAGGTAAGGCATTTTATGTTGATGTATTTGTTGCATCGCAGGAATCAACGAGTGGTGTGGATATTTTGAAGGAAGGTTTTACAGCTGTATTTCCAGCCACAAAAGTAAGCTATCAGCGTGCAGGAGCAAGTTTGTTCGTGCCAGTGGGCAAGGGTTTTGGTATTACTGGTGGGTACAGTGCGTATCTCAATGGCCGCAATATCGGTCAGTCGAGCGGTGGTAACGGTGGCTTAGTTTACTCGTTTTAAAAAGTAAAATACAAAATTAATAATCTTAAAAAATCAAATACTATGTTCAAGATAAATAAATTAATTGCAGTAGCTGTATCAGCAAGCATATTCTTATCAAGTTGTGAAAAATACGACGATCAAATACCTACAATTTCGGGGATTGCCGTGGCTAATCCTGCATTTAGTACCTTAGAAGGTGCAGCGATATTGGGCGGCGTAGCGGGCGTATTATCAAACAAAAACCCGAATGACCCAGGTGGTAATTACACCGTATTTGCCCCGACCAATGATGCTTTTGCAAAGTTGGGCTTGACAAACGAAGGTACGCTGGGAGCATTACAACCTTCATTTTTGACAAATACATTGCTCTACCACGCCAGCAATGGCAACCTTTTGGGCAGTGCCATAAACTCAGGCGGAAGCAGTGTTTCGGCAATTAGCGTACCCCGCCGATTTATCACCAGAGGCATCGATAAATACATTAATGGTTCTAAAATTTTGGCTACCGATGTGAAAGCAAGCAATGGCACCGTACACGTAATCGACAAAGTAATGATTGCTACGGGCGTAAATATCGTGGCCTCGGCTCAACTTTTAAGCACAGCTAAGGTCTTCAAAACGCAAGAATTAACGTTCTTGGTAGCGGCCGTTGTAAAGTCTGGTTTAGCTCCTGTGCTTGCTGATCCTGCCAATAATTTTACGATTTATGCTCCAACCGATGCAGCTTTCAAAGCAGCGGGTTTCCCGACGGTACAATCAGTTTCTGATGCTCCTGCGGCACTTTTGCAAGCAGTATTGCTCAACCACGCTATCGGTGGAGGTAAGTTTACATCAGAAGTTACGGCTACAACCGCAACGACTGCGGGCATGGGTACGCTCACTTACGGAGCGTTTACCGATGGTACGTTTACAATAAAAAGTAAAGGTATCACTACGCCTGCAAACATGGTTATTCCAGATATTTTGTGTAGCAATGGCGTAGTACATTTGATCGATAAAGTGTTGCTGCCATAATAACTTTTGTATGCTCGAAAACTTGCAAGTTTGCGAAAATCTATAAGGTTTGAATTGTTTATTTTACAAAAAAGGTTGGTTTTGTACCAGCCTTTTTTTGTGGAAATACTTTACGATACTCCCACAGATTTAGCAGAAAAACGCAGGCATTATTCTTGCAAATCTATAAATCAGAATAAAAAACCTCATATTTTAATCTTTAACCCGTTTTTTTACGTATATATAGTATAATCAAAAACAAAACTTACACATGAAACAGACACTAATAGCCACCGTTATCTACTTATTTTTGGGTTTTACCAGCCATGCCCAAAATACCCTACATCAACCATTCAATGCACTATTACAGAAGTACGTAAACAGTGCGGGCAAAGTAGATTATAAAGGTCTGAAAACCGAAAAAGCGGCATTAGAAGCCTACACAGCAGATTTGAGTAAAAATCTGCCAATGGCTACAACGAATAAAAATGCTTCATTGGCCTATTGGATAAATGCCTATAATGCTTTTACTTTGAAGTTAATTTTGGATAATTATCCCGTAAAAAGCATCACCGATTTGAGCGGAGGAAAGCCCTGGGACGTGAAATTCTTTGAGTTGGGCGGAAAAAAATATTCATTGAACCAAATCGAAAACGACATCGTGCGACCACAGTACAAAGATGCCCGAATACATTTTGCCTTGAATTGTGCGGCCGTGAGCTGTCCGCCGCTGGCGAATGTGGCTTTTACCGAAACCAACATTCAAGAAATGCTCAACGCTCGAACCAAGAGTTTTTTGAATAATGCAACCAACAACGAACTAAGTACCGAAAAAGGCAAAGTATCTAAACTTTTCGACTGGTACAAGGCAGACTTTGGCGATTTGCCGACATTCATCAATAAATATACCATTACCAAACTCAACGCTACCGCCGCTATCGAATACAAGGAGTATAATTGGCGTCTGAACGAAAAGTGAAATTACAGAGAAGTTATAAAATTAACTCCGTGATACTCCGTGCAGACCTCCGTGATACTCCGTGGTAAAAAAACAAACAAAAAAATGAAATTTTTCACAATAATACTCTTCCTAAACTTCCTTTTTCTTCCCGAAAAACAATACGACAAAACCTATTTTCTAAACGGAAAAATGAAAGCAGAAGGCTGGGTAGTGAATAATGTAAAGACCGACTATTGGTATTTCTACTACGAAAATGGTAAAATAAAAGAAGAAGGGCGATACGAAAAAGGACAAAAAACCGACTATTGGAAATGCTATAACCCAAACGGCACTAAAAAAATGGAGGGGCGTTTTCAATTAAATCAACCCCATGCTTGGTGGCTGTTTTATGCCAACGGGAAACTTTCGGCAAAAGTTGAATATAGCAATGGTCAAAAAAATGGATTAACTTTGTTGTTTAAAAACGGAGATTTGTATAAAGCCGAAAAATACCAGCAAGATAAAAAATTAGGCGAATGGACGAGTTATGAAGCGTACCAAAAAGATAATCCTTAGAAAGTTGTTAGTAAATGAAGATAACCGTAATAATACCCGCCTACAACGAACAAGATTCGATAGACAAGGTAATCACCGAAATACCCAAAATAGTAAACGAGATTATTGTAGTTAATAATAATTCGACCGATAAAACGGCCGAAGTAGCTACAAAAACAGGTGCAACGGTACTTTTTGAACCAAATGCTGGTTACGGAAATGCTTGCTTGAAAGGCATGGAATATGTGAGTAAAAGCGACTCAAAACCCGATATAATTGTTTTTTTGGACGGGGATTATTCTGATTATCCCGAAGAATTGACCAAGGTAATAGCCCCAATCGTAGAACGAAACATTGACTTTGTGATTGGTGCCAGAAAAAAAGAATTACGCCAGCCTGGGGCAATGACTCCCCAACAAGTATTCGGAAATTGGCTGGCAACTTTCCTGATGCGGATATTCTTTAAATCGACCTTCACCGATTTAGGCCCATTTAGGGCAATTAAATACCAAAAATTATTACAGCTAAAAATGATAGACACCACTTACGGCTGGACGGTAGAAATGCAATTAAAGGTTTTAAAACAAAAATTAACTTACGAAGAAGTACCACTGCGGTACAAAAACCGAATTGGCGTATCAAAAATATCGGGGACAGTCAAAGGTACGGTGATGGCAGGCATCAAAATAATAAGTTGGATAATCAAATACACACTAAAATAATGGGTATCATACTTTCATACATAACAATAATACTATACGGTATTGCTTTGGTAATGGTGCTTTTATACAGCCTTGCCCAGTTGCATTTGCTTTACATTTACCTAAAATTGCGTAACAAAAAAGATACCGCACCAACTTATAATCTTAATGAAGCCGAAACGCCTTTCGTAACGATTCAGCTACCTGTCTATAACGAAAAATACGTGATGGAACGCTTGCTCGACTGCATCAGCAAAATAGATTACCCGAAGCACAAACTCCAAATACAAGTACTCGACGATAGCACCGACGAGAGCGTGGCAACAACGGCAGCAATAATCATGGCTCTCCAAAAAACAGGCTTGGACATTGAACAAATCAGACGAACCAACCGCATAAACTTCAAAGCAGGAGCCTTGAAAGAGGGACTTATAACTGCGAAGGGAGAATTTATTGCCATTTTTGATGCCGATTTTCTGCCCCAACCCGAGTGGCTCAAACAAACGGTTATCTATTTCAAAAACCCGAAAATTGGGGTCGTGCAAACCCGTTGGGGGCATACTAACCGAGATTATTCGTTGCTGACGAAGGTACAAGCCTTTATTTTAGATGCTCATTTTACGCTCGAACAATCGGGGCGAAATCTGGCGGGGTGCTTCATCAACTTTAACGGCACAGCAGGAATATGGCGAAAACAATGTATCCTTGATGCAGGAAACTGGGAGGGCGATACCCTCACCGAAGACCTCGACCTCAGCTATCGGGCTCAACTAAAAGGTTGGGAATTTAAGTATTTGGAAGATGTCGTAACCCCCGCCGAGCTGCCCGTGGTGGTGAGTGCCGCAAGATCGCAGCAGTTTAGATGGAACAAAGGCGGTGCCGAAAACTTCATAAAACTATTCGGGCGAGTGGTTACTTCAAAGACAATTAGTCTGAAAACCAAACTGCACAGCTTCTTTCATTTGATCAATAGCAGTATGTTTTTTTTCTTGATAACGATTGCTGTACTGAGCGTACCGATGCTGTTTATCAAAGATAACTACAAAGAACTTTCTATTTTTTATAAAATCAATCGGTTCTTTTTTGTCAGTACCATCATACTTTTTGTGTCGAACTGGGTGGTGTACCGAAAACTGCACGGCAATACTTTTATGGTTTTTCTGGGATTTATCAAGATGTTCTTTTCGTTCTTTACCGTGGCTTTGGGGCTGTCGCTACACAATACTTTGGCAGTTGCGGAGGCGTATGCGGGCAAACGTAGTGAGTTTATCAGGACACCAAAGTTTAATGTCAATAAAAGTACCGATAGCTGGAAAGGCAATCAATACCTCAACGCCAAGCTAACGCTAACCAATTTTTTGGAAGCACTGCTGTTTTTGTACTTTGGTTTTGCCGTCGTCAGTGGCGTTATCATGCAAGATTTTGTGATGCTACCTTTTCATGTAATGCTACTTTTGGGTTTTGGTTATATCGTTGTTAATTCGTTTGGGAAAAAATAAAAATGGGTCGTAAAAAAGCAATCTGATCAACGCACCTGTTTTTGACCAACCTCTAAAACTACGCCCATTTGATTTTCCGCATAAAAATCAATACATTTACCGTTGATTTTTAGCTCACCAAAAGCATGAACCCCATAAAAGTAATCATTGCCGAAGACCATAAAATTTTGCTCGAAAGCCTGTGCTTATTGATAGGCAACATTGATGGTATTGAGATTGTGGGCAGGGCGTCAAATGGCAAGCAAGTTTTGCAAATACTTGATAATCAAGATGTTGATATTGTTATTTCGGATTTGGAAATGCCCATCATGAACGGAATCGATCTCACTTGGCAGGTACGGCAGCATTTTCCGAAAGTAAAAATCTTGATTCTGACCGTTGCCGAGGAAGCCTCCACTATCAAGGAAGCCTTGCAAGCTGGTGCCAATGGCTACGTTTTTAAGAATGCCGAGCGTGAAGAATTGGAGCAAGCAATTAAGCTCATTGCTGCGGGCAAAAAACATTTTAGCGAGGAGGCTATCATGAAATTAGCTCAACTGCCAAGCGATGTAGCACAACCAATAAAAGACCTCAAAAAAATCAGTTTGACCGAACGAGAAATCGAAGTGCTGAAACTTATCTCGCAAGAATTGTCGGGTGCCGCCATTGCCGAAAAATTATTTATCAGCCCTACGACAGTAGAGAGTCATCGCAAAAATTTATTTCAGAAAATAGGTGTAAATACCAGCGTTGGTTTGGTAAAATATGCCATAAAGCACGGGATTTCTTAAAATATCCTTAGATTTAAGTACAAATATCCCCAGATTTAAGGATTGACTTCGCCACAGATATACGCTTACCTTTGTTTAAAATTTCCAAACCTTTAAACTCTTTTAACTATGAAAAACAATTCGATTTTGTTGTTATTTTTAGGCATTTTATGCTTGACTTCGTGCGAGCCAAGTGCCAAAAAACCACCTATCCAAGAACCAGTAACACAAAAAGTTATCCTGCTAAATGGCAATTATTTCTACAAAAAAGGAGATGAAAATGTAATTTTTACTAACGGAAACCAAGAATTAAAAATTCCTTTTAGCTCGCTTGTTGATGGAAAATCGCTCTACGGCGATTCGGAAGGGAATCATCTGGGGGCCTTATTGCTTAAAGATGAGCCAAAAATTGCCTTAGCAATTTCGGATTTTATGAAAATTGATGGTAAATCGTCTGCCATTTCACTCACAAATGGGCCAGGGCAACCTGATATTGTGAATGACCCACCTTGTCCGCCGAATCAAAAGTGCCCACCCCGCCACGGAATCACGGCAACATTTATGGAGGTCAATCTTGGTTCAAATATCAGTGTATATTCTTCGATACAATTTTAAAAAAATCTCTCTCAGCATCAACTGAGAGGGATTTTTATTTTAATACTACAACCTTTTTTGGGTTCAGAACTGTATCCAAAACTTCCATTCAAGGCTTCGATTCGGGTTTTGATATTACCCAAACCATTGCCATTATTTGTACTTTTTTCAAAGCCAATACCGTTGTCAGTAATATTCAGCATAAAAAAATCACTTTCGCTACGCAATTCAATACTTGCTGCCGTAGCCTCCGAGTGTTTGATGATATTATTAATTAATTCCAACAAAACACTGTACATATTCAGTTCGATTTGCAGGGGCAATCGCTTCTCCAAACCACTTGTAAAGAGTTCAAATGTCAATTTTCGGTTAAGATTTATTTTTTCTATCAATGACTGCAAAGTACCAATGAGTCCATCTTTTTCTAAACCTGCGGGCATGATATTATGCGAAATATTACGCACTTCGTGGTACGCATTTTTTATCATTTCACGCAAACTCCCATATATTTTTTGCTCATGCTCAGAAAGCGAACTTGTATTGATGGTTTGAATACTCATATTGACCGCCGACAAAAGGCTACTCAGATTGTCGTGAAGCTCGGAGGCAACTCTTTTGCGTTCGATACTTTGCCCCGTAAAAAGTGCAGTTTTTATTTCTTCATTTTTCTGAATCAAGTTTTGGTTAGCAAAAGCCAGTTCACTGGTACGTTCGTTTACTCTAAATTCTAAGTTTTGATTGGCATTTTCTAATTGCTCCTGTGCCAGCATGATTTGGGTTTGTTGTGATTCGATTTTTATGTTTTTCTGAGTCAATTTTTGATTATTCCAAAACAAAACACCTGCCAAAAGCACTGCCAAAATCCCGCCCAAAAGAAATAGATTTCGGGTTTGCGAAATTTGTTGCTTTTGCGTCTTTTCTTCTAATAGTTCAATCTTATTTCGTTGTAATTGACTTTCTTTTTGCTTATTGTCGTAGTCGAGTTGCAGCGAACCAATTCGCCGCTGGATACTCTCTTTTGCCAAGCTATCTTTCAAAAGCATGAAGTTTTCGTGGTATTTTAGGGCTTCGCCAACTTTTCCCTGTGATTTAAAACTTTCGTATAAAAGCTGATTTAAGATTGGTAATAAACTCAAACCACCCGCTCTTTTTGCAGTATTTTGTGCCGAAATCAGCAACGGAATTGCGGCACTGAATTGTTTTTGAGCAACCAGTACCTTGGCTATTTCGACCTCAATATTAGCGTACCGATAGGTTTCTTTTTGGTGAAAACTGAGGGCTTGTTTCAGAAAATGCAGGGCTTTTTCGTAGTTTTTTAGTACAAATTCAACCATTCCCAACGAGCGAATACTCTCCGAAATGTAGCTTTCGTCTTGCACTTTTGTTGCCTTTTCGTTCATCATCTGAAAAGTAATTTTTGCTTTTTCAAGCCGATTTTGTTTCAAATAAATATTTCCCAAAATATTCAAACAACTGAGTGATTCGTTACTGTCTTTTTGATTTGTGGCTAAAACCAATGCCTCCTCGCAATATTTCATGGCTTTTTGATAATCTTCGAGCTTATAATACGATTCACTTAAAAGCCTCTTACAAGATATTATCTGTACATGGTCTTTGATTTTTTCAGCCAAAATAAGTGCTTGATAATAATTATTTGCACTCAAAAAATAGTTGCCTTCTTGGTTATAGAGATACCCAAAATAATTGTAGCAATAAACGATATTTTTAGTAATTTTTCTTTTTTGCGAAATATCCAAAAGTTGCTGCGTGAAATACAAAGCCGAATCTTTATTTACGAAAGTATAATAATACATCAAATATTTGATGGGTTTTGCTCGAAGGGTATCTTGATGAATAGAAGGGGGCATTCGCTCAAATTTACGGAGAGCGGTCAATAAACTATCAATTTCGTGCCGTTGAGCATTAGCAAAAGTGCTTACGAAAAGCAACAAAACCAGTATTTTTTTCATCAATAACAGTTATTTTGTTTGTGAAAATTAGACTTTTCCACTCAAAAATCCAAATATCCTTAGATTTAGGGATACAAAACCCTTAAATCTAAGGATTTACTGCTATCACATTACTGCCGACCTTTGTATCGTTCCTCCAAATCATACATATTATCGTTTTGTTATTTCACCGTCAAGCAACAGTTTTTTTTGTAAGTACCTCATAATCAATTATTTATCAATATTTTTAACAGTCAAAAACCATGAAAAATTTATTCATTTTATCGTTCTTTTTTATGACTACCGCTTTTGCTTTTGGGCAAAGTGTAACGATTACGCCAAACGCAAGCGGGGCATCAATTATTGACGTGAGTAGCACCGACAAAGGTTTTCTGCCCCCTCGCATGACCACCGCCCAACGCAATGCCATTATTAGTCCAACCAGTGGGCTTTTAGTTTATGATACTGACCTAAAAGATATATATATGTATGATATAGCTTGGGTAAAAGCAACTTTTACGACTGCCCCCTTAGAGCTAACGAGCAATACAGTTACACCTATCAAGGGAGTAAACAGTTTGGGTGGGTCGAATAATTCGGGCGTTATGGGCGAAACCACCTCAAACACAGGCGGTACGGGCGTTTACGGCGTGTCTTCCACCATAAACCCGACTGGCGGGGGCAACTGGGGCGTTTATGGCGAAA
Organism: Emticicia sp.; assembly: GCA_031378715.1. GTDB lineage: Bacteria > Bacteroidota > Bacteroidia > Cytophagales > Spirosomataceae > Emticicia. Next base: position 8,985 of record JANNEN010000131.1, read on the forward strand.
ACTTATCCGTCAATGATTTAGGATATGGCGTATATGCAAGGCATTGGGGAGCAGGAACGGCTCTACAAGCACAATCACTTTCGGGTACGAGCGTGAGGTCAGTATCGCAAAGCGGTATGGCGGGGGAATTTATTACGTCCTCTGACATAGCGTTGGCACTTGCAGGCACTGCCTTAGGCAAGGGTACGGCTATTCGTGGCAACGCAACGCAAGAGGGTGTTGGGGTGCATGGGATTTCAAGTACAGGCACAGCATTATTTGGATTTTCAGGCACGGGCAATGGCTTGTATGCCGAAACAAATGGAGGCACGGCCGCCACAGCCCGAATTGTTAATAATAATGGAACGGGCAAAGCCATTGATGCCAATAATAATTCCGCAGCAAATCCAACATTATCATTAACGAATGCGAATGCCAATGGCAGAGCCTTAGAAATAAATGGGCAAATACGTATTCCGAGTGGGGGTTCAAATCGGGCAATATTTAACCACGGCACCGCCGCCGCAAATATAGTAGGAAACTATACAATTTTGAGCTATCCTAACGCCCTTGTTACTGATTTTTTGATGGTTACGCAAACTATTGGAGCGGGTGGAAATCCGAATGTTATAGGGGTCAATTATGCTGGTGGAGCTTGGACAATCTATAATGTAAACGGAAATCCGATGCCCGTCAATACTGCTTATAATGTATTGGTTATCAAGCAATAAACTCAAAAATCGCCATGAATATTACAGAAATTGCCATCGGTGGCAGAAAGAAAGTCTGCCCCGATGATATAATTTTGATGAAAGCTGATGTCAATTATTCGGTACTTTATTTGACCAACGGAAGCAAGATAATTGTTGCCACAACGCTCAAAACACTGGAAGCACGTTTTAGTCAATGTATGTTTTTCCGAACCGATAAATCCTACTTGATAAATCTTCGCTATGTACTTGACGAGGCAGAATACTACCCGCACGACATCAGCCTTAATAATATCCAATTACAAAATGATTTTACGGTAAAAATTTCACGAAGAAAGAAAATACCTTTTCTTGGGGTGTACGAATCTTTGCAGAAATGAGCATGAGCCATTTTTGATTTCCTTTCCGTCTAAACTTTTACCAGAAAACGTTCCAGAAGCCCCTCCATTTTCATTATTTGCTATCTTCACAGTCTTTACCCAAACTCTTGACGGGCTTTGTACTATAAACCCAGTGGAAAAATCAAAATGTCTGTTTTTATGCGTAATCTAAAATTTTTATTCTAAAATTAACCCACAGATATTCGTAGAAATAATCTTACTTTTGCAAAAAATATAAAAAGAGTATCAAAAAAAATGAAGAATTTCAACTTAAAATCGTACCACGTACGAGGAATGAACGCTACTAATGCCGCCGAAAAATTAGCTGTTAATCAAGAACTAAAAGATCTATACGAGAGCCTTTCGGAAGCTGATAAAAAAGATTTTAACGCACAACTTCAAACTTTTTTAGTGAAAGAAATGGCTGCTATTAAATCCGTTTTTGACGCTACGAATACTGATGGGTTGAATTAGAAATTACTGTTTTTACGGCGTTCATTCTATTTTTTGCTTCATGGACATCAAGAATGAGAAGACTTAAATATTAGAAACTTCGCTTTTAATTGATATTTTCAGCACCCTGTACTCCTCTCATTTGTTCAAATATTTTGTTGCTGCAATATCTTGTGTGCAGTCTTCAAATCAGATAAAAATCACCACTAAGGCACTAAGGAACGAGAATTAAATAAAGTACTTTTTTGATTCGACACTTTATTTGTTGATTTTACCCCATTTTTTGCTTTAAATAATCCATTATTCGTAGAAAAAAATGGGATAAACTGAACAAAAAATTACCAGACTGAAAA
>JANNEN010000183.1:0-60418 GCA_031378715.1 Emticicia sp.
AAATCAAAAAATAGAAAAGTACATCGCTTTTTATAACAGTTGCTTGCTAAAACCGTTGAAATGGAAATTCAAAGGTTTTTGCAAAGCTGAAAAATTGAAAAATATTAAACTGTCAAAAACTTAATTCCTATTGCACTAGACAAAAATTAATTTCGTTTTTTAATTAAATCAAACTTTAATTACGAAACTATTAAACGGTGACATTTTTATACAAAACACTTGTAATCAATTATTTATAATTATTTTTTTCAAGAAAATAGCTTTTGATATTTTTATCAATAATTAACTGTTTTTATAAAGATTTTTTTCTTTTTTCAAACAAATTTAAGGACGCAGAAAACCACCTGTGTCCCTTTTGTATTTTATAAAACCCCAGCATAGTGAAAGCCCACGAATTATTAAAAATCTACGAGGAAGATAGCTTCATCAAGACGCTTTTTGAAGAAATTAAGTCCAAGAAAAATGTTCATATTAAAGGTCTTTCGGGCAGCCTTGATGCTGTTATTGCATCGGCAAATTATCGCTTAAATCCGCAACACAATATCTTTATTTTGAGTGATAAAGATGATGCCGCTTATTTTTATAACGACCTTCAAAACTTAGTAGGGGAGGAGGAGGTTTTTCTTTTTCCGATGTCTTACAAGAAGCCCTATCTGTACGAAGAAATTGATAACGCCAATGTCCTGCAACGCTCCGAGGTGCTTAACTTATTGAACAACGACAAGGCAAATCTACTAATCGTTACTTACCCCGAAGCACTCTCCGAAAAAGTGATTAATCGTAAGTCATTGATAGCTAATACGTTGCAAATAAAAATCGGAGAAAAACTCGACATTAGCTTTATTTCGGAGTTGTTGATTTCTTATGATTTTGAAAAAACCGATTTTGTTTATGAGCCTGGGCAGTTTTCGATTCGAGGAGGAATCGTTGATATTTTCTCCTACGCCTCCGAGTTTCCTTGCCGAATCGAACTTTTTGGTGATGATATTGATAGCCTTCGATTCTTCAATCCTGAGTCGCAGCTATCCCTTCAAACGGTCAATCAAATCAATATTATTCCCGATGTTCAAAGCAAATTAATTCAAGAAACTCGGGAGTCATTTTTTAATTTTATTCGTAATAAAAGCACTATATGGATAAAAGACGCAGAATATTCGCTCGAATGTATCGAAGATTGTTTCAAGAATGTTGAACAACAATTCCAAAAAATACTCGACCAAAGCGGTGGTATCAAGGTAGTTTTGAAGCCCGAGGAACTCTTTGAAACCCGCCGAACGTACCTCAACGAGATTAAGAAGTTTGATGTGATTGAGTTTGGTACAAAGTCGTATTTTAAAGATACAGAGAAGATGGTTTTTCCCTCAAAAAGCCAACCTTCGTTTAACAAAGATTTCAAAAAACTTACTGATAATGTAAAAGAAAATCAGCTAACGGGGATTACTACTTTGGTTGTTTCTGATTCGCTCAAGCAAGTCAATCGGTTGGAATCTATCTTTCACGAAATTGACCCCATGACTAAGTTTCAATCTTTGGACATTTCGCTTCGGGGAGGCTTTATTGATGAGCTTACTAAGATTGCGTGCTATACCGATCACCAAATTTTTGACCGTTACCACCGTTTCAAGGTTCGTGATAAATTTAGTAAGTCAAAAGCCCTAACATTGAAAGAATTAAAATCTTTGCAAACGGGGGATTACGTCACGCATATTGATTATGGTATCGGAAGGTTTGCGGGTTTGGAGAAAATCGTTGTGGGTGATAAAGAGCAAGAAGCAGTTCGGTTGATTTATCGTGACAATGATATTTTACTCGTAAATATACACTCTTTGCATAAAATTGCGAAATATTCGGGCAAAGAAGGCACTCCGCCAACGATGAGTAAGCTGGGTTCGGGCGAGTGGGAAAACAAAAAATCTAAGGTCAAACGGCAGGTGAAAGATATTGCCAAAGAACTCATTTCGCTTTATGCCAAACGTCGCCTTGCTCCAGGATTTCATTTCTCCAAAGATGGCTTTATGCAAGCCGAACTCGAATCATCGTTTCTGTACGAAGATACCCCCGACCAAGCAAAAGCAACTAATGATGTGAAGGAAGACATGGAAAAACCTTATCCGATGGACAGGCTTGTATGTGGTGATGTTGGCTTTGGAAAAACCGAGATTGCCATTCGTGCGGCCTTCAAAGCAGTGGCCGATAGCAAGCAAGTAGCCGTGTTGGTACCGACCACAATTTTGGCTATGCAACACCACAAAACTTTTGCCGAGCGGTTGTCCAAACTTCCCGTAAATGTTGAAGAAATTAGTCGGTTTCGTTCAGCGAAAGAAATTACGCAAACCCTCAAAAATGTTAAAGAAGGTAAGACTGATATACTCATAGGTACGCACCGAATCTTGAATAAAGATATTGATTTCAAAGACCTCGGTTTGTTGATTATAGATGAAGAGCAAAAGTTTGGTGTGAAGGCAAAAGACCGTCTTAAAGAAATGAAACATAACGTTGATATTTTGACTTTGACGGCCACACCAATTCCTCGTACGCTTCATTTTTCTTTGTTGGGAGCAAGAGATTTGTCAATTATTTCTACGCCGCCGCCCAACCGCCAACCCGTCACGACCGAGGTGCATGTTTTCAAAGAAGAACTCATCAGGGACGCAATATCATTCGAACTCAAAAGAGGTGGGCAAGTTTTCTTTGTTCATAATCGAGTGAATGACATTGAGTCGATTGCTAATATTATTTTACGCCTCGTTCCCGATGCAAAGATTGGTATCGCTCACGGACAAATGGACGGCGATAAATTAGAAAAAGTAATGATGAAATTTATTGAGGGCGACTACGATATTTTGGTTTCGACTAATATTATTGAGTCGGGTCTTGATATTTCAAACGCCAATACCATTATTATTAACCAAGCCCAAAATATCGGAATGTCTGACTTGCACCAAATGCGGGGTAGGGTAGGGCGTTCAAATCGAAAAGCGTTTTGTTATTTGCTCACGCCTCCGATTTCTCTTTTATCAAAAGATGCCCGCAAGCGATTACAAACCCTCGAAGAATTTTCTGATTTAGGTGATGGCTTTAAGGTTTCGATGCGGGATTTGGATATTCGGGGAGCAGGAAACTTACTCGGTGCCGAGCAAAGCGGTTTCATTAATGATTTGGGTTACGAAACTTATCATAAGATTTTAGACGAAGCCGTGCAAGAACTCAAAGAAAATGAGTTTAAAGACCTTTTCACAAAGGACTTGTCATCGGTTATGGACCTACGACTGCCCGACTGCCAAATCGAAACGGATTTACAAATCATTATTCCCGAAACTTTTGTGAGTAATATTTCGGAAAGGCTTTCACTTTATAACCAATTAGATAACATCGAAAAGGAAGAAGAACTCCAAGAATTTCAAAAATCAATCGTTGATAGGTTTGGTTCGATGCCTGATGAGGTGAAAAATTTATTTAAAATTACCCGAATCCGATGGAAAGCCGAGCAGATAGGTTTTGAAAAATTGACACTCAAAAACAATATCATGAAAGGATACTTCGTTTCACAAGAGCGAACAGAATATTTTCAGACCGAAAAGTTTGGCAAAATTCTTGATTATATTAAGAGTAATCCAAAATACTGTTCACTCAAAGAAATCAAGTCAAAACTGCTTCTTACAGTAGAAAAAGTTTATTCCATTGATAGTTTGGACAAATTATTAAGCGGTATCGTGTAAAGTCTGTTACTTTATAACTTATATACAACCAGATTTTACAGAAATTTATATTGAAATACCTATTTTTGCAAAACGAATTTAATTAACAAAAATCATTCCGAAAATGAAAAAACTACTTTTTAGTTCGACCGCAGTTGCATTAGCCTTTGTGCTGATTCTGAGTGGTTGTTCGAGCAAAAAGAAATCCACAAGCATTAATCCTGGCCGTAAGAGTACAGCTACGGGTATTGCTTATGGCAAGAAAAGCAAGAAGGGCAAAGAACCCGTTGGTTTGCAAGTTAAAGATTTTAAAGGACAGCCAGCCGGACCAAACCTTGTGTTTATCGAAGGTGGCCGCTTCACGATGGGAACTGTTGAAGAAGATATTACTTTTTCACGTGATAACCTCGAACGTACCGTTACAGTTTCATCTTTTTACATGGATGAAAGCGAAATAACTAACCTTCACTGGTTGGAGTATCTTCATGCCGTTCAGAAAGATTCCTCACAAGAGTTTTATGAAACAGCTTTGCCCGACACCACAGTTTGGCTAAGTAAACTTTCTTTTAATGACCAATTTACAGAACAATATTTAAGGTATCCTGGTTTCAGAGCATATCCCGTTGTGGGTGTATCTTGGGTGCAAGCATCTGATTATTGTAAATGGAGAACCGAGGCCGTAAACAGCGAAATGGCCATGAGATTTGGTGATAAAACCAAATCAAAGAAAGGTGGTGGAATGGGCTTTGGTAAGAAAAAGAAAGGTAATGCTGCAGCACCTGAAGCTCCTGCTGTTAAAACAGGTGGTCGACTGGCTATTGAGTCAGGCAATGTTCTGCCTGCTTACCGACTTCCAACCGAAGCTGAGTGGGAATATGCGGCAAAAGCGATGATTGGCACTCAATATATGGACGAAAATCAATCTAACCAACGTATTTACCCTTGGGACGGATCTTCGATGCGTAAGAACAAAGGCAAGCAAAAAGGAACGATGCTCGCCAATTTCAAGCGTGGTCGTGGTGATTATGCTGGTATTGCAGGACACCAAAACGATAAAGGAACAATTACGCTCGAAGTGTATGAATTTCCTCCCAATGATTTCGGACTTTACCAAATGGGTGGAAATGTGAATGAGTGGGTTGTTGATTTATATCGCCCGAACTCATTCCAAGATGTGAATGACTTGAACCCAATTCGTCGCAATGATTTCTTAGATGAAGAAAAAATGTACGATAAGAAAAACTATAATTCACTAATTGACAATAATTTGAGAGTTTACAAAGGTGGCTCTTGGAACGATGTGGCTTATTGGTTATCGCCTGGCACACGCCGAGCTTTGGATCAAGACTCTTCAACTTCTACGATTGGTTTCCGATGTGCAATGATTGCAATCGGACCGAAAGGAAAGCGTAAATTATAGTCAAAATCTGACACATTAGCAGAAACCCCTCCCAAAAGAGGGGTTTCTTTGTTTAAAAGGCTGCCGCAATCGTTACAATCGAAATGTTTTTTGCCCCCGCTTCCAAAAGTACTACCGCCATCGACTCAATAGTCGAACCCGTTGTCAGTACGTCATCTACGATTGCTATTCGTTTATCCTTTATCTTTTCTGTATCCGTCACTTCAAAAATATTTTCAACATTTTGATAACGTTCCATACGATTCTTTTTAGTTTGTGAATCCGTATATAAAACTCTTTTAACCGCATCAGTTTCAAAAGGAATTTCTAACACCAACGATAGCCCTTCTGCTATACAATCGGCTTGATTATAACCCCTCTGTAGCTGCTTCGTTGGGTGTAATGGAACGCCGATTATCAAATCTATCTTTTTTTCAAAACCCACTGCTTTTAAATCAACTCCGTATAGCTTTCCCAAGAATGTACCAACTTCTGGTTTATTTCGATATTTTAGCTCATGCAAGAGTTTTTGAACTTTCCCTTTTTTTGAAAACCTCATAAAAGTTATCGTATCCGAAACGGGAACTTTCCCCCAAAACCGATTAGAAACACTATCAAGCCTTTCGATATGAGAATTTGTTCTTGGCAAATCAATCATGCAATCAATACAAATGAGATTTTCTCCACCCAAAAGTGACTCTCCACACGCTTCGCAGCTTCGTGGGTATATTATATCTAAAAAATGCCTAAACCATTTCATCGTGTTTGGTTAAGTTTGTATATATTTTAATTATTATGACTCAAGAAGACAACGACCTAAAAGAAATCTGGCAAACATTGTTAGCTTTTCTGAAAAACAATCTCGGTAAAAAACCATCTGACTTAAATGGGGTTTTATTTTTAATTGGTGTGCAGGAACTGGGGCAAGGTAAAAAAGTTTTTACAAAAGAACAAAAACAAGATCTCATGCACATAGCTATCTGCAAAGTTTTGAGCTTTGGCGGATACTATTCTCTCGAAGGTCGAGATGAAGATGGTTGGCCACATTGGAAACTTATTACTCCCTTACCAAATTTTGATATGCTTTCGCAGGAAAAACTCCTGAAACACTTTGTTATTGACTATTTCCGAAAGGAAGTTGGTCTTCATATCTAAACCCGATATTTTTAAATTAATATGAAAATAATTTCATACAATGTAAACGGTGTTCGTTCGGCCATCAATAAAGGACTTATTAGTTGGTTAAAATCTACTAACCCAGATATTCTTTGTTTACAAGAAATAAAGTTATCCGAAACCGAATTAGTTACTCCACTGTTTGAAGAGTTAGGTTACTTTTGTTATTGGTATCCAGCTCTAAAACGTGGATACAGTGGCGTAGCTATTTTATCGAAACAAAAACCTTCTAATGTTCACTACGGAATAGGAAAATCTCTTTTCGATGATGAAGGCAGAATTCTTCGTGCCGATTTTGAAGACTTCTCTATTCTTAGTATGTATTTTCCATCTGGCTCTTCGGGTGACGAACGCCAAGAATTAAAAATGAAATTCTTGGACGATTTCTACGTTTATATTCAAGAACTTAGAAAAAAGATTCCAAATTTAATCATTTCTGGTGACGTAAACATCTGTCATCGGGAGATTGATATCCATAACCCAAAGGGTAATGCAAATTCGTCAGGTTTTCTACCCGAAGAACGTGCGTGGGTTGGCAGATTTCTTGATAATGGTTACATTGATTCGTTTAGACATTTGAATCACGAACCTCATCACTATACTTGGTGGTCGTATAGGGCAGGAGCGAAGCAGAAAAACCTCGGCTGGCGTATTGATTACCATTTTATTAGTAATAGTCTTTTGAGTCGATTATCCAACGTTTTTATTCATTCTGATCAAGTAATGTCAGACCATTGTCCTATCGAAATCTTTTTACTTTAAAAACTTTATCAACTACCATATATCATGTCTGCATCTTTGAATACTTTATTTTCTAAAATTGACGAATATAAAAGAAAGTACTACAAAAATTTGCTCATCAAGGGTTCAATTTTTACACTTGCTTTGCTTCTCAGCTCTTTTTTAATTATTAATGCCGTAGAATACTTTGGTCGTTTTAACTCAACAATTCGAGCCACATTATTTTTTGGTTTTTTAGGTTTGATGATTTACTCTTTGATTGCTTGGGTTATTAAACCTTTACTTTATTTATTTCATTTCAACGAACCCTTGACTTATGAGAAAGCCGCCCAAGAAATTGGCAAGTTTTTTCCCGAAATAGGGGATAGGCTTCTCAACACCCTCCAGCTTTCGCAAGTATCTGATAAAGATAATGCTTTGCTTCAAGCGAGTATTAGTCAGAAAACGAGCGAACTTCGTTTTGTAAAGTTTGCTGATGCCATTAAGATAAATGAAAATAAAAAATATCTCAAATACGCTATTCCACCTTTGGTTTTGATTTTATTAATTGCAGCAGTATCTCCTAAATTTTTTAAGAATAGCACTGAGCGTATTGTCTATTTCCAAAAAGACTTTGCGGAAGAAGCCCCATTCAAATTTAAAATTACGAATCAAGAGTTAAAAGCAGTAAAAAACGAAGATTTTAACCTAAACCTCTCTCTTATTGGTAATGCTGTTCCCGAAGCAGTTTATTTGGTGGCTAATGACCGTAAGTTTAAAATGACCTCTGTTGATAACAAAACTTATACTTTCACTTTTTCAAAGGTTCAAAACCCTGTAGATTTTCATTTTTTAGCCTCAGGTTTTAAATCTAATGATTTTGAACTTGGTTTGATTAGCCGCCCAAACCTTCTTTCATTTGACGTTGGTTTGAATTATCCTGCTTATCTGAATAAATCCAACGAGAGCTTCGACAACGTTGGCAATCTCGTTGTTCCAGAAGGTACAACCGTTGAGTGGAATTTTAAAGCAACTAATACCGATTCCCTTTATTTACTTTTTGAAAACGAACTTAAGCATTTATCGAAAGATGGTTTTGGGGATAATTTCTCCTATATCCGCCGTTTGAAAAATTCATCTTCCTACAAAATTCAATTAAAGAATGAGTTTAGTACTAATCGTGAAAATATTGACTTTTATATTAATGTTATTCCTGACAAATATCCTCAAATACAATTAGAACAAATTCGGGATACTACACTCTTCAATTATATAGTTTTGGGTGGAAATATCAATGACGACTATGGTTTAGCTCAGTTCAAACTTTTATACCGTCCTGTACGTGAATCAAGCCCGAAACCAAATGACGTTTTTACTTCAATTGATGTTTCTTTTAACAAAACCCAAATTTCTCAAAGTTTCTATTATCAATTTCCTCTTGAAGATTTAAAACTCAATCCTGGTGAGAAAGTAGAGTACTTTCTGCAAGTTTGGGATAATGATGGCGTGAATGGCTCGAAAAGCACTAAAACACCCGTTCTTACCTTTGCTCTTCCTTCGGCCAAGAATTTTGATGCCGAAGTAGAAAAAGTAACCGAGAAGACTGAAGATATGCTCGAAAAACTCAGTGTGAAATCTAAGAAATTAAAAAATGATTTGAATAACTTAGAAAATAAACTAAAAAGTAAGAAGGATTTAGACTTTCAAGAAAAGAAGCAATTAGAAGAACTTCTCAAAAAGCGTGATGAGTTGATGTCAGAAATGAAAGCTATGCAGGAGCAGTTTGAAAAAATGCAGGAAAAGACCAATCGTTTTCAACAACAATCTCCCGAACTCAAACAAAAAATGGAACAACTCAAAAAACTCATGGAAGAAGTCATGAATGAGGAAACCAACAAAATGTATGAGGAGTTGAAAAAATCATTAGAAAAAGACATGGACGAAAAGACGATTGAGCAATTAGAAAAGCTCAAAAATCAGGAACGTAACATGGACAAAGACATCGACAGAACTCTCAAACTATTCAAACAACTTCAACTTCAACAAAAGGTTGAAAAAACGGCCAACGAACTCGAAAAGCTTGCTGAAAAGCAAGATAAACTCGGTGATGATACCAAAAAGAATGAACAAGAAAAAAATCAACCAGAAAAAGATAAGAAGAATGATGATTTAAAAAAGGAACAAGAAAAGCTATCCAAAGAGTTTGATGATAAAAAAGAGCAGATGAAAGACATTGATAAACTTGCCGAAGAATTGAAAAAGGAAAACGACGAGCAGAAAGAAGAGCAAGAAGAGATTTCTAATGATCAAGAAAACTCCGAAAAGCAACTTGATCAAGATCAAAATGATTCTGCGGCTAAGAATCAAAAAAAAGCAGCCAAGAAAATGAAACAGATGGCTCAGAAAATGAAAGAGTCGATGAAGAACCAAGAAATGAAAGAAATGGACGAGGATATGGACGCTTTGCGTGCTATTCTTGAAAATCTTGTAAAGCTATCCTTTGACCAGGAAAAGATTATGAAAGAGTTTCGAAACATGAGTTTATCAGATCCTCGTTTCGTGAAACTTTCTCAAGAACAATTAAAGATTCAAGACGATGCCAAGATGATTGAGGATAGTTTGTATTCATTAGCCAAGCGAGTGCTTCAAATTCAGTCATTCGTGACGAAAGAGGTTACTTCTATGCGAAACTCAATGGACGAAAGCGTTAAGTTTATTAAAGAACGCAAATTAAATATTGCTTCAAGCAACCAACAATTCTCCATGACCTCCATTAATAACTTGGCTTTAATGCTCAGTGATACTTTTAGCCAAATGCAACAGATGATGGCTAACGCCATGCCTGGTAGCGGCAAAAAAGGAAAGAAAGGAAAAATGCCTTCTCCCTCACCTGGTGAAAAACAAGATGAATTGAATAAATCTATGGAGAAACTTTCTAAGTCTGGCAAGTCGGGCAGGGGGCTTTCTGAGGAAGCAGCCAAACTCGCTCAGGAACAATCTGCCCTAAGAAAGCGTATCCAACAAATGCAAGATGAACTCAAAGGAACAGAAGCTGGTAAGAAACTTGGAAACGAACTTAAAGAACTCGAGAAGAAAATGGACGAAAACGAAACTGATTTGGTTAATAAGCGAATTAACCCCGACCTCATTAAGCGTTCAAAAGATATTCAGACCCGATTACTCGAAGCGGAGAAAGCTATTCAACAACAAGAAGAAGATCCGACTCGTCAATCTAAATCTGCTCAACAGTTCAATCGCCAGTCACCTCCTTCGATTGATAAGTTTTTACAAGAAAAACAAAAACAAGTGGAACTTATCCGCACAGTTCCGCCTAATTATACGCCTTTCTACAAGAAACAAACGGATAATTATTTTAGAAAAATTAAGTAAACGTTTTTCTTAGTAATTTTGTAGGGACGCAACAAATGCGTCCCTTTTTTGTTTTCTTATAAAGCAACGTTATTGTTACCCGAGTATTAATTCTAAAATAACTAAATCATTTTTTAATTTATAAGTAAAATCACTCCTGTTTGATAGTTACGTTTTTCAACCCTTTATTTTAACCAACAACGGAAGTTTTTTATCCGAAACAAGTAATCTATTTTTCACGTTTCACGTGAAACAATATATTTCACAATAACACAAACGTTTCACGTGGAAACATAAATAAAAAAATAATAATGTTTAAAGAATATGATGTGATAGTAGTAGGTGCAGGGCATGCAGGTTGTGAAGCAGCAGCAGCAGCAGCCAGTATGGGTTCATCAGTTTTATTGGTCACAATGAATATGCACACGATTGCTCAGATGTCATGTAATCCCGCAATGGGAGGAGTGGCAAAAGGACAGATAGTTCGGGAGATAGACGCACTCGGTGGGCAGTCAGGAATCATAAGTGACAAGACCATGATTCAGTTTAGAATGTTAAATCGCTCAAAAGGTCCTGCTATGTGGAGTCCTCGGTGTCAAAGCGACCGAATGATGTTTGCCCAAGAGTGGAGAGATACGATGGAAAATATCCCAAACCTTGACTTTTGGCAAGAAATGGTAGAAGGTCTTGTAATAAAAGATAATAGAGTGATTGGCGTACGTACAGGAATGGGTATCGAAATAAAAGGAAAAACTGTAGTACTGACTAACGGCACATTTTTGAATGGAAAAATACATATAGGAGAAAAAAACTTCGGTGGAGGAAGAACAGGAGAGAAGGCTGCCCACGGAATAACCGAACAATTAACCAATTTGGGTTTTGAATCTGGGCGAATGAAAACAGGCACACCACCACGGGTAGATGGTCGTTCGCTGAACTGGGCTTTGATGGAAGAGCAAAAAGGTGATGATAAACCCGAAAAATTTTCTTATACTAATACAAATAAATTAACAAAGCAAAGAAGCTGTTACATTACCTATACAAACAACAATGTACATGAAGTATTAAGAAAAGGTTTTGATAAATCTCCGATGTTCAGCGGAAGGATAAAAGGTCTTGGCCCAAGATATTGTCCATCGGTTGAGGATAAAATAAACCGATTTGCTGACAAAGAAAGCCACCAGATATTTGTTGAACCCGAAGGTTGGAATACAGTCGAGATGTATATCAATGGTTTTTCAACTTCACTGCCTGAAGAAATACAGTTTGAGGCTTTGACAAAAATACAAGGTTTTGAAAATGTAAAAATGTTTCGACCTGGCTATGCCATAGAATACGATTTTTTTCCACCAACTCAATTAAAACTTACGCTCGAAACTCATTTAATAGAAAACCTATTTTTTGCAGGACAAATAAACGGAACGACGGGATATGAAGAAGCTGCTTGCCAAGGACTAATGGCAGGAATAAATGCCCACAATAAAGCAAAAGAAAAAGAGGAATTTATCTTGAAAAGAAACGAAGCCTACATCGGAGTATTAATTGATGACTTGGTGAATAAAGGTACTGATGAACCGTACAGAATGTTTACTTCAAGAGCCGAGTTTCGTACGCTATTACGTCAAGATAATGCTGACATTAGATTAACCCAAAAAGGATTTGATTTGGGTTTGGCTTCGATAAGTCGTCTGGAAAGAGTGAACGAGAAGAAAGAAGCCGCTGAAAAAATACTCAAAGAAATCAAAACCAGAAAAATATCACCCGATGCGGCCAGTAATTATCTTGAAAGTATTGGTTCGTCGGTGCTAAGAGAGAAATCTTCTTTTTATAGTATTCTGAAAAGACCTGAAATAGAAATTGATCACATTAGAAACCTTGACACAGAAATGTCAGCTTTTCTAAATACATTCGATGAAGAAATTATTGAGCAAGCCGTGATTCATGTAAAATATGAAAGCTACATTGAGAAAGAAATGTTGATGGTTGAAAAAATGGCAAGATTAGAGGATATGCAAATCAACCCGAATTTTGATTACGATAGACTACAATCAGTTTCGATAGAAGCTCGGCAGAAATTAAAGAAAGTAAAACCTCAAACTCTCGGACAAGCCTCACGAGTAAGCGGAGTTTCGCCAGCCGATATTTCAGTGATTATGATTCATCTTGGGAGATAATAAATTAAAGTTTCCTAAAAACCCTCAACTAATTATTGAGGGTTTTATTTTTACCAAAAAATAAAAATAAAATGTATAAAACTCAAACAATAAGAAGTCTGTTTTTTCTTTTAATTTATAGTTTACTTAACGGTTGTGCTCAATTCGTTCCGCCAACGGGAGGAAAAATGGATGAAACTCCTCCTAAGTTAATTAGATCTGTTCCGAAAATGGAACAAAAGAATTTTAAAGACAAATCAATTCGGCTGGAGTTTGATGAGCTAATTGACGTGACGAGTTTAAGACAAGAACTTTTGATTATTCCAGCCGCCGAAGGAACATTCGATATTAAATCAAAATCAAACATCGTCATCATAAAGTTTGATAAAGCATTTAAGGATAGTACAACTTATACGCTAAATTTCAGAAAAGGAATAAAGGATTTGAATGAACGAAACGAAACAAAAAATCTCAAATTAGTATTTAGCACAAGTAATAGTATTGATTCGTTGATAGTGGGAGGAAATGTGAAAAGTATCTTCACAAATCAACCGATTTTAGATGCCCACGTAGCTTTGTACAAAATTCAAGATTCGTTAGACTTAAAAAAAACAAAACCAGATTATTTTATCAAAACCGATTCAAGCGGAAATTATCAGTTTGAGAATATCAAAAAAGGTAAATACAAAATATATGCGTTCATTGATAAAAATAACAATTTAAGGTACGATACCAAAACCGAACCCATAGGTTTCAGACAAGATACGCTTGATTTGTTTAAAAATTTGACCGAAATAAATTTTTTAATCGCAAATGCCAACAACGAAAAACCAAAAAATTTAAAATCGCAGTCGAGAGTTGAAGATTATACTGTGATGTATGATAAAAATATTAAAACATTTGAAGTAAAATTTGAAAGTAAATCGGATAGTATCCCATACAAAGGTGAAGCAAAAGAATTAAAGTTTTATAATACTAAACAACGAACTGACACATTGAAAGTTAGCATAACAGTTACAGATTCGAGCAATGTTTCATTTACCCACGTTCAAAAGATAAAATTTAAAGAACCCGAAAAACGTAGAAAAGAGAAACGTGAATATCTTTCATTCGATTTGAAACCTAAAATCGGGGAAGATATTGATAAAAATATGACGTTAGTATTTGATTTTGAAATACCAATTTTGAGTTTTGACGCTAATAAAATTAAAATTCTTTCGGACACAACCAAAGAAGAAAAACTAAATAACGAGAATATCACGTGGAATAAATCCAAAACTGAACTAAAAATAACAAAAACTATAAATGCTGATCGAGAACTAAAACTCGAACTGAGTAGGGGGGCGTTTATAAATATCAAAGGAGGTTCGAGTGATAAAGTGATTATGAAAAATCCGATTCTAAAATCAGAAAATTATAGTTTGGTAGAAGGTAGTTTTGATGAAAAGAAAACAAATAAAATAATTCAAATCGTCAATGAAAGGTATGAGGTTGTGGCAGAAGAAAAGACAAAAAATAAGTTTTTATTCAAAAATATTAAGCCAGGAATCTATTTATTAAGAATAGTTAAAGATAAAAACGATAACGGTTACTGGGATTACGGCAACGTGGAAAAAAATATTCAACCCGAAGAAATCCAGTTTTACCAAGACCCAATTAGGCTAAAAGCTAACTTTGAAGTAAGGGGTATTGTGATAAAGTAATTGAGCAATGTGGAAAAGATAGTTGGAAAACAAAAAAGGTCAATTCAAAATAAAAAATGTACAATATTTTTTGTGGATAAAGCTGTGCATTAGTCTGGTAATTTGCGAACTCTTCTGTTGAAAGCCGTGTGGGTAAATACTGACAATAGTGGAAAGAAATCAAACAAAGTGTAAAACGTCCAAAACCTTAGGCTTATCCCCAATCCACAAAGTGTTAATTAACGTGGAAACATAGTGTGGGAATCTTTAATTTTTATAAACAAAAAATATTTAAAGCTAATGTCAATAACTGGTATTAGAATTGATAATCAATAATATAGCTGTGGATTACAATAATAAACCTGTGGAAAAAACGATTACTTATATACATACAGTAAAAGTAGTTTATTAACAACCGCAGTTTGTCCACATATCCACAGCCCTAATAATTTAAAACAGTAATTAAATTAATATTTTATTTCTTTTTTTAAGAAACTATGAAACGTATTTTAGTACTATTAATATTTTTTGCGGTGCAAGGATTTGCATTTGGGCAAGACATCGAATTGGCCAATGAATATCTCAAACAAGGCGAGTACGAGAAAGCAAAAGAACTTTTTCAAAAAATCGTAAAGGACAAAAATAATATTCGAATAGTTCATCCAAATTATATTCAGTGTCTATTCAAATTAAAAAACTTTGAGGAAGCTGAAAAATATCTGAAACGTCAAATCAAAAAAGATGATGCCACAGGAATTATCTTTCGGGCGGACTATGCGTCGTTGCTCGAAATGACGGGAAAGTTTGAGGAATCTCAAAAAGAAATTAATCAGTTAATCGAACTCGCCTCGAAGTCAGAAGGAACGATTTATGAACTACAAGATATTTTTTACAAGAATCAAAAAACTGAACAATTTCTCGAATTATTAAAAAAAGGAAGAGAAGCCGCCAAAGACGAAAATAAGTACGCAATTCTGATGGCACGGGCATTTTTGTACAATGGGCAAAAAGAACCGATGATTGAAGAAATGCTTAAATACGGACTAACCGAAGGAAACCAAGAGTACGTAAAAGCAACATTCCAAGATAATCTCAAAACTGAACCCGAACTGGATATGCTCGAAAAGGTACTTTACAGCAAGGTACAGAAGTTTCCTGGCGAACAGTACTACACAGACCTGCTAATCTGGTATTTGATTCAGCAGAAAGAGTTTACCAAAGCCTTCATTCAAACCAAAGCCTTAGACCGAAGATTACGCCAAGATGGGCAGAAGGTTTTTGAATTGGCACAAACCACTCTCGTCAGCAAAGACTATAAAGCCGCAATTCAGATGTACGAGTACGTTATGAAAGAATATCCGCAGGGGCAGTATTATGTCTATGCTCGCCGAAACGGATTGTTCTGCAAAGAGGAACTCGTCAAGACAACTTATCCAGTCAGTAATGCCGATATTAAGGCTTTGATAAAGGATTACCAAGGACTGTTTTCGGATTTGGGTCGAAATGTCAAAACCATGGAAGCTCTCCGAAACACCGCCCAGCTTTACGCTTTTTACCTCAACGAACGAGATACGGCCATCACCGTTCTCGAAACTGCCATCTTGATTGCAGGTTCGGATAATACTTTTAGAGATAAATGCAAAATTGATTTGGGTGATATTTTTATTCTCAAAAACGAACCTTGGGAGGCAACTTTACTTTATTCACAAGTAGAAAAATCTCAAAAAGAAGACCAACTCGGACAAGAAGCAAAACTCAAAAATGCCAAGTTGCATTACTACAACGGCGAGTTTGATTTAGCAAAAGAAGTCTTGGATATTTTGAAAAAAGCCACTACCCGTGAAATCGCCAACGATGCCATGCAGTTAAGTTTGCTGATTCAAGACAACATCGGACTCGACACTTCGGAGGTAGCCATGAGAGAATATGCCAAGATTGATTTATTGCTTTTTCAAAATAAAAACGCCGAGGCATTGGGGGCCTTAGACGTTGTTTACGAAAAATTCAAATCGCATAGCTTGGCCGATGATATTCTTTGGCTGCGGGCAAATACCAAACTAAAAACCAACCAAGTGCCAGCGGCTTTGGAAGATTTAGAATTGATTCGCAAAAATTATAATTTTGATATTTTGGCCGATGATGCACTTTTCTTGGAAGCAAAAATCTACGAAGAAAATCTCAACCAAAAAGATAAAGCAATGGAACTGTATCGAGAGATTTTACAAAAATTTACAGGAAGTATTTTTGGAGCCGAAGCCCGAAAAAGATTCAGAAATCTGCGGGGTGACACAATAAACTAAGCCCGTTATTCATTAATATTATCGAAACGCCTCAGAACTTTCAACTTTGAGGCGTTTTTTTAAGACAATGTTCATAAACCTTCCCGATTGTTATTGAGAACACTTTTCCTCGTTCAAAATTTAATTCAAAAAAATATTCAATCCCATGAATGTCAAGTTATGCACACTGTCCACAGTGTTATCCACATTTTTATTGGTTGCTCATGCCCAAGAAGAAAAGGTAAAATCTTTTGGCTATAATTACTACGGACAGAAAATAAACGAAAAAGCATTTTGCAGTCAATTTAGTTTTCGCTCAAAAGAAACTGCCGAAAAAGCGGTTGATGAAATCGTTCGACGTAGCGGTTTGAAAAGAAACTTTTACGTCATGGAATGTCCGAATACTGACAACTGTTTTGCGGCCATTCAAGGACAAACCCGTTTGATTGTTTACGATGGTTCGTTTATGAAGAAAGCCAATGATTTATCAAAATCAGACTGGGGAGCTTTGAGTATTTTAGCCCACGAAATCGGGCATCATCTTCAAGGGCATACCATCATAGAAGGTGGCAGCGACCCCGCCAAAGAATTAGAAGCTGATGAGTTTTCGGGTTTCGTGATGTACCAAATGGGGGCTTCACTAAAAGATGCCCAAGCAGCAATTAGCAAATTAACCTCAGACTATGATGGCGGCACGCATCCACCAAGACAAAAACGTTTGGCATCAATCAAAAAAGGATTCGACAACGCCCAAGAACTTTACCCAAATATTAAGAAAAACGATGGCAGCGTAATCACGCAATCAAGGTCACAAACTTCGCAAGTACCCTCACAACCAAATCAACCAAGAAATATTCCACAACCTATTCCCCAACAACCAAGAAATCAATCGCAAACCTCTGATAATCAACAAGATGTGGATAAAGTGGATAACTCTGTTGATAACTCCGAAAAACCCACAAAGCAACCAGATATTATTAATACAGCACCAAGAAATAATGAAAATACGAACGAAACTTCAAAAAAAGGGGCTTGTTTTGACGGAGATTGTAGTGATGGTTTTGGTAAAATGATTAACCCCAGAACTGATGAAAAGTACGAAGGCGAATGGAGAAACTCAAAACGTGATGGCAGAGGAGTAGAGTTTTATGCCGATGGTGAAAAAAAATACGTTGGAAATTTCAAAAATGGAAAATATGAAGGAAATGGTTCATTTTTCTACAAAAATGGGGATAAATATGTGGGTAAGTACAAAAACGGCACAATGAATGACGACAAAGGATATTTTATTTTCAATAATAGTATCAGATTAGTAGCTCGTGTCGAAAATAACATCAAACACGGAAAAGCCATGCGAATTTATCCCGACGGTAGGAGAGAAGATACTTTTTTTATCAATGATGTTGAACGAAAAGGATATAAACCTGAAATTAAAAAATAAAGAAAAATTCTAAAGAAAGACTTCGTTTCAAACGAAGTCTTTTTTCGTTAAAATTTGGTTGTTTTGAACTACGCCCAAGATTATTTACCTTTGTGGTTCAAAATTCAATAAAAAATATGTCTTGGTTTAAGCGAATAGATAAAGGGATTCTGACCCCAACGGAAATGAAACGTGAAGCTCCAGATGGGCTTTGGTATCAGTGTCCGAATTGCAAAAAGGCAATGCACACCCGTGAACACAAACTCAATGCCTTTACGTGTAGCAGTTGTAATTACCACGAAAAAATTGGTTCTGAGGCATATTTCCAAATATTATTCGATGATGGAGAATATACCGAACTTGATGCCAATCTTCATTCGGGCGACCCACTTAAATTTTCGGATACAAAATCTTACGTTGATAGGGTGCGTGCCACCGAAAAAAAATCGGGTTTGAAAGATGCTGCTCGTACGGCTTATGGAAAAATATCTGATATTGATATTGTGATTACCTGCATGGATTTTAGTTTCATTGGCGGCTCAATGGGTTCGGTTGTTGGTGAAAAAATCGCCAGAGGAATAGCTTATGCTTTAGAAAACAAAATGCCGTTCTTGATGATTTCAAAATCGGGCGGAGCCAGAATGATGGAAGCAGGATTTTCGTTGATGCAAATGGCTAAAACCTCGGCACGATTAGCCCAATTAGCCGAAGCAAAATTACCGTATATCTCACTCTTGACCGACCCGACAACGGGCGGTGTTACGGCCTCTTATGCAATGCTTGGTGACTTCAACATTTCCGAGCCTGAGGCACTCATTGGCTTTGCAGGACCGAGAGTTATCAAAGAAACCATCGGCAAAGAATTACCCAAAGGCTTCCAAACGGCCGAGTTTGTGCTTGACCACGGCTTCCTTGATTTTATTGTTGATAGAAAAGATTTGAAAGATAAATTGGCGAGTTTATTGGGAATGTTGAAATAAACATTCTCCCGATTATGCGACTCATTGCTCACCCAATTCTTTGTAATTATTACGTAACTTATCGCTGCAATGCAACGTGTAGTTTTTGTGATATTTGGGAAAAACCTTCGCCGTACATCACCCTCCAAAACTTCCGAGAAAACCTCAAAGCTCTCAAAAAATTAGGCGTAAAAGTCATTGATTTTACGGGGGGCGAACCGCTCCTACACCGTGAACTTGATGTGTTTTTGAGCGAATCAAAAAAAGCTGGGTTTCTCACAACCGTCACCACAAATTGTTTGCTTTATCCAAAATACGCCGAGCGACTAAAAGGCAAAATAGATATGCTTCACTTCTCACTCGATTCGCCCGACGAAGCCGAACATAATTTATCAAGAGGTGTAAAATGTTTCGATAAAATATTAGATTCAATACAAATTGCGAAAAAATTAGGCGAACGACCCGATATTTTGTTCACAGTTTTTGAACAAAATGTTGATAAAATTGAACGAGTCTGGAACGAAATCTCTCAGCCAAACGATTTGGTTTTAATTTTAAATCCAATGTTCAAATACAATGATATTCAGGCAGGAGAAAACCTTTCGGAAGCAAGTTTGAACAAACTTTTGTGGTGGGGTAAACAAAAAAATGTTTACCTCAACGAAGCATTTATTGACCTACGAAAAGAAGGGGGAAATCACATTAATAATCCCGTCTGCAAAGCCGCCTCCACGACAATAGTTATTTCTCCCGAAAATAAATTAGTGCTTCCTTGTTATCATCTTGGCACGAAGGATTTCGAAATAAAAGACAATCTTTATGATTTGTATTACTCGCCAGAAGTGCAAGAAATTGTGGCCTTAGAAGGTAAGTTAAAAGAATGCGGAGGGTGTGTAATCAACTGTTATATGCAGCCATCTTTTTCGGTAGAAATCAATAAATATTTTTGGAAAGCCCTCCCAAGTACCTTAAAATATAACTATATCAAAGGTACTTGGAAGAATCTTTTTTTCTAACGCTGGCAGGGTTCAAAACCCTGCCAGCGTTGAAACTGAGATAAATTAAATTTTTGAATAATTAAAAAACCTATATTGACAGGGACCCCTACTTTTTCGGTAAAGCCTTACTTTTATCAATAATAGTTTCCATCGAACTTACGGCCGACATTCCAAAAAAACCAATTGCTTTCTTAGTAGATTTTTCATTCCGATTAAAAATATTTGTTGGTAAATTAGACAGTGGTGTAGCAAACAAACTACCCGCTTGTGAAGTATTTTGAATAATTTGTAAGTAATAAAACTGCTCCAAAGTAATCGAATAAATATCAACTTTAAGGGTGTCTTTATCTGAAAAAAGTTCTCTGCCCGCAACCGAGCCACGAATCGGGAGAATAAAGAGCAGTCCATCAGTTTTTGAGCCAGGGTTAAAACCTGCATCATAAGCAACCGTAATATTGCTGGCTTTTGAAAAATATTTACCGTTTTTTGCTCCTTTTATCCAATAACAATCACCTTCGCCCGTAAAATCTCGGGCATAAAATTGTGGCTGAAAACCCTCCTGAGGGCCATTTTCGGGCTTGACGGGGAACGTATCAACTTCATAGTTTATCGAATCAATTTTCGGCACACGGTTAAGTTTTGAAGCAGAAAGATAATCTTCACCGCCATAATTGATGTAAAGCACATATTCCTTACCGATTTTATCCAAAGGTTTGTTTTTGGCGTCGTAAGTATAGACACCAGTATTTTTTAAATCCTTAAACTGAAATGCAACGCTATCTTGGTCAAAAACTACTACGGTTGCTCCCAAAGCGGGTTTTAGTAGCGAATTATCAAAATAAGCCTGCGTTAATGTCAGTTTTATGGTTTGGATTTCTTTCTTATTATTTACCAAAGCATCAACCGATAGCTGTGAAACGCCATCTTTGACATCAATTTCTACTACGTCCATGCAAGAAAACAGAGAAGTTGAAATAAAAAGTATTATAAGTATCGAAAGTATATTTTTCATTTTGTTTGATTGTTTATTTTTAATTTGCTCAGATACCATTTCAATAAATAAGGTGACCGAGCGAAGTCGAATAAGGTGACCGAGCGAAGTCAAGTAAGGTGACCGAGCGAAGTCGAGGTCAAAACTTAAAATTATATGTCACCGCAGGAATTATCGAACCAAAAACAGCATACTGCACCGCCTCAGTTTTGGTAGCGTCTTTTTCGTTTTGCTGTACATAAACCGAAAACGGATTACGTCGGTTATAAACGTTATACACCGAAAAAACCCATTCGCCAGTGCCACGCTTGAAAAAACCGTATTTGGTTTGTCGAGTTGCCGCCAAATCAAGGCGATGTGAGTCAGGGATTCGATAAGCGTTACGGGTATCGTTATAGTCATGCGGGAGGGCAAAACCCTGCCAAACAAACTTATTAGTCGGAAAACTCGCAGGTGTACCCGTACTGTAGGTAAAGTTAGTTGAAAACGTCCAGCGTTTGTTCAAATCATAAATTCCAACAACAGCCAAGTTATGGGTTTTGTCGATTCGGCTCGGAAACCAAGCATTTTGATTCAAACCTGCCACTTTTCGTTCGGTTCGAGAAAGTGTATAACTCACCCAACCGTTAAACTTACCCTTGGCTTTTTTTACATAAAATTCGGCTCCGTAAGCACGCCCTTCACCCGTTAGTAAGTCAGCTTCTACGGCAGGATTTAAAAGCAAGTTTGCATTTCGCACATAATCAATTTGGCTATGAAGTTTCTTGTAATAAAGCTCGACCGAAGTTTCAAACATATTATCACTAAAATTATGAAAATACCCCAAAGCTACTTGGTCAGCAAGTTGGGGTTTGATATTATTACTGCTCGGGGTCCAAACATCGAGCGGGGAGGAGGCCGTTGTATTAGAAAGCAAATGAATGTATTGAGCCAAACGATTATAACTTAATTTTATCGAATTATCTTGCCCAAGACCAAAATTTGCAGCAAAACGGGGTTCTAAATTTCCAAATTGCTGAATAGATTTTCCAGTAGGGTATGATGTCGTTTTTGTAATCATTCGGCTATCAGCATCATTTTTCAGTGGACTCAACTCAAATGCCTTGCCTTTTCCCAAATAATTATAGAGCGAATATCGCAAACCGTATTGGAGCGAAATTTTTGGGCTAAGTTTTTGTTCATTGCCAACATAAAGAGCATTTTCGGTGGCAAACTTATCATCTAAACCAATTAATCTTTCGACACCTCCCGAAATCGCAACTGCCTGCCCAGGATTAAAAGAATAGTAGGTCAGTTGCCCACCAAAAGTTACGGTATTGTTAGTGTTTGGGTAATAAGTAAAGTCAGGCTTGATGCTGTACGTGATGATATTTGATTTCCAACGAAAAGCATCTTGATTATTAGCTTTCTTCAAATCCGTCTGCAATGCGTAGTCGTAATTACTATAAAAAATGGTATTATTCAAGAAAAGTTTATTGTTGAAAATGTGATTCCAACGAAAACTCGTGGTGGCATTTCCCCAGTTAAAGCCAAAATCTGCCCCAAATTTATCCCTTCCAAAATATCCCGAAAGGAAAACGGTGTTTTTTTCATTTACCCGCAAATTTGCTTTTGCCGTAAAATCATAAAAATAAAAAGTTGTTCCTTTCAAATCATCTTTCAAGAAAGGTTTGGCCAACACATCAATATACGAACGGCGAAGGGCAACGATGAACGAACCTTTGTCCTTAAAAACGGGTCGTTCGTAAGTAAATCTTGAAAAAATACTACCAATTCCGCCCGAAAACTGCGGCTTTTTTGCATTACCTTCTTTCATACGCACATCAAGAATCGACGAAACCCGCCCACCGTACTGCGATGGAATACCGCCTTTAATGAGCTTTACATCTTTCACAGCATCGGGATTGAAAACTGAAAAAAATCCAAAAAGGTGCGATGAATTATAAACGGGTGCTTCATCGAGCAGTACCAGATTTTGGTCAATGCCACCACCACGAACATTAAAGCCCGAAGCACCCTCACCAACCGAAGATACGCCTGGTAAAAACTGAATACTCTTGATAATATCTACCTCACCGAGCAAAGCGGGCATTTTTTGCATCGTTTTTATATCAACTTTATTAACTGACATCTCCAAACTTTTTACGTTATCATCAGCTTTTTTGGTCGTAACTATTACTTCCTGCAAAAGTTTTGAGTCGTCTTTCAACTCAATATTTAATTTAATATCTTGGTTCAGTGCAATTTTTCGGCTTACTCTTTCGTAACCAACGTACGAAACAACCAAGTTATAATCAGCCTTTGGAAGTGTCAATGAATAGAACCCATAGAGGTTGGTCTGCGTACCCGATTTTATTTCTTGAACATAAACCGACACGCCGATCAGCCCTTCGCCGTTGGTAGCATCTTTTAGGTAGCCACTAATCGTATATTTCTCTTGGGCGGAAACATTCCATGTGAAAAATACACTAAAAAATAGCAATAATAGTTTTTTCATAAATTGGATTTTTTTAAGTAATAAATTTGTCTAAAAGTAACCTCTAAGACAGTTAAGAATATTATTTTACTTTGAAATTGTGAAGAATGGTAAGTATTTATTGTAAACGGCTCAGTAATGGCATTTTAATAAAATTGATACAAAACTAAGTTTGTATTCAAAGGTACTAACGTAAAGAAGCAAAGGAAAGTTTTGTTTAATGAAACGGAAAAATTCTATGATGAAAGGGATAAAACTTGGAGTAGATGCAAGAAATACTTGAAGAGAATAAAAATAATAGAGAATATTTTAAGAAATTGCCGAAAATTAGTAGCAAACACAATCTTGAATCGAAAACCAAGTGATAGCCCGATGAGAAAATTAGTGATTACTTTACTGTTAAATCTGACAATAAGTCAATTAAAAGCCCAAACCCTCGAAAAACTTCAAACCGAATACCAAATAAATCCCACGGGACAGACAATAGCAAACCCCCGATTATCTTGGCAAATGAAAGCCGTAACTCGTGGTGCAAAACAGACGGCTTACCAAATTCTGGTAGCTGACAGCGAAGCCGAACTCAAAAAAGACAACGGCAATATTTGGAGTTCGGGCATGATAAAAACCGAACAATCAATAAAAATTAGCTACGCAGGAAAGCCACTCGAATCTCGGAAGCGGTATTTTTGGAAAGTAAAAATCTGGAACGAAAAAAATAAACCAACGCCATACAGCGAACCGAGTTTTTGGGAAATGGCTTTGCTCAAAAAAGAAGATTGGTCGGCACATTGGATTACAAAAAATAACACCGAAGGCAAAGCCATTGAGCTACAAAAAGAGTTTAATTTGGCCAAACGTGCCACCCGTGCAAGAATTTACGTCACGGGAAAAGGAGCATATCACTTGATGTTTAATGGTAAAAAAGTAGGTCAGGATATGCTCACGCCAGGTTTTGCGAATGAAAACCAAGAAACTGGTTACCAGATTTATGAAATCCCGAACGATGATTTGAGCATCGGTACAAACTTTATTACGGCAACCCTCGGTAATGCTTGGCAAAAACAAAATCAACTTTGCCAGTTATTATTTCAAATTGAAATGGAGTTTTATGATGGCACACGGCAAACCGTCATTTCGGACGGAAGCTGGAAAACCCGCCTTTCGCCCATCGTCACCAATGCAATTAATGGTGGAGAAACCTATGATGGTCGCCTTGAATATGGCAAAGATTGGGAAAATGCCACCATCACAGAAAACACAAGAGAACTTGTGCCGCGGATAGTTCCACAAATGCAGGTTTTGACAGAAATTCGTGCAATTAAAATCACCGAACCAAGAAAAGGCCGCTACGTTTTTGATTTTGGACAAAACCTCGTTGGCTTTGCGGCCTTACAAACCGAAGGCAAAGCCGCCAAAGAAGTCGAACTAAAATTTGCCGAAAACTTGACCGAAAAAGATTTAGTCGAAACCAAAAATCTTACACAAACAGATAAATATATCTTGAAGGGTTACGGAATTGAAAAATGGGAACCAAAATTTAGCCTGCACGGCTTCCGATACGTGGAGGTAGAAGGGTTATCTAAAAAACCCGATGATAATACTTTGGTGGCAAGGGTAATTTTTGAAAACACCCCATTTATAGAAAACTTGGTAAATTCGGAGTCTTTTTTATCAAAAATTTACACAAAAAAGGTATTAGTCGAACCAAATTTTAATGAGTCAAAATTAATCATTGAGACGGTATTTTCTACCGAAACGAAAACTTACGAGTCAAACTACGGACAAATTACAAGTCAGTCGAATGTACAGGGGAATAAATATACGTTGAAATTGTCTGTTCCTGCCAACCAGTCTGTACAAGTTCAGCTACCTTTGCAGGCGGGCAAAACAATCAATAATACAAAGGAAAGCGGCAAGGCATTTATTGTCAAGAAAAAACCAGTAAAAATAGACGGAGTTACCTACATAAAAACCGAAAAAGATAAGGCAATTTTTGAGGTTTTAAGTGGAAGCTATGAATTTGTAGTCGAATAAAAAACCTACCCAAAGCACGGGGTAAAACCGTACATACAATGATACTAAGCGAAATACTTTACAAAATATCTCTTCAAACAGTAGCTGGAAAGACCGATATTGACATCACTGACATAGTTTTTGATTCCCGAAAGATTCAAAAGGGTTGTCTTTTTGTAGCAATCAGCGGCACGCAAGTTGATGGGCATAGCTTCATTTCAACGGCTATCGCACAAGGAGCTTCGGCAATTTTGTGTGAACAACTGCCCGAAACGTTAAACGAAGAAATAACCTATCTGAAAGTCGAAAACTCGGCACGGGCAATGGGTTTTGCGGCGGCAAATTTTTATCAACACCCGTCTAAAAAACTAAAACTAATCGGTGTAACGGGTACGAACGGAAAAACCTCCATCGTAACATTACTATTCAGACTTTTCCGACGGTTGGGCTATCGCTGTGGTTTGCTTTCAACGGTACAAAACCAAATCGATGATGATATTATTCCATCAACCCACACCACACCTGACTCCGTAAAGGTCAATGAATTGTTGGCCGATATGGTACGAAAGGGCGTGAGTTATTGTTTTATGGAGGTAAGTTCGCACGCAGTCGTGCAAGAACGCATCACGGGGTTGCATTTCAAAGGCGGAATATTTACGAATCTAACCCACGATCACCTTGATTTTCACGGAACGGTCGATAATTACATAAAAGCCAAAAAAGGGTTTTTCGATCAATTACCCGCTTCGGCATTTGCCCTCGTTAATACCGACGATAAAGTGGGCAAAATTATGCTTCAAAACACCGCCGCTCGAAAAGAAACCTATTCCCTCAAAAATATCGGCACGTTTAAAGGAAAAGTGCTGGCGTGCGGACTTCTCGGCTTGCAAATGGAGGTTGATAACAAGGAGGTATGGTTCAAACTCATCGGTTCGTTTAATGCTTATAATTTACTCGGGGTTTACGGAGCGGCCATGCTTTTGGGTGAAGATTCGGACGAGGTGCTAACGCAACTATCTGACGTTCAGCCACCTGCGGGACGGTTCGAGCAAGTGGTTTCGAGAAACAATATCGTAGGAATCATTGATTATGCTCACACACCCGATGCCCTCAAAAACGTTTTGGAAACGATTGGTGATTTGCGAGAAGGGAATCAACGAATTATTACCGTTGTGGGTTGTGGCGGAAATCGTGATACAACAAAACGCCCGATTATGGCCGAAATTGCTTGTAAATTAAGCGATAAAGTGATTTTAACCTCCGATAATCCTCGAAATGAAGACCCCGCAGAAATTTTGGAACAAATGCAAAAAGGAGTTCCAGCAATTCATTTCAAGAAAGCCCAAACCATCGAAGACCGCCACGAAGCAATTTTGGCAGCAGTAAATATGGCAAAACCCGAAGATATTATTTTGGTTGCAGGAAAAGGGCATGAAACCTACCAAGAAATCAAGGGCGTAAAACACCATTTTGATGACAAAGAAGTTTTGAGAGAGGCTTTTGGGAAATGATAAAGGATTTGAAGTTTTTTCAAAAGTCAATTCAAGACAAATTTTAATAATAACGAATTTCATCAACAAAAAAACTACAATGGAAGCAGAAAACAAGAAAATCCCACTCAGTGATTTACACGAAAAAATTGGTGGAAAGATGGTGCCTTTTGGCGGCTTTATGATGCCTGTGCGTTACTCATCTGACAACGAAGAGCACAACTGCGTTCGAATTGCTGTGGGCGTATTTGATGTGTCGCACATGGGCGAGTTTGTGGTTAGGGGTGAGCGAGCAACCGAGTTTTTACAACACATTGTTTCAAATGATGTATCGGCTCTTTTTGATGGAAAAATACAATATACCTATTTTCCAAATAATGATGGCGGCGTAGTAGATGATTTGTTGGTTTATCGTTGGAGCGAAAGCGAATATTACTTAGTAGTCAATGCCTCGAATATCGAAAAAGATTGGAACTGGGTAAATCAAAATAATACCTTTGGCGTTGAACTCGAAAATATTTCTGACCAACTTTGTTTGTTTGCCGTGCAGGGACCGAAGGCTCTATCAACGCTTCAAAAACTGACCGATATTGATTTAATTTCGATGGATTATTATACTTTCAAGGCAGGAACTTTGGCAGGAATCGACGACGTAATTATATCGGCAACGGGCTATACGGGTGCGGGCGGATTTGAAATTTATGTTTGGAACAAAGATGCCGAGCAAATGTGGAATGCTATTTTTGAAGCAGGAGCGGAGTTCGACATCAAGCCGATAGGCCTTGGTGCGAGAGATACCCTACGTATGGAAATGGGCTATTGCCTCTACGGACACGAACTCAATGATACCGATTCGCCCTTGGAAGCAGGTTTGGGCTGGGTAACGAAATTTACCAAAAACTTCATCAACTCCGACAATCTGAAAGCCCAAAAAGAAGCGGGTTTACAGCGTAAATTAGTCGGAATCGAAATGATTGACCGAGGTATTCCCCGCAGTCACTATGAAATATGCGATGCCGAAGGAAATAAAATAGGAGAAGTTACCTCTGGTACTCAATCGCCAACGCTACAAAAAGGAATTGCAATGGGACACGTACCAACGGAGTTCGCCAAAGTCGGAACGGAAGTATTTATCAAGATAAGAGAGAAACTGGTAAAGGGCGTAGTTGCTAAAATGCCATTTGTGAAGGCGGGCGTTTAAACATTCAGCAGAAATCTTAAAGAAATTTTATTTTTAGAGAATATTTGTAAAAACTTTTTAAATTTGATAAAATTTAGCAAAAAATGGTTGTAACAAAATCACGGCAGATAGTTAGAAAAGTAGCTCCAAAAATACCCGATTACTTGATTCGTGAAGTAATAGATGGAAAACCTATCTACTATAAAGGGTATAAAGATGTGTTGGCCGAAACAAAAACTTTTGCAGAAATTATGGGTTCGAGTACACTTCAATCGTTTATTATTGCCTATTTACAAAGGCTTTTATATAAGTTCTTAGATGATGAAACGCACACTATTTTATCAAGCGAAACAGGAATCCATCTAAATAAATACAATAATTTGGCGGCCGATATTCTTATTTTTGAAAATAGCGTTTTGCCCATTGAAGCGATTGACGAACACTATGCAACCGTTCCGCCCAAAATAGCAATCGAAGTTGATATTGCAGCCGAAGCTCCTGATTTAGACATTGACAGTTATATTTTTAACAAAACGCAAAAACTATTGAATTTTGGCGTAGAAAAAGTAATTTGGATAACAACTAAATCAAAAAAAGTAACGGTAGCTACAAAAAACGAAGATTGGCAAGTAAAAGATTGGAACAAAGATATTGAAGTTTTTGACGGAATAATCTTCAATATCGGAGAATATTTACGTAAAAAAGGCTCACTTTTTGCATAGAAACAATCTACATCTATTAGCCCTTCCTAATATTTTTGGAGGGGCTTTTTTTTGAAAACGCACAAGAAAATCTGCTAATCACTAAAAATTCAGAAACACCATGTTCCATCTATTCCTAAGTATAGTCTTTTCGGTAATGTTACTGACAAACTTCCGACTTTATCCAAAATTCGGCATTAGCACCTTCCAAGCAATAGCGTTCAACTATCCGATTTGCTTCCTGACTGGACTTGCCTTGATGCCGAAAGGACAAAGTTTTGAGTTAAATTTTGCGGAAAACTGGACTTTCTACGCCTTGTTTCTGGGCGTTGGTTTTATCATAACGTTCTTATTATCAGGCTTTTCTACCCAACGAATGGGCATGACGGCAACTTCACTCGCCAATAATATTTCGCTCGTTATTCCTGTACTTTGTAGTTTATTGATTTTCAAAACCCAAAGCCGCCCTTTTGATGGGCTAAACTATTTAGGGTTGGTCTTGGCAATCGGAGCCGTTGGGCTAAGTACTTTCAAAAAAAGCAATGAAAAAACGGCGGGCAAAGGCTTGGATTTTCTTTTACCAGTGGCGGTTTTTCTGATGTACGGCATTACGAATACCTCACTTAACTACCTCAATATCAACTACATAAAGTCAGCTGACCGCACCGTACCCGTTACGTTGGTGATGATTTTTGGGGCAATTTTAGCAGGAATGACTATTTTGATTATTCAAGTGATTCGTGGAAAAGAAAAAATTGCGGTAAAAAACATCTTGGCAAGCGTAACCCTTGGTGTGCCTAATTTTCTGTCGTTTTATTTCTTGATTTTAGCCCTTACCGCCTACGGCAATAGCGGTGCTTTTGTGTATCCGCTTTATAATATTGGCGTTATTTTGATGTCGGCGTTGGTGGCTTTTGTGTTCTTCAAAGAAAAATTAAGTACGCTCAATAAAGTCGGACTTTTACTGGCAATTTTGGCCATCGGTTTGATTTCTTGGCAGGATATTCAGGGCTTATTTTTGTAGTACAATTTTCCAAATTGTTTCTGTCTGTGAACAATTTGGAAAATTGTACTACAAATTTAGTACCTTTGAAGCCCGTTGAGAATATTCTTAATATTTATAATGTCGATTGTGGCATAAAAGCCATCGACTATTTTTCACAGTTCTCGCAAGAGAATCACTGTTTATTGTGTCAAAACAATAACCGTTTACCGAATCATTATGGCAAATATTGTTGCAATCGTAGGCCGACCGAACGTCGGCAAATCTACCCTTTTTAATCGCCTCATCGAAAGTCGTGTGGCCATCACCGATAATATGCCTGGCGTAACCCGTGACCGTCACTACGGGCAGGCAGTTTGGACCGAAAAATTTTACACCGTCATTGATACGGGCGGCTACGTAGTTGGTTCGGAAGATACCTTCGAGGCCGCAATCCGTGAGCAAGTCGAAATCGCTATCGAAGAATCTTCACTTATTTTGTTCGTCGTCGATACCATGACAGGTCTGACTGACTTAGACAATGACTTTGCAAATGTACTCCGTCGCTCCAATAAACCCGTTTATGTAGTAGCCAATAAAGCCGAAACTTTCGAGCGTCACCAGACCGCTTCGGAGTTTTATGAAATGGGTTTGGGCGAAGCTATTTTCCCGATTTCGGCCGCTGACGGCAGCGGAACGGGCGAGTTGCTCGATGCCGTAGTGAAAAACTTTGAAGATGAAGGTATCGAAAACCCTGACGCAGGTACGCCAAGAATTGCGATTTTGGGCCGCCCAAATGTCGGTAAATCTTCGTTTTTGAATGCCCTGACAGGAAAAGACCGAAGTATCGTCAATAGCATAGCAGGTACCACCCGTGATGCGATTGATACGCACTACAAACTTTTTGGCAAAGATTTTATCCTAACCGACACGGCGGGTATTCGCCGAAAAGCGAAGGTTCACGAAAACATTGAATTTTATTCAACCCTACGTTCGGTAAAAGCCCTCGAAAACTCTGATGTTTGTATCGTGCTGATTGATGCCGCAGTTGGTTTAGAAATGCAGGATATTAGCATCATCGGTCATGCCCACAATTCTAAAAAAGCCATCGTGTTGATGGTAAATAAATGGGATTTAGTGGAAAAAGACTCCAAAACGGCCGATAAGATGAAAAAAGAAATTTTAGAGCGTTTAGCTCCGATGAATTATATGCCCGTGATTTTTGCTTCGGTTGTCGAGAAACAGCGTATTTTTCAAGTAATCGAAAAAGTGATGGAGGTTTATGAAAACAAAACCCAAAAAATCACAACTTCGAAGCTCAACGAAACCATGCTGCCAATTATCGAACGTACACCGCCACCGATGCTCAAAGGCAAGCAAATCAAAATAAAATACTGTGTACAAGTGCCAACGCCCTCGCCAACCTTTATTTTCTTCTGTAATTTGCCGCAATACGTGCAGGAATCTTATTCTCGTTTTTTGCAAAACAAACTCCGTGAAAACTTCGGCTTTGAAGGCGTAGCGATTACGGTTTTCTTCCGAGCAAAGTAAAAATATGGCAAAAATGAGTTTTTTAACGCTGGCAGGGTTCAAAACCCTGCCAGCGTCTTATTTTGTATAAGTCATCGTAGAACCTCTTTTTATTTAAACTCAAACTTCAAAATATATCCGTGGGAATCTTGACCTTCTGATGAAATGTACAAATCTCCATTGGGTGCAAAACAAATACCTTCGGGCTGAACGAAGAGGTCAGCGTTAAGTTCGATGAGCGTGTTTTTGTCGCCTTTGGGCGAAAGAATCAAGAGTTTTTTGCCTTG
The DNA here is from genome assembly GCA_031378715.1 of Emticicia sp. Lineage (GTDB taxonomy): Bacteria > Bacteroidota > Bacteroidia > Cytophagales > Spirosomataceae > Emticicia. The sequence continues at coordinate 31,504 of JANNEN010000183.1, forward strand.
TGATGAAATGACAAAAATTTCGCCCGTAACTGGGTGAACAGCAATACCCGACGGAGCGAAGGCTTTCTTGTCGTTAGTTCCCTTAATCATATCTTGGTCGATGGTAAGGTATTTTCCAAAATCACCCGTTGATAAGTTGTAGGCAAAGATAATTTTCTTGTCGTTTTCGCTTTTATCTTGCTCTTTCGTAACCAATAAAAGGCTGTTAGTCAAGGAGTTATAACCCAAACCTTCGTATTCTTTTACGTCTTTGTGGGTGCAGTCAATCTTTCTCTCAGAAGCATCACTCACCTTGAAACCCTTTATTTTTCCATTGCTTTTCATCGTAAAAATCTCATCGCCAACTACCTCAATGCCCTCATAATCAGCATCTTTTCCGATGTCGATTTGCTCTGCGATGGCTTTTTTATCTAAATCAAAAATAAATGCAATGCCCTTTTCATCGTTCACGCAAGCCAACTGGTTTTGTTTATAGAACGAAAGTCCTGATATTTCTTTCAAACTTTCGGGCAGTTCTATCTTGGTCGTTGGTGAATCAATATCATAACGGAAAACATAATCAGAGGCTTTTTTCTTAGGAAAACAAGCAACGATAATCAAAGCGATTACCACAAAAAGGATAATAATTTGAAAGATATTCATGATATAAATTGGTTAAAATGACTAAAAACAACAAGGCAACAGTCAGATTACCAACTGTTGCCTTGAAAAAAAGTGTACGCTACCGAGCCGCTCCTCAATATTCATCTTCATTGAAGAAGAAGTCATCTTTGGTCGGATAGTCAGGCCAAATCTCTTCGATGCTCTCATACGGCTGTCCGTCGTCTTCGAGTTCTTGGAGATTTTCAATAACTTCAATGGGTGCTCCCGAACGAATCGAAAAATCTATCAACTCATCTTTTGTAGCGGGCCACGGAGCGTCTTCCAAATATGACGCAAGTTCGAGTGTCCAATACATAGTTTTATTTCTTTTTAGTGTTAAAAAAAATTTGAGGCTGCAAAAGTAAAACAAAAATTTACTTATCAAACTAATTAACGTAAAAATCTATTTTATTCCTAACGTTTTTTGTGGAAAATATTGTAAAAAAGTTTCAAAAAAAATGATTTCCCTAAATAAATTACTGATAATGAGTTGCTTAGAAAAGAATAATGGACTCGAAAATTGGGGTTGTTTTTGGTGAATTTTAAAAAAACGAAAGCATGAAAAAATTTTTCACGCTTTCGTTTGCTTGCTAATAAAGACTTTGAAAAAAAGCATTGATAATCAAGCACTTCTATTCATTGAACACATTCTTACACTACTCTCGACTAACTCTGCTCGCTCCGCTGGTATTAGAATTAAAATCCTTCACTTTGCCAAACTTTATATGGCTATCCCCGCTGGCATCGGCTTGTACTTGATTGATTTCCATTTGTTTGGCATCAATGTGGCACGCCCCCGAAATATCAATGTTTATTTTATCTGCCGAGCCTCTCAAATCAGCTCTCGAAGCTCCCGAAGCATCAAATTCCAGTTTGCGAACTTCCACATCAATCGCCGCTTTTGCCGAGCCGCTGAGGTCGATTTCAAGGTCTTTGGTTTTGTCTTTGAAGCCAATCGCTTTCACACTTGATGACCCCGACATATCAAGCCCTGTCAGCTTTGGCATAGTGATATTTATTCTTACAGATTCGTTTCTTCTGCCGAACAAAAACTTATCCTTGTAACTAATTTTGAGTGTATTATTACTAATTTCCAAATCCAAATCATCGAGTTCGTCTTGGTTATCCGAGTCGGCCGTGATGCTGAAACTATCTCCTCGGCGAATGGTGACAACGAAAGTGCCGCCCGCATCAACTTTTTCAAAACCTTTTAGATTGAATTTCTTTTCAAGCGGCCCTTTTTCGTCAAAAATACTGTAATCGAACGAAGCATCTTCGTCATTGCTGTCACTGTTGCGAATCGCCTCTTTTTCCTCTTCGCTTAGTTTTGGGCAATCTCGGCAGACTATTCCTGAGTCACGCTTCATAACAAACGTATATTTATCAATATCATCTCCGTCAATGTCAAAGTTATTATGCTCATTTCGATTTCTTCCGAAAACGTGGTAATAAAAATCTTGTGAAATCTTGAATGGTCGCTCGTACGGAATCGAAAGTGTCATTTCGAGTTCCTGCCCTCGATAAGGAGTTTTTTCGGGAAGGCTCACTTCTTCATCAAAAACCAGCGTAGAATCTCGTTGGGTGATGTTATACAATATTTTCTTGGCGTTATTCTCGGCAATAATTCGGGTACGCCCCGATGCCTCAAAGCGTTGTTCGAGCTTCAAATCTGTTCCTTCGTAACCAACCAAATCAATTTTCACTTCGTTTTTTACCGATATTCCAACCATGACTTCGTCACGGTTATCTTTCGAGTCGAGCATCAGCGTTTGCCCCGATAGCGTGTATGGGAAATTTTTTGTTTGTTCAAATCGTTCTTTCTTCGCAAAGTTCAGCCCGCCTTTGATGCCCAAAATACTAATTCCGATGATGCCTATGAGCCAAAGTCCGAGCAACGAAATCCAGAAATTTCGAGTACCGATGCGGCGGTTGCTTACGAATGTCAAACCCGCCAAAAGAAAGGCTAAAAATGGCGTAACCAGGGCAAAGAACGCAAACAGCCCAGCCGTTGGGTGAACCTCTCTGATGAGGTTATGAAAAGGGCTATTATCAAAAAACGTCACACCGTCAATGCCCGAAGTAACGCCATAAAATGCCGCAATCGACACAATAAAACCTATCAGAACGGCCAGTGAGATGATTACCAAGAAAATACCTGCTATAACCCGTGCCACGGGGCCGAGGGTTTTGAGAACTTCGCCCAAGCCTTTGATGACCGCCCCAACCAACCGAAATGGAAACAAAAGGATTTTTGTAAGCCCATTTTCGGGAGCATTTTTATCAACATTGATGCTTTCTTTAATGTTTGATTCAATGTTGGAAAGTGTCACTGGTTCGCCTTTCATTTCCATTTTTTGGGTAAGGGTTTGTGCCTTCGGAGCTACAATCCAGAGAATGATGTAGGAGATAAAACCGATGCCAAAAACGAAAAGCCCAAAGGCAAATAACAAGCGGACAACTGTAATATCAACGCCAAAGTAGGCCGCCAAGCCGCTACAAACGCCGCCCAGTACTTTCTCGTCGTTGTTGCGGTAAAATTTCTTGATTTTTTTGTCTTCGTCAAGGTTAAAGTTTTGGGGAAACACTATCCAACAAACAAAGTAAGCCAAAAACATAAAGCCCGAAAATGGCCCCAAGCTATCATCAATCGGAGGTAAACCCAAAGCCAAAAACAGAAATATAATGCGTATCCAAACCACATCAATATTAAAATAATGAGCCAAACCCGCCAAAACTCCACCCAAGGCCTTGCGTTTTACGTCACGGTACAATCGTTTTGGTTCGGTAGTGGCACTGGGTGCTTGCTGAGTATCTCCTGTTGGCGACTGAGAATTGGCAACTGCTGCCTGCCGACCACCAACTGCCGATTGCTGAAGGTCTTCGTCCTCTTCGATTGCCTCAAAGTCCGCCACGCTTCCCATCGACTTGATGAGGTCATTTACCCCCTCGAGCGTAATGACGGGCTGGCTGTCGGATTTTTGATTTGTCCAAAATTTTTCCGCAATACGGGCTTCGATGTCACTCACAATCTCTTGGCTTCCTTCGTACGATGCAAAGTATTGTTTTATCGAAGTCAAATAATTATTGAGTTTTTCGTAGGCATCTTCCTCGATGTTGAACACCATGCCCGCTATGTTAATCTGTATAGTCTTTTTCATTGTTTTAATGATGAATGATTAGGTAGTTGAAAACTCACGAGTAACCCTCAATGAGTAGATAACTTATTGATAATCAAGTATTTATTAAAATTTTAGCATTTATTTTTTGCTTATAATTGTACCTACGGATTCCGAAAGTTCGTTCCATGTATTGTGCAGATTGTCCAAAAATAACAGCCCCGTATCGGTCAATACGTAGTATTTTCGGGGCGGTCCCGAAGTCGATTCTACCCATTTGTAGTCGAGCAACCCAGCGTTTTTTAGTCGGGTAAGGAGCGGGTAAAGTGTGCCTTCAACGACCATTATTTTGGCATTGATAAGTTCATACAGAATCTCGGAGGCGTAAATCTCGCCCCTCGAAATGATGTGCAGAATGCAGTATTCCAGAATCCCTTTCCGCATCTGCACTTGGGCATTTTCTAAATCCATAGTGATATTCGTAATATTATGATACAAAGATATAATAAGGTACTATGTAATGCAAGATACTTGGTGAAAAAGTTTGCGTTTTTCGGATAAAAGGCAAAATTTGCAAGTAGATTGCAGTATATTTATTGATGAAAATTAATACTTTTGGCAAAATCTTGACTCAAACAAAACCAAATGAAGCATTTTTCAATCGGTATCCTTTGGCGGCTCACGGTACTGACACTATTTCTGGTAATAATTGTTTATTTTATTTCCGAAAAACAATGGCTTTTAGCGGGTTTTGCATTGCTCGTAGCGGGCGGAATGTTTTTTTCTATCTTTACCTACGTTACTTCGGTTAATCGAAAATTAGCTCGTTTTTTTGAATCAGTCAGGTACAGCGATTTTGCGGTGAAGTTTCGGGCGGACAATAAACTGGGCAAAAGTTTTGAAGAAGTAAATCAGCAACTCAATGGTGTGCTTGATGCGTTTCGGCAAGCCCGTGCCGAAAAAGAAGCCAATCTACATTATATTAATACCATCGTTCAGCACGTCAATGTGGGTTTGTTGTCGTTTGATGCTTCGGGGAATATCAAACTAATCAATAATGCCGCTTTTCGTACATTGGGTATTTATCGCCTACGAAATATTTCCGAACTCAACAATAGTACGCATACGGGTCTGCACGAAATCCTGAAAAACCTCGCTTCGGGCAGCAAAACCCTTTACACAAGCCCCAATGAGCAGCAAATTATTATCAATTCAACGGTTGTGAGTTTGCGGGGACACCTAATAAATTTGGTTTCGCTACAAAACATTCAGTCCGAATTACAAGAAAAAGAATTAGATGCGTGGCAAAACCTCACCAAAGTTCTGCGGCACGAAATCATGAACTCCGTTACGCCCATCGTTTCGTTGGCCAGCACGATGCGGGAAATAATAGAAGTTGATTTATCGGACAAAACCGAAATCAAGGAAACCGTTGATGATTTGCGGGAAGCCCTCCAAACGATTGAAAACCGCAGCAAAGGCATCATGAACTTCGTGAACGCTTATCGAGAATTTACGACCATTCCGAAGCCTGTTTTTCAGGAAACAACCGCCAAGACATTGCTCAACCACTTGCTCAATCTTGTGCAGCCCCAGTTCAAAATCAAGGGGATAAAACTAAACACGGAGTTTAAAAGTGATTTTTCGCTGCTTGCCGATACCGACCATATAGAAATGGTGCTGATAAATATCGTAAAAAATGCCATCGAAGCCGTAGAAACCAAACTCAATCCCGCAATAAATATCCGAACGTACCAAGCTGATAATCAGCGAATTATCGAAATTTCGGACAACGGAAGCGGCATCGAACCCGAAGCCCTCGAAAAGATTTTTATTCCATTTTACACAACCAAAAAAACGGGGTCGGGTATCGGGCTGAGTTTATCCCGCCAAATCATGCAAATGCACGGCGGCAACCTCAAGGTATTATCAAAAGTAGGGGAAGGAAGTCGGTTTTTGGTGATATTTTAGAAGAAAATAGTTGTGGATAACCTCATGGGTTTGCCACAATGTAATAGCCGAACAAAGGTAAAATAGTTTAGTCCAAGAGCCGTGTTTCTAATATTTCTTTAAACTTACGAAGCATAGCAATAATTTGCATTAAATCCTCAACTTCGGTACATTCATAAACTTTTGAAATACAATAAGTTTTTTGGTGCATCAAAAAAAACTCCCATCTTCTTCCCTTGATACTGCAACCATAGATAGGCTTATTATTTTTATTTTTTTCTTGAGCTATCAAAAATGCCTCTAAAAGTTGGGCATCGGGGTCGCCTGAGGGGTCTTTGTCTTTTTTATATTCTTGGAAATGAAAATAAGGCGATTCTGGTAAATCCAAAATACCTTTGGCAAGCATAAAATCAGTTTTTATTTTCAAAAAATGCCCTTCAATCGTTGCTTCAATTGTTTCTTCAAAATAGGTTTTATAATTTGGAGAATTGACAATATGCCCCAATTTTAACACGAATGATATAAAATTCATTTTTAATGTTTCCTCATTCCAACCCGCTATATTTTCAAATGCGTCTTTCAAGATGATGTCAAAAAGATACTGCTCATGTTCATTGAGGCTTGTTTGCGTAGTTGTCCATTCTTCCATTAGCGGAAAAGAACGGTTGCCCACTAAACGAGTTAAGCCAAACGTTTTTATCAATTCGGCTTCGCTATATTGTTTGGTCTTTTTTGCCATAGTTTTACTTTTTATGCAAATATACATTTTTTTGAATAGGAATATTTTACATACCAAACCCATTTTCCTCTTTTATTCCAACAAAACGGGCAGAAATCTAACTTTCTTCTAAATAAAATACAAAAACGCTGTTCAAGTTTTGCTTTTCAGCACTTGTTTTCCTAATTTTGCACGCTGAAACTCGAATGCACAAATTATCGTTTCAGATTTCAATTTAAAATTCTCAATAAATGGCAAATATCGGTAAAATCTCACAGATTATCGGACCAGTAGTGGACGTAAGTTTTGAAGGCGAAAATTCTCAAATTCCGCCAATTCTTGATGCCTTGTCGGTAATCAAAGCAAACGGTCAGAAAGTAATTCTCGAAGTTCAGCAACACCTCGGCGAAGACCGAGTACGTGCCATTGCGATGGAAGGAACCGAAGGCTTGCAACGTGGCATGGAAGTACTGCACTTGGGTACGCCAATCATGATGCCAACGGGCGAAGAAATCAAAGGTCGTTTGTTTAATGTCGTAGGTGATGCCATTGATGGCTTGGGTGATGTCAAAACAAAAGGTATGTCGATTCACCGTTCGGCTCCGAAGTTTGAAGATTTAGCAACCTCAACCGAAGTACTTTTCACAGGTATCAAAGTTATCGACCTTTTGGCTCCTTATGTGAAAGGTGGAAAAATCGGTTTGTTTGGTGGTGCGGGTGTTGGTAAAACCGTTTTGATTCAAGAATTGATTAATAATATTGCCAAAGCGTATGCTGGACTTTCAGTATTTGCGGGCGTAGGTGAGCGTACCCGTGAGGGAAATGATTTGTTGCGTGAAATGATTGAATCGGGTATCGTAAAGTACGGCGAGAAGTTTCAACATTCGATGGAATCGGGTGGCTGGGATTTGAGCGTCGTGGATAGAGAAGCCTTGAAAGAATCACAAGCAACATTTATTTTTGGTCAAATGAACGAGCCTCCTGGTGCGAGAGCAAGAGTTGCCCTTTCGGGTTTGACGATTGCCGAACACTTCCGTGACGGTGATGGCGAAGGCAAAGGTCGTGATATTTTATTCTTTATTGATAATATTTTCCGTTTTACCCAAGCGGGTTCGGAAGTTTCGGCACTTTTGGGTCGTATGCCGTCGGCGGTAGGTTATCAGCCAACGTTAGCAACCGAAATGGGTACGATGCAAGAGCGTATTGCTTCAACAAAGCGTGGCTCAATCACCTCAGTACAAGCCGTTTACGTGCCTGCCGATGACTTGACTGACCCTGCTCCTGCCACAACATTTACACACCTTGACGCAACTACGGTATTGAGTCGTAAAATCGCTGAGTTAGGTATTTATCCTGCGGTTGATCCGCTTGATTCATCTTCACGTATTTTGTCGGCCGAGGTTTTGGGCGATGCTCACTACAATACTGCCCAACGTGTGAAGTTGATTTTGCAACGCTACAAAGAGTTACAAGATATTATTGCGATTTTGGGCTTGGAAGAACTTTCGGAAGAAGACCGATTAATTGTATCTCGTGCCAGACGTGTACAGCGTTTCTTGTCGCAACCATTTTTTGTTGCCGAGCAGTTTACGGGTTTGAAAGGAGTTTTGGTTGATATTAATGATACCATCAAAGGTTTTAATCAAATCATGGACGGTGACTATGACCACCTTCCAGAATCGGCCTTCAACTTGGTAGGAACTATCGAAGATGCCGTAGTAAAAGGAGAAAAATTAATTGCGGAAGCATCAAAATAATTACAGTAAACAATTAACAATTAACAATTAACAATTATCTAAGAACAAACCTTAGTAGCTGATAATTGATAATTGATAACTGATAATTGAAAAAATGAACTTAGAAATAATTACTCCTGATAAAAAGGTTTACGCTGGTGTTGTTGATTCGGTAATTTTACCAGGAAACAATGGTGGATTTCAAATCCTGAAAGACCACGCACCAATCGTCAGTACACTCGCCAAGGGAAACTTGGTCATCGAAGCCAACGGAAAAAAAGAAATTTTTATCGTGGACGGTGGCGTGGTGGAAGTTGCCAAAAACAAAGTGTTGGTTTTGGCCGAATCGGTAGCTTAGAAATTTTTTTGTAATAATACAAAAGCCCAAAGCAAGTGCAGACTTTTCTGTACCTGCTTTGGGTTTTTTCGTGAAATGGGTATTCAATTGAAGTAATCTTTTGCGTTTGGCAATTTTTAAATCCTATTCAAAATACTTAGATTTATATCAAAACTCCCTGAAAACATTTTTCCAACCTACCAAAAACAAATCAACTTGGAACCAATAGCGGTATTTATTAATGTAATTCAAACAATTTGCCCCGAAATAAGTGATGCTGAATTGAAAGCGTTTGAATCGGGTTTAGTTGTGACGCATTTTAAAAATAAGGAATTGGTATTCGAGAAAGAAAAACCCCATGAACAAATTTTGTACATTGTTTCGGGTTTGGTTCGGAGTTTTTATATTGATGACAAAGGCTCGGAAATTTCGGCGTATTTCATCAAAGAACTTGATTTTGTGTCGGATTATCCCGCCTTTTTGAATGATTCCAAAAGTAATTACTTCTTTCAAACCCTCGAAGCAACAACCGTTGTTGCACTACCCAAAAGTCTGATTTTGAAAGCCTACGAAACTTCGCCAAAGTTTGAGAAATTTGGTAGATTAATCGCCGAGGAAGCCGTGAAGTTTTTACAAGGTCGAATGGATAGTTTTTTGTTCAAAACAGCAACTGAGCGGTATTTAGAATTTATTGACAAAGAAAACGGGCTTTTTAATAGATTATCAGTTGAACATATCGCTACATATTTGGGTATCGAACGCCAATCATTGACCCGAATAAGAAAAAAACTCAACACAAAGTAATTTTTTGAAATATGGCTCATTTGTGCCATATTTTTTTGCTAAAAAAAACTACTTTTGAGAAAATATTATTTTTAAGAACCATTTTTTAATCAATTCAAAAATGAAAAAAGTAACAGGTATTGGTGGAGTCTTTTTCAAATCGAAAGACCCAAAAAAAATGACAGAATGGTATGCCAAACATTTGGGCTTGGCCACCAACCCCTACGGTGCAACTTTTGAGTGGTACGAAAATCCAGAAGCAAGCACAAAAGCAGAAACCCAATGGACACCCTTTGCCGAAACAAGCAACTATTTTGAGCCTTCGACCAAAGATTTTATGATAAATTACCGAGTCGAAAACTTGGAAGCACTCGTTGAAGAACTCAAAAAAGAAGGCGTTACGATTGTGGATACAATAGAAACCTACGACTACGGCAAGTTTATTCATATTCTTGATGCCGAAGGAAATAAAATTGGGTAGTGGGAACCCAAAAATTGATTTTTGGAGGTTGAAATCGTGGGTAGTTTTCCGAATAAAAATCTTAGATTTGTGCCAAAAATATACCTCAATGAATCAAAATATCGACAAACTTTATAAAATTGCCCAAAAATCAGAACGTTTTATAATCGGCTTAATGTCAGGAACTTCGATGGACGGACTTGATGTGGCTCTATGCCGATTTCGGGGAAGCGGCGGAGATACCGAAGTCAGCATCGTCGCTTTTGAAACGGTTAGTTTTTCGGAGGAAATAAAAGATGAAATCCGAAAAGTATTTGCCAAATCGACGATTGATTTTCAGCATTTATGCCTACTAAATCCTTGGATTGGAAATCTGCACGGCGAAATCATTAACGATTGCTTGAAAAAATGGCAAATTTTTCCCGAAAGCGTTGATTTTATAGCGAGTCACGGCCAAACGGTTTTTCACGCTCCCAAAATCCTACACGGACTCGAAAAGTTTCCGAACGCAACTCTCCAAATCGGTGATGGCGACCACGTGGCTGTCCGAACGGGTATCATTACGCTCTCAGATTTTCGCCAAAAACATTGTGCCGCAGGCGGTGAGGGGGCTCCATTGGCCGTTTATGGTGATTACCTGATTTTCTCAAAACGAGATGAAAATCGAATTTTGCTTAATATGGGTGGCATAGCCAACTTTACTTATTTAGCAGGAAATCTTGATGCCAATGAAGTTTTTGCGACCGATACTGGAACGGGAAATACCCTGATTGATGCGTATGTAAAAAAGCATTTTAATTTATCTTATGACGAAAACGCAAAAATTGCCAGCCGTGGAACCATAAGCCAAGCATTACTCCAAGAGCTTAAAAGCAATGACTTCTTCGAAAAGCCTTTCCCAAAAACCACTGGGCCTGAATTATTTAATCTTGAATACCTAAAAACCGCACAAGAAAAAAGCCAAACCGTAACTCTTTCGAACGAAGATATTTTAGCAACATTATGCCGCTTTTCAGCCGAAACTATTGCCGAAGCAATTTTGCAGTTACCAATCGGGCGACATTCTGCTATCAACGGACACCCTTCCGCCACTCATTTATCAGTAAATGCCAATTCTGTACATATCTATTGTAGCGGTGGTGGCGTACATAATCCTTTGATTATGAGTAGTTTACGAGAGTTAATGCCAAGTTTTGATTTCAAACGAACCGATGATTTGGGCATTTCGGGCGATGCAAAAGAAGCGGTTTTATTCGCAACGCTCGCCAATGAAGCAATAGCGGGCGGCCGAACCGATTTTGGTTCACGCAAGGGCGTACCGAGTGTAAGTATGGGAAAAATTTCTTTTCCTGATTAAATTTCTTCAAATTTGCACAGGTTTTTAAGCGAAACGGCAGCCTATTTCGTTAATTTTAAAATAGTTCTGAGTAAACTTTATAACAATGCTCCCAAAAATTAAAATCAAAAGACACGCCATCTTTTTGAGTTTGCTGTGTCTTATTTCTCTTCAAAGTTTCTCTCAAATAGCCATTTCGCACCCAGTTGAGCGAATGATTTTTCAGCGAAATAATGCCAATCAAGCTCCCATTAACATCGCTGGAACGTACTATTCGGCTATTGATAGAATCGATGCCCGAGTGGTGGCACAACAAGGCGGCACCACAACCGCATGGACAACGATTCAAACCAATCCAAGCAATGGTTATTTTTACGGCACGCTTACGGCTACGGGCGGCTGGTACAGTTTGGAGGTGCGGGCCTACAAAAACAATGTTTTGATTGACACAAAAACGCTCCAAAAAGTAGGTGTGGGCGAAGTTTTTGCTATTGCGGGGCAATCCAACGCCCAAGGCGGGGCGGGAGTAAGTACGCCCGCAACCGACGACCGAGTAAACTCCGTGAATTACAGTGATAATCTGACCAACTACAACCGTTTGCCCGTTGGGTTTTCTAAAATGGTTGGTGATTCGGGTAAAATCGGCCCTTTTCACTACGTTCCGTGGGCTTGGGGAAAAGTCGGTGATTTATTGGCAAATAGGTTAGGTGTTCCGATACTTTTTTATGGAGCAGCCCACGGCGGCACTTCGAGCGAAAACTGGGGTAGGTCGGCACAGGGTTTGCCATACAACGGAGAAAGCTGGAAACGCCAAGATTTGGGTGCCCCGTATCGTGCCTTAGAAAATAGCGTGGCGTACTACGGAAGTCTAACGGGCTTGCGTGGCGTACTCTGGCACCAAGGCGAAAGTGACCCAAATACTTTTTTCTTACCGTATTATGATAATATCAAACACGTAATCAATAAGACCCGTGAAAATGCCGAACATAGTACGCTGGCATGGGTCGTGGCGAGGGTCTCAAGAAATCCTGATACGCACGAAGGTCCGATAATTGGACAAAATACCTTAATTTCAGGTTTTAATAATGACCCAAATTATCCCGCAGTTCCGAATGTTTTTGCTGGACCAAATACCGATAATATTTACGGTGGAGATAAACGCACCGACGGTATTCACTTCGATACTTACGCAGGACAAATTGACTTTGCCAATGCTTGGGACGCAAGCCTCAATACTACTTTTTTTACAAATTCAACACCGATGCTGGCTTCGCCACTATTAGCCGTGACACTTACCTGCAATGCAACCAACCTTTCGGCACCGATTTCCTTAAATGTGGCTTCGGGTTATAGTAAATACGCTTGGTCGAATCGACAAAATACAGTGCCTGAGTCGGTCGGGTTCAGTTATAGTGGTTGTTGTCAATACAGCAATATTCCCGCCGTGGGCTACGAAAACCTTAATTGGCGAACCTTAGATAGCGTTGCCACGGTTAATATTTCATCGGCAAGAGTAGCTGCGAATGTGCGAAAAGTATCAAAAAAAACACTTTTTAGCCCCATTATTGACTTGGCGAGTTTTGCATTACCCACAAATGCTACTTTCACAACATCAGCAACCCAAGTAAGACCCAACGAAAATCTGACACTAACGGGTGCTAACTGCAACGGAAGCTATGTTTGGTCAACGGGGGCTGAGGTTAGTCCGCTTTCTTTTGTTCCTGCTTCAACGGCGTCGTATTCCGTTCGGTGCAAAACCATTTATTGCCTTAGTCCTGTTTCTTCGCCGCAGTCGGTTCTTGTTTCTTCTTGCTTTCCAAATGGCTTATCTTTGAATGGTTCGGTGGGTGTGGCAGAGTCGGCTTATGCAAGCAAGCAGTCGATACAGAGTATTCAGAAAATACAACTAAGCGGCAAAATTGACTATAATGCTAAAAACAAAATAGAGCTTTTACCAGGTTTTGAAGCGAAATCGGGGGCTGTTTTCAAGGCAATTATTCAGGATTGTAATTAAGCCACAAAAAAAGCCGAGGCAAAACCTCGGCTTTTTATTACTACACTTACCTAAACCCTAAAACTCCATAGGAACGGCAACACTCGTCGTATCCCAGGAAATGGTTAAAGTCTTGTCGTCGGTAGTGATGGTAAGTTTCTCTACCACGTCTTTTAATGCTTTTACAGGAATAGTTACTTCGGCAACATTCTTGTCCTTGATTTTATCGTATCCGTAAGTTCCCCACTGCTTCAATTCGCTATTCAAAATGATTGTCCATTCTTTTTCTCCTAATTTCGAGAAAAGTGAATATGTGCCTGCTTTCACTGCTTTTCCACCGAATTTTCCGTCTTTCTTGAATGTGATTTCGGTAGCTCCGTTGGCACCTGTACGCCAGATACTGCCAAATTTTTCTAATCCGCCAAAAATCACCCGACCTTTTTTAGATGGTTGTCCGTAAGTTACTTTTACGTTGGCACTCTCGGCCGAAACGGCTGGACTTTGTGCAAATGTCAATGTGCTGATAACCAGCAATAATGATAAAATTGATACTACTTTTTTCATGTTAAGAGTCAGATTTTTGATGTAAATATTAAACGTTGAAGATTCTATTTTAGTTTATGGGGCAATAGTTTTTTTGTAAATAGAAAGAAAAAAGCCATTTTTAGCTCATTCTTTTACTTTTTCGGCAAAAATCTTGGCCATTTCTCTTGGGTTGGTTGGCAAGGCGTTTACCTTGTCCGATTCTAACGAGCCATCACGCAAGCGAATGATTCGGTGGGAATATTTGGCAATGTCTTCTTCGTGTGTAACCATCACTATAGTATTTCCCTTGGAATAAAGTTGGTCGAACAACTCCATGATTTCGTAGGACGTGCGGGTATCCAAGTTTCCCGTTGGCTCATCGGCAAGCAAAATACTGGGGTCATTGACCAAAGCACGGGCAATAGCTACCCGTTGGCGTTGCCCGCCCGAAAGTTCATTGGGCTTGTGGTGAGCCCGATTATCAAGCCCAACGTTTTTGAGCGTCAGCATGGCTTTTTCAGTGCGTTGCGATTTTGTATATCCCGCATAAATCAGCGGCAAAGCCACATTTTCGAGAGCCGATTGACGTGGAAGCAAGTTAAAAGTCTGAAAAACAAACCCAATTTCTTTGTTTCGGATTTCGGCCAGTTCATTATCAGTCATGCTGCTTACGTCGTGGTTGTTCAACACGTAGCGTCCCTTTGAAGGCGAATCCAAACACCCGATGATATTCATTAATGTGGATTTTCCCGACCCCGACGGTCCCATAAATGCCACATACTCTCCTTTATTGACTGAAATCGTGACCGATTTTAAGGCATCAATGATTTCGCTACCCATAATGTAGCGTTTTGAAATATTGCTTGTTTCGATGATTTTCATGAAAAGAAATGTTGAATGAGCGAATGAGTAAATGAGCGAATATCTTTCACTCATTTTACTATTCAATATCCAAAGATATTATTCTATTCAAAACCGTCCTTGTTTTTTTCCATCAATGCTTTTTGGGCTTGATAAATGGAAAGAAACGCTTGATAGTCGGCGGGCGTGCTTAGTTGTTGTAGTTTCAATAAACCATCTTGGGCGTATTCGGACATACCGATTTTGAGCGATTGGAGCGTATAAAGTTTCCAGAGTTCGGTTGAAGTATCGTTCAGTTCGACTGCTTTGAAAATGAAACTATAAGCATCATTCGGTTTTTTCAAAGTATTGTTATAAAAAGTCAATGCTTTGCTCAAAACAATCGGATTTAGGGGATTTTCACCCAAAACGTTATCAAAATCAACTTTTCTTGTCAAATTTGTTTTAAATATTTCCTCAACTCGTGCTTGTTGAAACTCAGTAATCGTTTTTTGATAATCTTGTTTTTGTAAGATTTCAACCGACGACACATCGCCCGCTTTGGTCAGATAATTTATTGCTTTATCATAAACGCCTTGCTGCAAAAACCACATTCCCGTTACTTGATTATAAAGTGCTTGGTGTTTGGTTGAATCATTTGCCAGAACCGAAAGTTGTTTCAAACCTTCCAATTTATTTTCGGTAAAATAATTTCGGCAAGCAATCGCAAAGGTCAAATCTTCAAAGAAATCATTATTGGCTTCTTTTCGCTGGATATTTTGCAAATCGGTACTTTTATACGGAAAAAATGTATTTTTAAACGAAGCCAAATTATAAATTAAAGCAAACTGACTCACATTCAGAGCCGAATCCTGCGTTAGTTCGAGATTTGTTGATGCTCCCAACTGTAAAACCCTATCAGCCGCCGCTCGGTTTGCTCGCAGACTCAACCTTTTATCCGCTCGATTATCACCGCCTAATTTCGGATTTGAGGCCTTTAGTGTGCTTCGCAAAGAATCCTTTACGCCATACTTTAGCTCATAAGCTAAAAGGTTAGATTCCGCCAAATCGCAGTTGGTGCAGTTGATTTTTGCCAATTTTAAGTAATGAGCGGTTGAATCAGTAACTTTTGCTTTTTCGTAGAGATACGCAAGATTTGTGAGTAATGCTTGATTTTCAGGAAATTTTTCCAAACCAGCTCGTATCGTAAACAAAGCATCAAAAAACATATCTTTTTCCTGCAAAACCCTGCTCAAACCCGAATAGGCAAACGGACTGGGGTTTTTCTCCAAGGCATTTTTGAGAAATAATCCCGTGTTTTCTTTGTCATTATTATTCATGGCTAATGATGCCAGTGCGTAATTTGATTTGTGGTTTCTGATGTCGAAATGTAGGGCTTCTTTATAAAATGTTTCGGCGGCCGCAAAATCTTGGGCTGCGGTATAATAATCGGCCACGGCATTATAATATCCCGCCTTGGTTTGGAAGTAATTATTATAATTTTTGAACGAGATAAGCACAAAAACCAAAACAGCGGCCGCTAATCTGAAAAGCAGCAATTCATAAAACTTTGGCTTGTAGATAACCTTGTGTATTTCAAAACCCTTTTGGAGTGGTTGCGTGAAATTGATGATAATGTAGGCAAAAAAGCAAACACCCATCGCCAAATGGCAATAAGAAATATAATCTTCGAAGGCCTCAATGAGCGGGTCGTTGGCGGTGGCATACGCAAGAGCGATAGTTGCCGTGGTGATGATAGCCAAACCCAAATAAAGCCACGAGCCAGTGCGGCGATAATCAAAGAAATTTGCTTGTTCGGAATAGTTTCGGAATCCCCAAAGACCTAAAACTATCGAAATACCAAGCAGCACTACGGGGTTGATAGAAATAATATTCCAGTCGATGTACTGCGATTTTTCGAGATAAATAAGCAGGATATTGAGCAGATAAATACCCGAAATCATCAAAAATGAAGGAATATGGTTGCGGTTTTTTACGCCCGAATTTGAAATAATCCAAACCAAACCCGCCGAGATTTCGTGCGAAACAAACAAAATAAATACAGCCGAAATAATAATTGCCGAAAGTAAACCATACGAAGCAATAGCTATCGCAGGATTAGGCGTTTTGGATTGCGATAAAACAAATATGCTTGCAACGATTATCAGAGCTACAAAAGCCAAGAATTTTCTCAGAAAACTTACTTGCATTGCAAACGTATTGAAGTAAAAAGCCAGCCCCGCCAATGCTCCGAAAGTCACCAAAAAGGGCAACTGATTGGTTGTATTAAAAATAATTTCGAGATGAAACGTAATGATAACTCCTGCAAGTAAAACCATTCCACCTAAAAACCAATAGCGGCTCATGCCCGAAAAAGCACTCAGCAGCAAGCAAAGACCCAGACCAAGCAAAGCCACGAAGATATTGTTTGCCCAAAGGTTGATATTCATCGCCGAAGCCAGAAAACGTTCTTTTACAATGTAAGCATTTCCGTTGATGGTAAATTTCAGTGTGCCGTCCGAAAAAGTTTCCGTGGTTGCAGGAATCTCATCGAGTTCGCTCAAAATATCCCAACGAACAACATTTTCTAAGCCATTGAACCAATAAAACGACAGCGTTGAAATAGAAATAAAAAAAACAATCAGCACAAAAACGAAGCTAAATCGTTCATTTTTAGGCCAATTTTGCCAAAAAAACAAGTTTTTCATAAAATATCAAGAGTTTTTCCACGTGAAACACTAACTTATCCACAGCTTTTACACACGGTTAATAAATATATTGAGCCGTGAAGATAACGCAAAAACATTGTTTGATTATATTTGCAGTTCTAAAAAACTAAACAGCACCCAAAATGACACTTCATAAAGAAGGCACAGGAACGATTTCTTTGACAATCATCGGACTATTGATAATCAATGTTACGCTCAGATATTTTTTGCCCGAACAAGCAATTTTGCATACACTACTGCTCATCGTGAGTTTATTTTTGTTTGTAATCGTGGTGCAGTTTTTCAGAAAACCCACCCGAACGACGCCCGTAAATCCAAAGCACATCATCGCTCCTGCCGACGGAAAAGTGGTCGTGATTGAAGAGGTAGTCGAAACAGAATACTTTAAAGGTCCACGCCGTCAGGTTTCTATTTTTATGTCGCCACTCAATGTACACATAAGTTTTAATCCGATTGCGGGCATCGTAACTTATGCCAAATACCATGCGGGCAAATATTTGGTGGCTTGGCACCCAAAGTCAAGCACCGAAAACGAACGCACGACAATCGTCGTGAAACACCACAACGGCACGGAGGTTTTGTTTCGCCAGATTGCGGGGGCTTTGGCTCGCCGAATTTGCTGGTACGTCAAGGAAGGGCAAGCTGTTGAGCAAGGTTCGGAGTTTGGTTTCATTAAGTTTGGCTCACGAATTGATATTTTCTTGCCCTTAAATGCCAAGATTTTGGTCAATCTTGATGATAAACCCGTGGGTGGTGAAACCGTCATTGCGGAATTAATGTAGGACAAGTTTATAACTTGTCAAAGCATAATATATAAAAGCAAGTTGGAAACTCGCTCTACAATCATGGCCGAACACAACGACACGGGCAACAAAGCCGAGGCAATGGCAGCAAAGTTTTTGCAAAAGAAAGGCTACGAAATTCTTGACCAAAATTATACCCACGGCAAAGGCGAAATCGACATAGTGGCTCTGCAAACCGACTGGCTCGTGTTTGTGGAAGTGCGGGCAAGGTCGGAAGTAGATCACGGATTCCCTGAGCAAACGATTTCAAAAAATAAAGCTCGGCTTATCATCAAAACTGCCGAAAACTACATTTATCAGCACGATTGGCACGGAAAAGTGCGTTTTGATATTATTGCTATAACGGTCGGTGAAAAATTTGAAATCATGCAGTTTGAAGATGCTTTTTTTTGAATCTTGATTTGTTCACTCCGTTATCCTCTAAGTTTATTCTTCAAAATCAGGCGTTTGTCTGAAAAAACGTCTGTAAAATACTTTTCTAAAATAAATTTGCGATATCAATGTCATAAATTCATGAGAAAGCTACTACCTGTTTTTTTGTTATTTCTTCAATTCCAGCTCTGGGGGCAAAGCGGCTACACCATCAAGGGAAAAATAACCGACCGCAAAGGCGAAGCCCTGCCGAGTGCCAATATTTTTGTCAAAGGTAGCTATGATGGAATTTCGAAAGTATGTTTTCTTGAATACAACTGATGGAAAACAGTTTTTGACAAATTATACGATTGCATCGCTCGAAGAAAAACTCCCCGAAAGTTTCGTGCGAGTTAGTCGCTCGTCAATCGTTAATTCGTTGCTAATCAAGGAGTTACAAAAGTATTTTTCTGGAAAGTATTTAATAATCATGCGAGATGCCAAAGCCTCTAAAATAGAAACAGGGTCGGCTTATGGTGATAATTTGAAGCGATTAATGGAGATATAAAACTCGAGAAAAAGTAATTTTATTGCTGGTTTTTCAGTCCTCAAAATTCGATTCACGCTTTTCTATTTTTGCAGAGAAGGCCTCTTTTAAATCATTTGAAATCAACATTGCAGCATTCCAAGTGGCTATATAATTTAGCCCGTCGGCCACCGAGTGGTCACGGGTGTGGAGCAAAATATGCTTTGTTCCACGAACCGAAACGGGCGATTTTGCGGCAATGTTTACTGCTATTTTCATTACGTGTTGCATCATCGTTTCTTTGTTTTCAAAAGACCGATTAACTATACCAATTTTTTCGGCTTCTTGCCCCTCAACATTTCTGCCCGTGTAGGCCATTTCTCGCACCAAACCATCACCGATGAGTTTTGGCAAACGCTGCAAAGTGCCTAAGTCGGCCACCATTCCCATATCAATTTCTTTGATGGTAAAATAAGCATCATCAGTGCAATAACGCATATCACAACCACAAACCAAGTCGATGCCGCCACCAATACAACCGCCATGAATAGCAGCCAGCACGGGTTTTGAGCAATTTTCAATAGCATTGATGGGTGCTTGTAGCCGCAGAATATCCTTGCGTATCCGCTCACGGCGGCGAGCTTCGCAAGTGATATCGGCCTGCGAAACCGACATTAGCAAACTCAAATCAATACCTGCACAGAAGTGCTTGCTTTCGCCACCTTCCAGTACAATTACTCGCACGTCGGGGTTTTCGTCAAGACTTTCAAATAATTCGGTTATTTCGTCCCAAGCGGTTTGGTTCAAGGCATTGGCTTTTTCGGGGCGATTGATTGTCACCCGAGCAATGTGGTTTTCGATGGTAAGTTTTAGGGTTTGCATGATGGTTTTGCTGTAATTTTAAACAGGTTCATTGACTACTTAAAACCCTTTTCAAAGCATCTAAAAAAATATCAGCCTCTTTGATGGTCATTGCCAAACTCGGTAAAAGTCGCATGGTGTGCGTTCCCGCTACGCCCGTGAAGATTTTATGCTCAAATAGCATGGCATTTCTAATTGGCCCAACGGGTTTTTCAAACTCAATACCAATCATTAAGCCTTGTCCACGGAGTTCTTTTATTCCTGCGATTCCTTTGAGGTGTTTGAAAAAATAATCCCCGATATTGGCGGCATTTTGTACGAGTTTTTCTTTCTTGATAATATCCAGAACGGCGATTGCAGCAGTACACGCCAGATGATTTCCGCCAAAGGTTGTGCCTAACATTCCGTGTTTTGCTTCAAATTTTGGTGAAATCAAGACGCCACCAATCGGAAAGCCGTTGCCCATTCCCTTGGCGATGGTGATAATATCAGGTTTTACGCCACTGTGCTGAAAGGTAAAGAATTTTCCCGACCGCCCGTAGCCGCATTGTACGGAATCATGAATAAAAATCGCCCCTGTTTTGTTGCAGGCCTTGCGGATTGCCCGCATGAAGTCGTCAGTGGCCACATTTATTCCGCCTACGCCCTGAATACCTTCAACGATTACGGCACAGGTTTCATCATCAACGGCACGTTTGAGAGCTTCTACGTCATTGAAAGGTAAAATCTGCACATGGTCAGCAAAATTTATTGGTGCTTGAATCGACGGGTTGTCGGTTGCGGCAACGGCAGCTGAGGTTCGCCCATGAAAACCTTTTGAGAAAGCAATGATTTTCTTGCGTCTATTATAAAACGATGCCAATTTCAAGGCGTTTTCGTTGGCTTCGGCTCCTGAATTTGCCAAAAACAAAAAATAATCTTTCAAACCCGACAGTTTTCCCAATTTATCGGCCAGTTCGTCTTGTGACGGGATTTTGACGGAATTTGAGTAAAAACCAATATTTTTGAGTTGTTGTGTAAGTTTTCGGACGTAATACGGGTGCGTATGTCCCACCGAAATCACGGCGTGACCACCGTAAAGATCAAGGTATTGTTGTCCTGTCTTGTCCCAAAGATAAGAACCTTGAGCCTTCACAGGCTCAATATCATAAAGTGGATATACGTTGAAAAGAGTCATTCTATTTTTCTTTGATTTTTTTTCGCAAGTAAATTTTACACAAAAGTCGTAAACTTTATTCTATTCTTTGGTCAATTTGCAAAGTTTGACCTGCAAAGAAGCCTTCTCTATTAGGGTAATGCTGTCAATTTAAGGTTTTTAAATAGTTTCCAAATTTAATTAATCTTAGTTTCAACGCTGGCAGGGTTCAAAACCCTGCCAGCGTTAGCGTAGGTAAATTCTTTAAATTAATAGCACTGCTCTATTAGGGAGGCAGTGTTGGGGGGGCTACTTCAACTCTCCAGCCAGTTTGTTAATACTCGATTCGATGTTTGCTACTATCTTTTTGAGATTTGGGTCTGTGACCTTCGTTTTTGCTACGGTAATGTTTGTTTTGGCGGTTACAATATCTTTTTTAGCATTGGTTAAATCTCCTGCTTTCTGATATAATCTTGCTGATTCGTAGCTAAGATTTGCTATTTCCTGCTCGGTTTTCAATAATGGTCGGGCTTTTACGAGCCATTGGCGGGCATTGTTGGCGTATTTTCCGTCCGTAAAATTTGTATTAAAAAAAGTTACGTAATATACCAAAAGCTGCGGTTGAGTTTGTGCATTGATGAGGCTTTGCAAGAAAGCAAATGCTTTATCTTGTCCTTGCTCACGCATGATAGCGGGACATTCGATTTGCCACGTAGATCCCGATGCGTATTGGGCGGCACCAATAACGCCCATGTACTTTTTAAGTTTATTTACTTTTGCCAATGAATATTTTGCTCCTTTGGGGTCGTAAATGGCCATCTGCACCAGCATTCCGAGGGCGTTCATTTCGCTTCCTGCGTGACCCTCTTCGGCGGCGTATTTTTTGGCTGTTTCCATGTTATTGAGCCAATGTTCGGCAAAGCCATTTTCAATATCCATGATACACTTCTTGACAATTGCCCAACTTTGCTTATCGCTCAAATTATTTTTTGGATAATTGTTATATAACTCATTGGCTACCAACATATTACGAGCCGTGTCTTGGGTCACACGGAGCAAGTATGCTAAGCCTGTCATGGTGCTAATATCTCGGTTTCCTGCTTGAAATTTTTTCCAAAAGCCACCCGTTTGTTGGTTCGGATCAAGGGCCGTTTTAGCGTGTTGAACCAGATCTTTGGGCGTATTTACGGGGTCGGTTAGGTGCAGAATATTTTGATTATTATCGAAATAAAAAAACAACGGAAATCCTGGTAAATAGATTTTTTTCTTGGTCAAAAATGCTACTTGTTTGGCATCTTCGACGTTGAGTTTGTAGTTTACGAAATTTTGGTTGTAAAATTTACCCACTTCGGCATTTTTGAGCGTTGGTTCCAAGCTCATACAAATTGGGCAGTTGGGCGAGTAACATTCCACAAAAACCGATTTGCCCGTAGCTTTTGCTTTCTGAAATGCGGCCTCAATGGTTGGTTCAAAGACAATCCCTTGGGCAAATGTCAGGTTTGTGACTAAAATGAAAATGCTTACTAAAATTACTTTCTTCATGTTGTTTTGATGGTTTTTATGACAAATTAGTGATTTTTGAGGAAAATATATCAAAATCTTCTATTCTTTAACAAATTATTAACACGGCGAAATTATAGTTTTGATGACAACTTTTGTTTTTTGAAGTGTTTTCTTTTTCAACTAACTACGTGCTAATACTTAAAACTCGGCACTCGCTGAAACTCGTCCAAGCACCGATAGACTTCCAATGTAAGATCGTAGTCGGAAGCGGTCAAAACAAAGTTTTCGGGCAAACTACAAAATTTCATAAAATTTTTCAGTTCCTGCCCCTTCAACTTCGTTACGAACGAAATATATTCGGCATTATAGCGGTACTCGACTAAGAGTTTTCGGAGGTCTTCCTGCTTCATGGCCGCTAATTTTCGGCGAGATTTGCCTTCTTTGCTAAAAAGCTCGTAAAGGCCATCAATCGAAATGCCGATTGTGCCAGGAGCCGAAGTATTGGTATTGATGAGGTTTGAAATATCCCTCCATTTGAGCTTGCTCGAAGCCTCGGGTGTGGCCATGAGTTCGTCGATTTGTTTTTTCACTTGCTCCATTCGTTTATCCCGAATCACGACTTCGGGCAGAACGATGGCATCTTGCCGCATTTCGATTGTTGGTTCAGTATTAGTGCCGTCCCAAGCAATTGCGGCTATTTTGTAGCCTATTGAGGAGATTTTGATAGAATCGCCCTTCGTAGCACGCACCAAAAAATTACCATTATCAGCCGTTTTGGTGAGTTGTTTAGTGTTTTTGTTCAACACCGTAGCTGCCGCAATAGGCTTGCCCGTCATTTTATCAACGGCTTTGCCGAGTACGTAGGCTTTTTGGGCGGTGGTGGAAAAGGAAAAAAAGAGGAGGAAAAGCCCTACCCAAGCCTCCCCAGTGGGGAGGGCTTTCAAAATCAACAGGCCTTTTTTTTTCCTTCCAATCATAAAAGCAATAAATGTTCTTTTAAACCCTCGCCTCATCGGGGAGGGCAGGGCGACCGACGCTTCGGTGGGGCTGTTATTTAATCTGTCCATTCAGAATGACGTGTTTCACTTCGTTGTTCTTTACCAAAACAAAACTCGGAGTTTCGTTGATGTTTAGTTCGGTATTTAACATTTCTCTTTCCGAAATTTTTAGATTTTTGGTCGCTTCGGGAAAATCTCGTAATGGCTTGACTGTCAGACCTTTCGCATCAATTTCTTTGATTCCCCAAAACGTAGAAAGATCTCCGATGTCTTCAATAACGCTCGAATATTCAAAATCGGTAGCGTTTTTAATATTTTTTTCAGTCAAATTGATACCAATATCTTTAATAATAGTTTTACCGTCTTGCACAAATTCGGCATTGCGAATCAGCAAATCGAACAAATATTTATCGTTATTCGGTATTGATTCGTAGGTTTTTAGTTTGTGTTTTCGGTAAGATTTTTCAGCAATTGCTTGTAAACCTGTCAAAATCGCTACAAAATTGAGTTTTCTGATGAATTGTTTTTCAATATCATCTTTGTAGCCGCCCGATTCTATCAAAATCAAACTACTGCCCCATTTGGCAATATTATCACCAAAAGCTCGTGGTTCGTGGTCGTCGTTCCAGCGGCCGAGATTATTGGGGATAAACTGCTGCAAGGTTTCGTACATTCCACAAATTACTTGCATGGCTCGGGTACGAGTCGGGTTCCAGTTTTTTTCAAAGTCATAAGAAGTTGCCAAAAACGAAACCGTAGCTTGATTTCCGCTTGCACCTGCACTGTATTTTGTGCCTTTATCGTGCAGATTAAACGAAAATTCGGGTTTGATGTCGTCCTGTAATTGCTTCAAAATTTGCCCTTCGGGGGTTTGAAAACGCAGGGCATCACGGTTCATATCAATATCGGTAGCGGTGCGTCTTTGGTAGCGTTCTGCTCCGTCGGGGTTGAGCATTGGTACGAAATAAAGCGTACATTTTTCCAAGATTTTGGTTCTAAGTTCATCAAAACCGTCATTTTTTTGCGGAATGCCGCCCAGCGGAGTGCCGCCCAGTGGAGTGCCGCCCAGTGGAGTGCCGCCCACCTGAAAAAACTTAAAAATATCCATCAAAGCCATCGTGGCGGTTGGTTCGTCGCCGTGCATTTGTGACCAAAGCAAAATCTTTATTTTACCAGTCCCGAGTTTGATTTGATAAATCGTTCGTTGCTCAAAGGATTGTCCGATTTTCTGAATCTCAAAGGGCAGAGCCTCCACCAAAGGGACAATATCTTTATGTTTAAAACGGCGGTTTACGAGGCTTTTTTCTTTAAAATTATCGTGTTTGTCGAATAATTGTTTAGAATAATCGGGTAGTGTTTTTTGAGAAACGGCTGACATACTTGCTAAAAAAAGGAAAATTAACCAAACCACAAAGGTAAGGTGTTTGTGAAGAAGTACCATATATTTATGAAAGTTTTAAGGCGTACATTGTGGGAGTCAAAGGTAGGCTTATTTGTTTGGTTTTCTTAGAAAAGCGGTTATTTGCCGCAGCATTTTTTGTGTTTCTTGCCGCTTCCGCACGCACAGTAGTCATTGCGATTTTGAGTGATACTTTTAGGGTCAATGATTCCGTTTATGTAAAACCATTCTTCACGCTCTTTTATAAAAGAAGATTTCTCGTGGTGAACTTGCATAGTGTCTTGATAATCAACGAAGTAGGCTTTAAATTCGACTTCGCCAGTGGTATCATCAGCTTGACCGTTTTTGACTGAAATTATCTCTAATTTTTGCCATTTGTTTTCTTTGGCCCAAGCTTTGATGTCAGCTTCATTTTGGCTTTTTAGCAAAGTAGTATGCTTCGTTCGAATCAAGTACGCAGGCTCAATACTCGCATAGGCCGAATACCTCGACCGCATCAACTGTTCGGCGGTTTGGGCTGGAGTTTTTCCTTGAATAATTAGTTCACAGCACGCCGAAAATGGCTTATCTGCACCGCAAAAGCACATAGAATCAGGTTTTATTTCATGTAAGACAAATTAAACAGGTTCTTAGTTAAAAAACACCTCATCGACAAAAAACCAAGCCTTTTGTCCTTTACCAACGTGCCAAACGGGGAGTTTTGAAAGTGGTTTTACCACAACCTTTATTACCTTAAAATTGCCCGAAACAATCGGAATATCAATACCTAAATTAGTATTTACTTCCATTTTGGCTGCCTGTTTTGGCGTGATTTTTTGAATTATTTTCAAATCATCTTTATTATTCCCCCCCCAAATCTCGACCGTTGCGGGCGGCATCAAATACGAATCCATTTTTTGTAAATAACTGATAGTCAGCCCTTTGATTGGCTTTGGTACTTTAAATTCAAAAAAAGTAACGAAGTCTTTGTCCCGAAAACCGAGCCAAGCCTTATCGCTAAAATTATCGCTCGGGCCTTTCTTCAAATCGTATAAACTCAAAGCCCCTTTGCCCGAGTATTTTGGGTCGGGTGAGTTTAGTAAATACACGCTGTCGGGTACAAAATTTGTTTTGAAAAAGCTGTACTCAACTTTTCGGCTGGCGTACCAGTTTTGTTTGGTTGCGAGGGCTTTTATTTTGGTAAAATTGCTGATTATCAATGGTTTATCATAAACATTTGCAGTTGTAGAGTCGGGGTCGGTGCCGTCGGTTGTGTAGCGAATCTTGACATCTTTGAGGGTGTGTTTGAAGATCACGGGCATATTGCCTTTGATTACAAACTCCTCATTGACCAATATCGGCGGATTGAGTTTCAGCACTTCATCGGGGTTATCGACTCCACCCTTGTCGAATTTTATTTTAGGATATTTCTTAGAAAACTCCGCTACCATTGCTTCATTAATGGCAGTATTCCAAACAAAAACTTCTTTCAGATTTGGCAAATCAAGCAATTTTTGAAGGTTTTCTTTCGAGATTTTTGTTCCTGACAAAGCAATGGATTCAAGTTTTTTGCACTTTTGGAGTTGTTCGAGCGTACTTCCAGTAATGTCAGTTTGGTTTAAGGTCAGTTTTTCAAGATTCTGAAAATTTGCAATCAGCGAAATATCTTCATCTTTGACGGGCATTTTGGCAAGGTTCAGCATCACTAATTGTTGGCTGACTTTCGAGAGGTTTTCTAAGTTTTTTCGGTCGTATTTTTTACTCACAAAAAAATCGGCTTGCAAGGCAGGGGAGTTTGAAGCAAACTGAAAAACCGAACAAAAAGGCGTATTTACTGCTTTCAAATCCGACTCCGAAGGCATCGAAAAGTCATAAGTTTTTGCGGCTTTTTGGGCGGTTTTTGTGTCAATCAATTTTGAGGCTAATTTCTTGGTTTCCGAACTTGCCACGTAGTTTTTGAACGTTTTTTGTACATCAGCACCTTCATTTATCCAAGCTGTCAGTATCGCAATATCATCAGTTGTGAGTTGGGTTTTTCCTCGGGGGGGCATGTGTTCTTTGTCATCAAGCGGCAGGCTTGCTCGCTGAATAATATGACTATTCAAAGCATCACCGATTTTCCAAATCATGCCGTTTTTTCCACCTCTTAGTATTTTCTCAATGCTACTCATATTGAGCTGACCTTTGGTTTTTTGGTCATTGTGGCAAGCTACGCACTTTGCTTCCAAAATCGGGTAAACAGCCGCTGTGTACATGGCACTATTTTCCGAAAAAACGGGTATGACGGTTTTTGTTTCAAAGGCTTCAAAAAGGTAGTTTTCGCCGTGCGTAATACCCGCCCCAAAATGCCCAGCGATGGCGATAAAGGTTAATAAAACAAACCCCACCCAGCCCTCTCCAAAAGGGAGGGCTTTTAAAAAAAAGTTCTCGTAAAATAGCATAGAAACATAACACAAAAAACTTACTACCACTCCCGTCCATTTGTGGATTTGTAATAAATTTTCGTCATAACCGCCTTCTTTTGATAAGAAAAAGCCCATTATTGCCACAATTACCGCCGAAAGTGCCGTGAGATTTAACAGCAATCGGAGAAGCATTTCGTAGCTTTTTGCCTCAATTTCTTTTTTCAGAAATGAAAAAATCACCAAAATCACCGCAAAGCCAATCGGCAAATGCAGCAAAAGTGGGTGCATTCGTCCGAGGGGGCTTATCCAAAATGGAATACTTACCTGTGCTTCAAACAACAAGAAAAAAAGCAAGAGAATATTCAAACAAAGCAGTAAATATGAGGATATTTTATAGAAACGGGTCATTTTTTAGTTCTGACGGGGTCGCCCGTGCGATTCTGAGTTTTGAGTTTTTTTCTCACAAGACCGAATAGTAAGAATGATAGCGGTATGCCGCCCAATTGATAATTGTTAATTGAACATTGATAATTGTTCAAGCCATTAACCCCGAAATAACATTTCCTGCCACGTCGGTTAGTCTATATCTTCTGCCCAAATGCTTGTAGGTGAGTTGTTCGTGGTTGAGTCCCATGAGGTGCATAATGGTTGCATGAAAATCATGAATATGCACGGGGTCTTTGATGATATTATACCCAAATTCGTCGGTTTCGCCCCAAACGATGCCAGGTTTTACGCCCCCGCCCGCCATCCAGATACTATACGCCCGTGGGTGGTGGTCACGCCCGTAATTATCTTTCGTAAAAGTGCCTTGGCAGTAGTTGCTTCGGCCAAATTCTCCGCCCCAAATTACGAGTGTTTCGTCCAAAAGTCCCCGTTGTTTTAGATCGGTGATGAGTGCTGCCGAAGCCCGATCAACGTCTTGGGCTTGGAGAGGCATTTCGTTGGGAAGGTTTCCGTGCTGATCCCAGCCTTGGTGGTAAAGTTGCACAAATCTCACGCCCGACTCGGAGAGTTTTCGAGCCAAAAGGGCATTGGCAGCATACGTACCAGGCACCAAGCACTCGGGGCCGTACATCTTTATTATATGGTCGGGTTCTTTCGACAGGTCGGTGAGTTCGGGTACGGCCGTTTGCATTCGGTACGCCATTTCGTACTGCTGTACTTTGGCTTGCACTTCGGGGTCGCCGTTTTCGTCAAAACCCAAGTGATTGAGTTCCGCCAGTTTATCTAACATTCTTCGGCGAGCCGCTTTGTCGGTGCCTTCGGGGTCGTTGAGGTATAAAATCGGGTCTTCGCCACTGCTAAATACCACGCCTTGGTGGGTCGAATCTAAGAAGCCGTTTGTCCAAAGTTTTGAGTAAACGCCTTGCCCATTGCCCCGCCCACGAGAAAGCAACACGCAAAATGCGGGCAAATTTTTGTTTTCGCTACCCAAACCATAGCTCGCCCACGCTCCCATACTCGGACGATTACCGACTTGGGCTCCCGTTTGCAGGAAAGTCAGAGCGGGGTCGTGGTTGATGGCATCGGTATTCATGGTTTTGATGATGCAGAGGTCATCAACGATTTTGGCCATATTCGGGAATAAGTCACTCACCCACGCCCCCGACTGCCCGTATTGCTTAAAATCAAAAAACGAACCCATCAACGGAAACTTGGTTTGGTTGGAAGTCATGCCCGTGAGTCGCTGCCCGTTTCGGATTGATGCTGGCAAATCCTGCCCCATCATCTTGGTAAGCGTCGGTTTATAATCAAAAGTTTCGAGTTGCGAGGGGGCTCCATTCTGA
>JANNEN010000196.1:0-6604 GCA_031378715.1 Emticicia sp.
ATTTTCAAGCAATTTGCTCCGAATTTAAGTATTTTTGATGGAAATGAAGGTACGGCGAGGCATTTAAAGAATATTTTGGGCAGGCTGAATCTTTTAAATTTATCTGATGAAAAGCTATCAGTTGTCTATGTTGAGTCTGGAAAACCTACGCAAAACTTCGAGCGTTTTGAGCGATACATTGAAAAAATTAATTCGCTGATTTGAATTTTTAGAAAATCCACCCCCTTCATTTTAGTCAAAAAAAACTTTCTTACAAAACTTTCTTCTTCGTTTTTAGTGCCACTTGCCTATCATTTTGTTAATTTGCATAAAATATTAATGGCGAACTAAAAGTTCGTCCCACAATTTATGAAACCACTAATATTAGTTACAAACGACGACGGAATTACATCAAAAGGCATTGCGGTTTTGATCGAAGTAATGAAGAAAATTGGCGAAGTCGTGGTTGTTGCTCCCGATAGCCCGAACTCGGGTATGGGACACGCCATCACGGTTGATAGTACGCTACACACCCGAAAATCGAAATTATTTAAAAACACCAACCGCAGCCTAATCGAAGCTTATGAATGTTCGGGTACGCCCGCCGATTGTGTGAAATTAGCAAAGCACCATTTTTTGAAAGGACGTAAAATTGATTTGGTTGTTAGTGGTATCAATCACGGTATGAATGCCTCCATTTCGGTTATTTATTCGGGTACGATGTCGGCAGCCGTTGAGGGAGCAATCGAAGGTATTCCGTCGATTGGTTTTTCGTTAGATGATTTTAAATACGATGCGGAGTTTTCGCACGTAAAGCGTTGGATAAAACGAATTACCGAAAAAGCATTGGCGAAGGAATTTCCCGAAAATGTAGCTTTAAATGTAAATTTCCCCAAGTTTTCGAACGAGCCAATCAAAGGAATAAAAATTTGCCGACAAGCAAATGGCTATTGGCACGAGGAATTTGATGCCCGAACTGACCCGCACGGCCGACCGTACTTTTGGATGGGCGGGGATTTTGTAAATCGTGAACCTGATGCCGAAGGTACTGATATGCTCGCATTAAAGCAAAATTATGTGACAGTCGTACCAATCCATTATGACATGACGGCCCACAAGACAATCAAAGACTTGAAGCGTTGGAAAATTTAGTGAGTTCTTAATTATGAGTTCTGAGTTCTTGCAGGGTCGTTCAAGAAATTTAGCGAAATGGTTTCGGGGAAATTAACATTGAATCAAAACTATTAATTTGTAGTAAAAAGACAAAAATATGGCAGTTTTAGGCAGATTATTGAAGGGTAGTATTAAATTTACGAGTAAAATTCAACAAATTCGTAAAATCAAACCTGCTAAATGGCAAAAAAAGACATTTACCAAATTGATTTCGAAGGCACGATATACTCAATTTGGTGAAAAATTTAATTTTGAAGAGATTTTGAGTTCATCAATTTTTGATGAAGGCGATGATTTTTACGAAAAATTTAAAAAATACGTACCAATCTATGACTATACCAAAATCTATAATGAGTGGTGGCATAAGGCACGATTGGGCGAAAAAAATGTTTGTTGGCCAGGTAAAGTTAAATATTTTGCTTTGAGTTCGGGTACATCTGATGCCGCTTCAAAGGCGATTCCCGTTACGAAAGATATGATTAAGGCCATTCAGCGAACGAGTATTAATCAGATTATTACCCTTGGACAATATACTGAACTTCCCGCCGACTTGTTTGAAAAAGGTTACTTGATGCTGGGCGGAAGTACGGCTCTCAACGAGGTTGATTCGCACTACGAGGGAGATTTGAGCGGTATCACAACTGGTACAATTCCAATTTGGTTTCAAAATTTTTATAAACCTGGACAAAAAATATCCGCCCTCCGTGACTGGGAAAACAAACTGGAAGACATAACCCTCAATGCTCCAAATTGGGATATTGGTTTTTTGGCGGGTGTGCCTGCGTGGCATACTATTCTGCTCGAACGCATCATAAAACGTTATAATCTTAACAATATTCACGAAATGTGGCCCAATCTGACGGCTTTTGCGTGGGGGGGAGTTTCGTTAGATCCTTATAAACAAGGCCTCGAAAGGTTGTTTGGGAAGCCAGTCATTTACATCGAAACTTACATGGCTTCGGAAGGATTTTTGGCTTACCAGGACCGTCCCGATGGGAATCCCCGCTTGGTACTCAACCGAGGAATATTTTTTGAATTTATTCCATTTAATGAAGAAAATTTTGACGAAGACGGAAATTTAGTAGTAAATCCTGAAACCTTAATGGTGGGTGATGTAAAAGAAGACGTTGATTACGCCTTACTGATTTCGACTTGTGCGGGTGCCTGGCGGTATCTGATTGGTGATACAGTGAAATTTACCGATAAAAAACTCATGGAAATAAAAATCACTGGTCGCACAAAACATTTTTTGAGCCTTTGCGGCGAGCATCTTTCCGTTGATAACATGAATCACGCCATTGAGTTGGTTTCCAAAGAATTGGGGGTGGATATTCGAGAGTTTACCGTTGTGGGTCTGAAACACGAGCCGCTTTTTGCTCATCAGTGGTACATTGCAACTGACGAAAAAGTTGATGAAAAACAACTTTGTGAGTTGATTGACCAACGAATCTGTGAATTGAACGACGATTACGCCGTGGAACGTAAACACGGGCTAAAAAATATTTTTGTAAAGGCTTTACCTACACAAGTTTTCTACGATTGGATGGCATTGCGGGGCAAAGTTGGTGGGCAAAGTAAATTTCCAAGAGTATTGAAAGGAAAAGTGGTAGATGAATGGGAAGGGTTTTTACAGGAAAAACAAATGTAGGAATCAGTTTTATCGAAATTTTTGTCAAAATTTATTTTGAATTCCTGAGTTTAGACAAGTGAATAGTATTCAAAACACCAGCAAAGAAAATGCCCACCAATTTGGCGGGCATTTTGCTTTTGGAGTACAACAAAACCACAATAAAATAACGGTTTGAACCGTAATTGTGATTTTATTATTTTATTTTAGAATTTCTTCATGCAAAAATTCAGAACTCTGAATTCAGAATTAATTACGCTTCCACCAACGACTCATCGTGCTGGCTTACATCTAAGCCAACTTTCTCGTCAGATTCTGAAACTCGCAAGGGCAAAATCAAATCAGTGATTTTCAACATCACAAATGACATTGCAAAGGCAAATACCGATACAATAACTAATGCAAGAACGTGGTTTATAAACAATTTTGATTCACCGAAAGCTAAACCTTGACCGATTTCTTCGGTAACAGCTGCATTAACTCCTCTATTCGCAAAAATACCTGTCATCAACATACCGACCATTCCGCCCACACCGTGACAAGGAAATACATCGAGGGTATCATCTAAGGCAGTTTTAGTTTTCAAGTGGGCTAAATAGTTTGAGATAATTGAGGCGATAGTACCAATAAATATTGAGTGAGGAATCGTTACGAAACCTGCCCCTGGCGTGATAGCTACCAAACCAACGACAACCCCAATGCAGAAACCCAAAGCCGAAACTTTCTTGCCACGTGCGGCATCAAAAAGCACCCAAGCCAAACCAGCCGAGGCAGCGGCAGTGTTAGTTGTGGCAAACGCAGAAGCAGCCAATGTACCTGCACTCAAAGCCGAACCAGCATTGAAGCCGAACCAACCGAACCACAATAAACCAGTTCCTAAAAGCACATAAGGAATATTTGCGGGAGGCAAAAAACTACCCTCAACGTGCGTACGACGACGACGCAAGTAAATTGCACCCGCCAAAGCCGCCCAACCTGCCGACATGTGGACGACCGTTCCACCCGCAAAATCAAGCACACCCATCTTGAAAAGGAAACCTTCGGGGTGCCACGTCCAGTGAGCCAATGGAGCGTAAACAAACAAACTAAACAGAATTATGAACAGTACATAAGACTTAAAATTGATTCGCTCGGCCAACGAACCTGTAACTAATGCGGGGGTAATGACCGCAAATTTCAATTGAAAAAAAGCAAAAACTACCAAAGGAATTGTTGGGGCAAGTGACCACGGCTTGCTTTCCAAAACACCAGCAAACATAAAGTGGGTCATTGGATTGCCAACAAAACCACCGATTGATTCTCCAAAGGCAAGGCTGTAACCGACCGTTACCCAAAGTACAGAAATTACACCCATTGCAATAAAACTTTGCAGCATAGTCGAAATAACATTTTTGGTATTGACCATGCCGCCATAAAAATAGGCAAGTCCAGGGGTCATAATGAGTACTAAGGCAGTACTGACCAACATCCAAGCGGTATCGCCCGAGTTGATGCCTTCGGTAACAATTGTTGTTGGCACTGCGGGCATAAATAATGCCACCATTGCTAAAACGAGTAAAATAATGAGGGGTAAAGGATTTTTTCGCATAATGGTTTTGATTTAAGTGTTGTACAAAATTTAGGTATTTAGTTTAGGTTTGTAATTAAAATTTAAAAATCAATGCTCCGCCAAAAGTTGATTGCGAATCTTTGGTAAATTTGCCGTCTTTGTCTTCAAACTGAGCCATTCCTGCCTTAGATTTTGGGTAGGCATCTAAACGAAATTCGGGTTTGAACAATAAATTATCCGAAATAATGACATTTCCCGTGAGCGTAAAAGAGTTTACAGAAGTTCCCATTTCTTCACGGTTTTTTAGCGAACGAATGCCCGATTTATTATCAAAATATTCGTAACGAACACCTAAACCAAATTTTTCGGTTAATGATGCTTGGGCATAGATTGCGGCTCCACCCCAGCTTTCTTTATTTTCGGTACCATAGGTGGCATTTACACCCAGCAAAAATTTTTCAGTGATTTGGTACGAAGTTGTGAGGTCAAATAATGAATAGTATGATTTAACGTCAATGCCCTTGTCTGTCACACCAACGCCTTCATCAGTTCCGACCCAGTTTAAGTAAACATTCCAACCCTCCGCAGGCGACACATAAAACTGACCCATTAGTCCCAGTTTACTATTATTATCATCTTTTGAATCAAGACCATTGATTACACCAAATGTTAATGATGATTTGGCAGAAGTTGCAACCGTTGCCTTAATGCCCGTGTGATAATATGGGCCATTTGTGAAAAGATTTGATAACGAATAATTAAAATTCACGGGAGCGTCAATCACTTCATAGCCGATGTGGGTTCCCCATTGACCAGCCGTTATCGAAAGTTTGTCAGTTGCTTTCCAAGTTAGGTACGCTTGTTTGATAGCGAGTGCTGTACCCGATGCGGCATTTCCACCAACCAAAACACGACCCGTTGCGTTACCGTAATTACCCAAATCGCCATGATTACCAAATGTCAAATCAATTACGCCATCAACTTTATCGGTTGAATAAGTCATTTTTGTTTGAGCCAAACCGACTTGAAACTGACCCGACCGATAATCAAACGCCCGTTCAAAACTCGATGCACCAAGATTTGATTTTGACTTAGGAGCATTGAGATTTCCGAAAAAATAGGTATCAACATACCCCGAAAACGTAAAGGGACTTTTTTTCTCTTCTGCTGGTTTTGTGGTAGTATCCTGTGCTATTAGGTTGAGATTTACTAACAATGAAAATACGGTAAAAATCACTTTTCTCATAATAATATTTGGTTTAAGTTATCTTTGGTTATGCTTTATTTTTATGCAAATATTTGTCAGAAAATATATAATTCCAAATTTTAAGTATAAAAAAAGCGTATATTTTTAAAATAAATAAAATAAAATCAATTTTGTAGTATTTAATTAAATATTTTATTGAAATAATTATATTTTTACAAAAACAAATATTATTCTGTATTATTGATTAAAAAACAAATATTATTCTGAAATACAATTTTATCTTAAATTTGTACAATTTCAAGAATTATATGGTCAATAGACAATCGACATTAGGTCAATAAATTAAAAAAAAAGCCGAAAATTTTAGATTTAACAAAAAAATCCCCAAAAGAAAAATCTCTTGGGGACTCAATAACTATGAATTTGCAGACTAACGTCTATCAAAAAATCTATGCCTCGGCATGAAGCCATGCTTTTTTAGCTAAAAGCGTTTCGTTATCTTCCTCATGCTCGGGATCGGCTATGCAGCAATCAACGGGGCAAACTGCCGCACACTGTGGTTCTTCGTGAAACCCGTGGCACTCAGTACATTTATCGGACACAATATAATAAAATTCATCAGAAACTGGACTCATCGGGTCTTTTCCACCAATAACCGAACCATCGCCCAGCTCAACTTCGGTGAGTTTTGTTCCACCCGCCCAAGTCCATTCTACACCACCTTCGTAGATTGCGGTATTTGGACATTCTGGCTCGCAAGCACCACAATTGATGCACTCGTCGGTAATCATGATTGCCATACTCTCTCTATATATTTAATAGTTTACTAAACTTTAAACAAATATAAGGCTTCAAAGTTTCAGTTTAGGTGTATTTTTGTGAGATTTTATCAACGACAAACAATTTTCTCAAAAATATGCAATTAAAAAGCCAAATCCTTACATTTTCAATACTCGGAAATTATTTATTAGACATTTCTAACGAAAACGAAATTAAATCTTTGGTCGCTTCGGCACGCAACGAAAACGCTTGGTTTACCGAAGATAATGTCAGGCTTTCGATTCAAAAT
>JANNEN010000319.1:0-8143 GCA_031378715.1 Emticicia sp.
TGGATTTGTCGTTTAAAAAGTAATTGCCACACTTCATGGTCGGAAGGTGTGTATGTATGATAGTTTTGGGTCATGAATTTAATGATAGAATGATAGAATGAGTGAATGATAGAATGAGTGAATGATAGAATGAGTGAATGATAGAACAGAGAACTGTATTTTAATTATTCTTTCACTCACTTATTCTATCATTCAAAATTATTTTACAGCGTTCCTCGCAAACCCTGCTCACGCTCAATTGCTTCAAAAAGTGCTTTAAAATTACCTTTTCCGAAAGATTTTGCTCCTTTTCGTTGGATAATTTCAAAAAACATCGTGGGACGAGGCTCTATCGGTTTCGTGAAAATTTGCAATAAATAGCCTTCTTCATCTCTATCAACCAAGATTCCGAGTTGAGATAACTGCTCTATTTCTTCGTCAATATCGCCAATTCTGCCTTTCAAATCTTCGTAATAACTCTCAGGAACTTGCAGAAACTCAACGCCGTGTTCTCGCAAATGCGTAACGGTCGTGATAATATCATCGGTCGCAACTGCCAGATGCTGCACGCCCGCCCCACCATAAAAATCAAGGTATTCTTCCACCTGTGAGCGTTTTTTGCCCTCGGCTGGCTCATTAATTGGAAATTTGATTCGCCCGTTTCCGTTCGACATTACTTTACTCATCAAAGCCGTATATTCAGTCGAAATATCTTTGTCATCAAAACTTACTAATTGATTGAAACCCATTACTTTTCCGTAGAAATTTACCCATTCGTTCATGCCATTCCAGCCAACATTTCCGACGATATGATCAACATACTTCAAGCCAACTGGTGAGGGTTTATAACTTGGTTTCCATGCTTTGAAGTGTGGCAGAAAAACCCCTTTGTAGGCACTGCGTTCTACAAAAATATGCACAGTATCACCATAAGTATGAATACCTGAACGAACGACTTTGCCGAATTCGTCCTGCTCTTCGATTGGTTCAAAATAAGGCTTTGCTCCCCGAGAAATCGTTTCGTAGTAAGCATCACGGGCATCATTAACCCAAAGAGCAACAACCTTTACACCGTCGCCGTGTTGGTCAATATGCCGCCCAATTTCTGTTTCTCCGTGCAGTGGAGAAGTAAGTATCAAACGTATTTTTCCTTGCTGAACAACGTAACTTTGCCTATCACGCAGACCAGTTTCGAGTCCAGCATACGCCAATGGCTGAAACCCAAAAGCAGTTTGGTAATAATGTGCCGCTTGCCTGCAATTTCCTACATATAGTTCAATATAATCTGTACCGTTGATGGGCAGGAAGTCATTGCCCACAACCGACCAAACACCCCCAACCGACCCATCGGACTGCCCTAAAGGGGAGTTAAGGTTTTGACTATCCATTTTTGATATTTCTGACATTGTATTAGTATTTTATGAAGTGTAAAATCGAACCTGTTGTTTATTCCCCTTTAGGGGTTAGGGGTTTTCCAACTCTGAAAATACTTCCCATCATCGTATTTTAGAGCATTTTCGGTAAGCATTAATGGCTGGAAAGTGTCCACCATCACGGCTAATTCTTGCGTAGCGGTTTTGCCGATGCTCCGTTCCATAGCCCCAGGGTGCGGGCCGTGCGGAATTCCGCCAGGGTGGAGTGTAATATGTCCTTGCGAAATATCATTTCTGCTCATAAAATCGCCATCGACGTAATAAATTACTTCGTCGGAGTCGATATTGGAGTGATTATAAGGTGCAGGAATTGCCTTCGGGTGATAGTCATAAAGTCTCGGGCAAAACGAACAAACCACAAAAGCATCGCTCTGAAAAGTCTGATGTACGGGTGGCGGTTGATGAATACGCCCCGTGATTGGCTCAAAATTATGAATCGAAAATCCCCACGGAAAATTGTATCCATCAAAGCCCACGACATCAAACGGGTGGTATTGATAAACTAACTGGTGGAGTTGATTTTGTTTCTTTATTTTTATCAGAAACTCGCCTTTCTGGTCGTAAGTTTCGAGAATTTCAGGGAGTTTGTAATCCCGTTCGCAGTAGGGTGAACTTTCTAAAAGTTGCCCAAAATGATTGCGGTAGCGTTTGGGCGTATAAATTGGTGCGTGTGATTCGACATAAAAAATACGATTATTGGACGTGTCAAAATCAATTTGATAAATCATACCCCGAGGGATAACGAGGTAATCGCCGTATTCAAAACTAATATTGCCCAACTGCGTGCGGAGCGTTCCCGAACCTTTATGAATGAATAATAATTCATCGGAATCAGTATTTTTATAAAAATAATCTCGTAACGATTTAGTCGGAGCCGCCAAGCCAATCGTGCAGGCGGCATTGGTCATCATCGGCACTCGGCTTTCAAGAAAATCATCGTTTGGGGCAACATCAAAGCCGATAAATTTCCGCATCATCATATTATGCGTATTGGCTATTTTTGGTGTAATATCCTTACTATCAAGTATTTGCATTACTTGCGTAGGCCGATGAACGTGATACATCAATGAAGCCATTCCGTCGAAGCCAATCGTCCCGAAAAGTTGTTCGTAATATAAGCCGGCATTATCAGGCTTTTCAAATTGCGTGTGTCGTTTCGCAGGAATCTTTCCGAGTTTGTGATAAATTGGCATTGTATATTAATTGTTGTACTAAGTATTGTTATGCGTACAAAATTAAAATATATATTTGTTATGACAACTAATTTATCATTATTTTTTTATCTAATTGTATGAAATCAAGTAGCGGCGTATCGAATACGTCTATACAATGTTACATCAAACCAAATTATTTAACCACAAAATTATTTTCTTGAAAACCTCTTTCCGCTCGGGTTCGTTATGAGTTTCGTGAAAAAGCCCCTCAAAACCCACAAAAGTTGCGAGTTTGCCTGCATTTTCGGCAAATAGTTTACTTGCTTTAAATGATGTCAAACGGTCTTCGCTGCCGTGGTAAAGCAAAGTCGGAACGTTTAGTTTCTCGGCATTGTCAATCGCCCACTGTCCTGTTTCGATTAATTCTATTCCCATTTTTGCCGAAATCTTATCATGCACGAGTGGGTCTTCGTTGTATTTTTTTACAACATCAACATCACGTGAAATGGCCGAAGCGTCCAAACCGCTGCTCATTGAAAGTGCTGGAAAGATTCCTTTCAAAAGTTTGCCAACAAAAAGTTTGGCAGGCGAAGGCTGAAAAGCTAATTGAAAGTACGGCGAAGAAAGCATCGCACCTGTGATGCGTGGCTGTCGGCGGAGTAAATAATTTGCCACCAAATTTCCGCCCATGCTATGCCCATAAAGGATTTTTTTTGCTTCGGGAAAATGCTCAGATGCGGCTTTCAAAAGGGAATTAACATCGTTCAAAAAAGTTTCAAAATCGGGAAAATGCCCCCGTTTTCCGCCCGATTTTCCGTGTCCACGCTGGTCACAACCGATTACGGCGTAGCCATTTGACGTAAACATTTCGGCCACGTGGTTATAGCGATTGATATGCTCGCCCATGCCGTGCATGATGCAGATTACGGCTTTTGTGGGCATTGTTGTTTCCCATTTTTTGCCATAAATATTGAGATTGTCAGAGGTTTTCCAAGTTAATTCGGTAGGGTTCATGTTTTTATAGAGAAGGTTTTGGTCATAAATATAGCAAAATGTTATGATATTTTGCAGTAAGTTTGTTGCTTGGATTGGTTTCTTTATCTTTGTGTGAGAAAGCTGAATAATTTAGAAAGAAACATCACTGCTAATAATTTAAGTTGAATAGTAAAGAAAATAAATATGAAAATTCATATAAAAGAATTGGGAGCAATAAAAGATGCTAATATTGATTTAGACAAACCACTGATTTTGTTTTGTGGGCAGAATAATACTGGCAAAACGTACTTAGCATTTGTAATTTATGCACTAACAAGAATAAAAATTGGAAGAAGCCCCCTTAAACTTAATATTCCGCAATTAGTTGAAAATGGTTTTTGGGAATTTGAGATAGACATTGTAGAGGTTTTCGAATTTAAGAAGAAGACAATGGTTGAGGTTAAAAGTAACTTCGATACCGTTTTTGGAATTTCAGAAGAACTTGTTGAACAGATTTTTTCTCAAACGGAATTATTTTTTGATTCAAAAATTGAAGATTGTCGAAAAAAGATTTTTGAAATTGAATTGAATGAAAATATCTTGGTCAATAACCAGAAAATTAAAATCATTAAAAAAAATGGTGAACTAAAAATTAGGTTAGAAACTATTGAAGGTGAAGATTACTCTTCTGTGCTGAAAGAGGATATTTTTGAGTTATTTTTTAGCTCTATTATCATTAATAGATTAGCTTTTTTTCCTATTAGCAATGCGGTTATATTTCCAGTTGAGAGAAATTCTGTATTTACATTTAGCCGAGAGCTTTCACTTAGTCGAAATCTTTTGGTTGAACAAATGCAAAAATTGACTAAGGGAGAAAGGTTAAACCCATTTGCATTTATCCAAAATAGTTCAAATCGCTATCCTTTGGCAATCAGAGATGGATTAAATGTATCAAATGATTTAGAGAATATTCAAAAATCGAAAAGCGATTTTTTTGAAATTGCTAAGGAAATCGAAGATAAATTGCTGAACGGTACTCTTTTAGTAACCAAAGAAGGAGACGTACAGTTCGTTTCCAACAAAAACAAAGGGAAAAAACTACCAATTCACATGAGTGCATCTATCGTTAAAACGATGTCGAGTTTGGTTTTTTATTTAAAGTATTTAGCTCAAAAAAGTGATTTAATAATCATTGATGAACCTGAGATGAACTTACACCCTGACAGCCAGGTTTTGCTAACTAAAATATTTGCAAGGCTGTTAAGTCAAGGTTTTAGACTGTTGATAAGTACACACAGCGATTATATTATACGTGAGTTTAATAACTTAATTATGACTTCAAATAAAGGAGAAACAGTCAAAGATGTGGCAAAAAAATATTTGTACGATTTGAATGATTCAATAAAACCAAATGATGTAGCCTGTTATTTTTTTCATTTTCCAAAGCCAAATTCCAAGCAGGTTTCTGTAAAAAATATTGAAATTGACTCATTTGGTTTTGATATAGAAAGTATAGACAATGAGATAAATGCTCAAAATGAAAGAGTAATGGAACTTAATTATGCAATAAATAATCAAGGTTAAAGTTATGAGTTCATTAGTAAAAATAGAGAGCCTTATTAATAAAGTGGCCTTAGTCATTGGAAGTAACAGAAATTTACTCGAAGAAAAAAAGACAAATACAAAAATTCAATTAAATGCCGATGGGCCATACTTGCTTTATGATTTTGAGAAGATAAAAAAACCATTATTACCTTTTTTTGAACAAATTGGCACAAATTTATCAGGTTTAAATGTCGTTGCAGATAAAGTAATTATTACAGAAGATAATAAAGGGAAACTATGGGTTTTCATTGTAGAACTGAAAGAAGGTCGGGCAAATCCTGAAAATCAAATTCATGCAACAAAACAATTGATGAATTTTATAGTAGAAACTATTAATCGGCACTGCAATGTAAAATACCAGCCAGAGGTTAGAGGTTTGGGTTATTCAAAAAGAATAAGACCGACAACTAAATACAAAAATCCGTACAATAAGCACAAAAATGCTTTTTTTACAGGTGATAAATTAGATCTAAAACTATATAAAATCTGAAAACAAGACCCTCTACACTTCAAAAATAACAACAAAACCAATGAAACAAGTACTAAAAACCCTAAGAATCGAACCCCTCAATAACGGAATAAGCACGGGCGTAGAAAGTTGGACGGGTGGCGGAAGTTTACTAAGTTCATTTTCGCCAGTCGATGGCCAGTTGATTGGGCAAGTAAACCAAGCCAGCCGAGCAGATTACGACAAAGTTATCGAAAAAGCCAATGCTGCATTTAAAGTTTGGCGGACAGTTCCCGCCCCAAAACGTGGCGAAATTGTCAGGCAAATGGGCGATGCTTTGCGTGAAAACAAAGATGCACTGGGGCGATTAGTGAGCTACGAAATGGGCAAAAGCCTGCAAGAAGGCTGGGGCGAAGTACAAGAAATGATTGATATTTGTGATTTTGCCGTCGGCCTTTCTCGCCAACTCTACGGCCTCACGATGCACTCCGAGCGTCCGCAGCACCGAATGTACGAGCAGTGGCACCCCCTGGGCATTGTCGGAATCATTTCGGCCTTCAATTTTCCAGTAGCCGTT
This sequence comes from Emticicia sp., assembly GCA_031378715.1. Lineage (GTDB taxonomy): Bacteria > Bacteroidota > Bacteroidia > Cytophagales > Spirosomataceae > Emticicia. The sequence goes on from JANNEN010000319.1 coordinate 6,172, forward strand.
TGGTCATGGAATAGTATGTTGGCCTGGATTTGTGGTGATGTTTGCATCTGGAAACCTTCCGAAAAAACGCCCTTGACGGCCATCGCTTGTCAAAATATTATTCAAGAGGTGTTACGCAAAAATGATATTCCCGAAGGAGTTTCGAGTATAATTATTGGCGATAGAAATGTAGGTGAATGGCTCGCAAATGACCCAAATGTAGCCTTGATTTCGGCAACTGGTTCTACTCGCATGGGGCGTGCCGTTGGGCAAGCAGTAGCGGCTCGTTTCGGTAAAAGTTTGTTAGAATTGGGCGGAAATAATGCTATTATCGTTACACAAAATGCTGATTTAGAGGTAGTTATCCCCGCCGTAGTCTTTGGAGCAGTCGGAACTGCGGGGCAGCGTTGCACCACCACTCGTCGCTTATTTTTGCACGAAACCCTGTACGAAGAAGTAAAAAACCGCTTAGTAAAAATCTACGCTCAACTCCGCATCGGCGACCCGCTGGATATGAATAATCACGTTGGTCCATTGATAGATGTTGATGCCGTTAATAATTATAAAACCGCCATCAGCAACATTCAAAACGAAGGTGGAAAAGTGCTTTGTGGTAATGAAGTTTTATCGGGACAAGGCTACGAAACGGGTTGTTATGTAAAACCAACAATCGTAGAAGTAGCGAGCCAAACGCCAACGGTTTGCCACGAAACTTTCGCTCCGATTTTGTATTTAATGAAATTCAGTTCGCTTGATGAAGCCATCGAACTACAAAATGCCGTTCCGCAAGGACTTTCGTCTTCAATATTTACGCTAAATATGCGTGAAGCCGAGCAGTTTTTGTCTTATGCTGGTTCGGATTGCGGTATTGCCAATGTCAATATCGGTACTTCGGGAGCAGAAATCGGTGGAGCTTTTGGTGGAGAAAAAGAAACGGGCGGAGGTCGTGAAAGCGGTTCTGATGCTTGGAGAAACTATATGCGTCGCCAAACAAACACCATCAATTATAGTACGCAACTACCACTTGCTCAGGGAATTAAGTTCGATTTGTAGCCCCCTAACCCCCAGTGGGGGGAGTGAAGAATAAAGTTTTTAGATTTATAGCGAGATTTGAAATCCCCCCTCTGGGGTTAGGGGGCTATCTCCAATTTCGTTTCATTTTTAATTTCGCTCATTACAAAAGTGCTGTGCGTGCTTCCGATATTTTCGAGCGAAGCCAATTTATTCATCAAAAAACTTTGGTATTCTCGCATATCCTCAACGACTACTTTGAGCATAAAATCATATTCGCCCGAAATATTATGGCACTCAATTACTTCGTTGAGTTTCACGATTTCCAACACAAACTTTTTTCCTGCTTCTTGGGCGTGTTCTTTTAGGCGAATATTGCAAAAAACCATCAAATCTTTGCCCACTTTCTCACGGTCGATTACGGCAACGTACTTTTTTATTACGCCCTCGTTTTCTAATCTTCGCACTCGCTCATAAACGGGCGTGGGCGAAAGGTTTAGCCTTGAAGCCAATTCTTTGGTTGTCAAGTGAGCGTTTTCTTGAAGAAACTTCAAAATCTCACGGTCGGTCGGGTCTAATTTTTGCATAGATAAAATCTCGTTTTTAGCAATTATTTATACCAAAATTAAAAATAAAAAAGGTAGTAAACAACCTATTTGCAGATAATTTATCTATTTTTTATGATTTATTCAAAAAATCAATCTTTAAATCGTACTTTTGTTGGATAAAATTTGTTGTTATTAAAAAAATTAGTTTTTTGATATTATTTCAAAAATATCAAGTTAAAAGAGAATTTAATAGGACAAAAACTTAAATTTGTAAGCTGAAAGTTCAAACTAAAATAGGGTGTACGAAACTTTGCAGATTTAGGAATAAATGGATAAAATGTTTAAATTAGCCTCCAAAAAAGAGATGGACAAAGGGAAAGCAACCGAAATTTTATTAAGAAAGATAGAAGAGTGGGACAATAAGCCAAAGTCGG
>JANNEN010000233.1:0-5869 GCA_031378715.1 Emticicia sp.
CCTCCGTTGTTGATAATCCAAGAAACGGTGGCGATTGATTCTACATTATTTACAACCGTTGGCGACTGGTACAATCCTTTGACGGCTGGGAATGGTGGCTTGTTTCTTGGATTTCCTCGCTTGCCTTCGAGTGATTCTAAGAGAGCGGTTTCTTCTCCACAAATATACGCACCACCACCTGGCTGAACGATTAGTTCGAGGTCGTAGCCGCTTCCGAGTATGTTTTTACCAAGAAAACCCGCCGCTTTTGCTTCGGCAATGGCTTTTTCGAGAATGTGAATCACGTACATTAATTCACCACGAACGTAGATGAACGACTTATTAGCTCCCAAGGCAAAACTCGAAATAATCATTCCCTCGATTAATAAATGAGGAAGGTTTTTCATCAAGTAGTGGTCTTTGAACGTACCTGGCTCTGACTCGTCGGCATTGCAAACCAAGTAGCGTGGCACGCCCTCGGGTTTGGCCAAAAACGACCATTTCATACCCATCGGAAAGCCCGCACCACCACGGCCACGAACGCCCGCTTTCTTTACCTCCTCCACAACTTCCTCGGGAGTCATTTTTTTGATTGCTTTCTCCACGGCCTCATAACCGCCTTTTTTGCGGTAAACTTCAAAAGTTTCGATGCCTGGGGTACTGATGTGTTGGGTTAATATTCTTGCTGACATGGTTTATTGCTTTCTAAATTTTAGTGTATCGTTGCTTGAATTGGATTTATAAAAATCACCTATTGCTAATGTATTGTTTTCAAAAATCTTAAAATAAACCTCTTTTTTGGAGCAAGTACAACTGCTGTATGAATTGATAACCTCAATTTTATCTTCAAGGTTTTCATAAAAATAAAGTCCTTCTCCGATTACTGGAACTTGATTAGGCTCTCGCAAAGTTAGTTTAAACAGACGGGTATTGTCAAGAAACTCAATCTTGTCATTGCCACCGACTAACTGCCAAACACCAATCAGCGGATCGGGGTTGGTTTCTTTTGATTTGCAGCCTAAAAATGCAAAAAGTGATATTACGATTAGCTTTTTCATTTCAGAAAATTGTTCAAGTTCTTTTCAACTCGTTTTCGTTACCTGCTTTTGGCAATCTTGCAAAATCCAATACAGGACTGAATAGAGTTTGTGAATGTCGAAAATGTCATAATTTACAATATTATTTGTAAAAACACTGCCTTGCAAAGTAGCAAACTGCCAAATTTCACCCGTCGTAACTATTCCATAAATGGTAATATCTGGCACTTCCGCACTTATTTTTTGGGCGGCTACCATTTCGGCAGCACACTGTCCCCAACCCTCCTCAAAATTTTCTTTTTTAGCTTCAACTGTTAATAAAATTGGCTTTCCAACCACGGCTGTACCAAATTTTGTTCTTTTGGCTATCAAATAATCGGGAATACCCGATAAATTATCTCCCGCATTAATCGTTGGGTGGCTCCAAAGCAATAATTCTTTGATAAATGATTTCCAAACTTCTCTTAATGTTGGATAAATCAAATTTTCGCAAATGGCAGCTTCTGAAACTTGGTAAATTCCGTTTTCCAAAGCAAATGCAATATCTTCGACTAATTTTTGGGTGGCGTTCAGCAGCAAAAAATCAGTTAAAAACTCCTTTTTTTCATACGACAATTCGTACTTTATTAGTACGCTTCCCAAAGAGGTGACTCGTGTGAAAACCATATTGGTTACTTTATTTTACAAAATCGTTCAAATCATAGCCGATTGCGTCACAAAAAGAGGCGTTTTCAATTATTTCTCCGATACCGAGTTTATATTTTCGCCAAATCTTTCGCTGATATTCGTACACAAATCCTTCCTCTATTTCGTATTCTTCTATAAGATTACTTATTTTTTTAAAATCCTTTTTCAATGAATCACCCGTTGTTACCTCTATCAATACTACGTTCGTACGATTAATGTTATCATACAAGAGTACGTCGGGAGTTGGGCTTGAAGACCCCTCACTAATCATTGTTTCAGGAAATGGCTCAAACTTTATTTGCCCAGAAATATATAATATATCCAAACCAGTAGTAATCCTACGAATCACTCTCTGGTGTTCCTTCGGTGCGTTTACTCCCAAAAATTGAACTGGATAATCTAACATAGTCGTAATTATTTAGATAATTCCTTAATTATCTCATCAACTTTTTGGTTATTGAGGTGCATATAATATTTTTCACGAATTTGGAAACATGGCCCCCAGCCGCAAGCCGCCAAACATTCTACTTCTTTTAGCGTAAAAAGTCCATCGGAGGTTGTTTGACCCTTCGTAATACCTAATCTTTGTTGCAAATGGTCGAATACCTCTTCGCCTCCCATGAGAACGCAAGGGCCTGTTCGACAATATTCAATTACGTGCTTGCCAACGGGGTCGAGGTGATACATAGTGTAAAACGTGGCCACTTCGTAAACTTCTACCGACGTGAGGCTTAACAGTTCGGCAACGTAATCCATAACACTTTCGCTCAACCATGCAAACTGCTCTTGGGCTAAATGCAAGACGGGCAACAAAGCCGATTTTTGTTTTCCTTCGGGATAACGGGCAATTATTTCTTGAACTTTCGCCAAACGTTCGGGCGTAAAAGCTATTTTATCTATTGTTTCGGTCATTTATTTTAGTCGATGGTCAATGGTCGATTGACAATGAAATTTTCACTAAACTCTTAAAAAAAGTACTATCAAGCATCTAATTCCCCCGCAATTACATTCAAACTACTCAAAATAGCAATGGCATCGGAAATTGATGTTCCTTTGCACATTTCGGGGTAGGCTTGATAGTATATAAAACTCGGACGGCGGAAGTGTAAGCGGTAAGGCGTTCGTCCACCGTCGGTTACGAGATAAAAGCCGAGTTCGCCATTGCCACCTTCTACGGCATGGTAAACTTCGCCCGCAGGAGCGTCAATTTCACCCATCACAATCTTGAAGTGATAGATTAAGGCTTCCATATTTTTGTAAACGGCTTGCTTTGGCGGTAAATAATAGTGGTCTTCGTTGGCGTAATACGGCCCTTCGGGGAGATTTTCGAGGGCTTGACGGATGATTTTCATACTTTCCCACATTTCTTGGTTACGTACCATGAAACGGTCATAAGTATCGCCATTATGCCCGATTGGAATATCAAACTCAAAATCTTGGTAAGATGAGTAAGGCTCCATCACTCGCACGTCATAATCGACACCCGCCGCTCGCAGGTTTGGTCCCGTAAAACCATATTGCAAAGCACGCTCGCCCGTGATTGGCCCAACGTTTACTACTCGGTCAATAAATATTCGGTTACGGTTGAAGAGTTTTTCAAACTCAGCCAAAGTTTTTGGCAAGTCATTATAAATCAAATCTTTGATTTTCTTGATTGCCGTTGGCGAAATATCCCGCTCCATGCCACCGATTCGACCCATATTGGTTGTGAGTCTGGCTCCGCACATTTCTTCGTAGATTTCGTAAATCTTTTCTCGTTCCTGAAAAAGATACAAAAATCCAGAATAAGCTCCCGTATCAACGCCCAAGATAGAATTGCAAATCAAGTGGTCAGAAATACGAGCCAATTCCATCATAATTACTCGAATGTATTCGGCACGCTTAGGCACGGTTACACCCAAAAGTTTTTCGACGGTCATGTGCCAACCCATATTATTGATGGGCGACGAGCAGTAATTCATTCGGTCGGTGAGGGTCGTGATTTGATAAAAAGGACGACGCTCGGCGATTTTCTCAAATGCTCGGTGAATGTACCCAATCGTTTGCTCTCCCGATACGATTTTTTCGCCGTCCATTTGCAGGATATTTTGAAAAATACCGTGCGTGGCGGGGTGCGTTGGCCCGAGATTGAGAGTCGTGTATTCCACGTCCTCCACAATCGGGCGATTGATCGTGAGGGCATCGGAGGTATTTTTGGGTATTAATATATCGTTCATTTCAATTATCAATTATCAATTATCAATTATCAATTATATACATAATAAATAACTGCGTGATTGTCGATTGTTGGGGGTTATCTTCGGACGAAGATACATTTATTATTCATTTCAATTCTTGCTTGTAAAAATCTATAATTGTTTGAAAAGCACCAAGAATACTCTCAATATCGTTCAAATAGTAACGTTTTGTGTCAATCGTAACCAAATTATTTTCTAAACACATAAAGACCCAATCGTTGCCAGTGGTTACACAACCATAGATTTTTGACACGTTTGAACCTTTTTTTTCGTTAAAAATTTTAGCTCCCAAAAGTTGTGCGGCACATTGCGGAATCCCGAAATCAATGTCGTGCATTTTGGCTTCGACAATCTGAATAATCGGAAAATTAATGCTGTATGTACCTGTATCTTTGGCTAAAATAAAATCACATTCACCATTTAGTCCTTTTTTTTTATCTACATCTAAAAATTCACCAGAATAGATGGTGAAAAAATTATTGTTTTTATTTCTCAGCTCTCTCAAAATAGGAACAACAATCCATTCTGACCGAGCTTTTTCGGTTCTGATTAATAGTGCTTTGGCTTCCTCTAAATCTGCTTCAAGTCTTTCAGAAGGCTTCATTTGGGGGGTATCTACAAACAGACTTTTAACTTGATTTTTTACACCAAATATTGTTTCCAAAGCCTCTAATGTAAAGTTACTATAAGCCATAATTTGTATTAAACATTCATCTTGACGACTTTATTATCGCCCAAACAAAGCATCAATTTTATCTTCACGGGTGGCATCTTCGAGCGGATATTCTTTTCGCATCGGGAAATAATCCATGTCTTCGATGTTCAATATTCGCATCAACTTTGGGTGTCCATCGAATAGTATTCCAAAAAAATCATACGTTTCACGCTCCATCCAATCGGCGGTTGGCCATACGGTTGAGGCCGTTGGAATATGAATATCGTTTTCTGCCAAGAAAACTTTGATGCGAATCCTGACATTATTTTCGAGGCTGTGGAGGTGATAAATCACACCAAACTCTTCCCCTTTGTTGTCTGGAAGGTGTATTCCTGTTAGGTCAGTCAAGAAATTAAACTTAAATTCTTGGTGATCTCTTAGATATTCGAGCAACGAAATAATATTTTGGCGATTGGTCGTAAATGTCAGCAGCCCCCAAGGTTCCTCAAAGGTGTTTACGTTTTCGCCATACTTTACCAATAAATCTTCGGCTATTTGTTCGTTAGTCATTATTATTGCTTTTCAATCATTTCCATGGCTGATGCCAAAATCTTATTCTTGTCTATTTTTTCTAAAAGTTGTTCGCTTGAATAAATCCCTCCGAATGCTTCTTCGGCGGCATCTCGAATTGCCAAATCAAAAGCATCATGTAGATTTTCAAACATTTCGTCTTGCTTCATGTAATCACCGCCCGCTTTTCTTCGTTTGTTTACTCTTTTCATTTGAGCTAACGAATGATAAATTGAATTATCCCAAGAGCGAGTGGTGCGTTGTTCTGCGTTTTGCTTTATCAAATGAATGAGCAAAATTTGCATATAACTAAAAATTTTGTCTAATTTATCGTCTTTTGCCATTTCTTCCAACTCATCAATGATGTGGAGGGCATCGGAGTATCTGCCTTCTTGAATACTTTTGCGGAGAGCTAAGATTTCGTCCATATTAAAAATCTCTTATTGAATGTTGTACGATTCCAATAAATGCTGATACTCGTCTTCATTTCTTCGGCGTAATGATTCATTGACGGCTAATTTTTGGATTTCCATGAGTCCGTCCAATATTTGCTCGGGGCGTGGCGGGCAACCTGGCACATACACATCAACGGGAATGATGCGGTCAATGCCTTGCAAAACTGAATAGGTATCAAATATCCCACCGCTTGACGCACACGCTCCTACGGCAATTACCCAACGAGGTTCGGCCATTTGGAGATATAC
>JANNEN010000255.1:0-9649 GCA_031378715.1 Emticicia sp.
CTTTTGAAACATTTATTTACACTTGTATATTTACAAATACCGTTCCAGTTTTGACTTGCTACGTTCAAGTAACAAATATATATTTAGAATCGCTGCGAAGATTATTTCAATTAATCAACTTCAATCGTTCTATTTCGATACTAATTTCTTTGATTATTTCTTTATTTCCGATTTCGCCATCAAGGCTGAAAACGATAAAGACTTTCCCCGCCAAATCGGCAGTAAAGTTATCAAAACTTGCCTTTATTCTTTTGGAAATTGAGTAATTGCCGAAATTTGATTTTGCGGTTATGGGTTTTATTTGAATACCAAAGGCTTTCGGTTGGGGCTTTGTGCAGGTTGGGAAATAGAATTACTTCCGATAGGAACAAAAGCTAAATAGTAGTACAAAAGAAAAAATTATAAACAAATGCTTAATTGAAAATCGTCCGCTGGAACTGGTGCTGATGCAAGTATAAAAGTTGAAGTTTATTACTTCCGCCCAACTTGCACAAAACCCATTGTTATCGGCTGCCTTTCTTCGAGTTATCTTTGTAAATTTCAAACTTAAAATAAATTGTCAAAATGATGAAAGATTTAATTTCAAAATTCGGTAAAGAGAAAATCAACACTCTTACAAAATATCCATCAATTCTTACGCTTCACAAATTGGGTAAGAAAAATATTCTGCAAAATGAATTAACCACTCCAATTGACGGTGAAAAAATGTACGCCACTGAAAAAATAGATGGCACAAGCATACGACTTTTGTTTTATGGTAATGAAAGAATAGTAGGAACAAGAGATAATTTATTTGTCTATGAAAATTCAGACTTTGTAAATATCCCAAAAGAGTTTTTTAGTTCTGTTGAATATGTTAGACCATTTTATGAAAAAGCTAAATGGAATAAAAGATTTGAAACAGATAAATTAACAGTTCTGTTTGGCGAACTATACGGCTCAAACATAGGTCAAGGTGCAAAAAACTATGGCGTAGAAAAAACTGGTTTTAGATTATTTGATGTGGCTGTTTACAATGATTTGTCTGTTTTAGATTTAGAAAGAGATATGATTTCAAAGTGGCGTGAAAGAGAAACAGAAAATGGTATAATCTACGGTCAAAACTTTCTTAAACGGTCAGAAATGGAAAGTCAATTTGCTGATTTTGAATTTGTGCCATTAGTTGAATTTGATTTAGGTGATATGTCGCATAAAGTAGTTTTAGATAACCTTAAAAAATTCATCCCAAATACAAATGTTGCATTATCTGAAAATGCTTTAAGAAAATCGGAAGGTGTCGTTTTGAGAAATGAAAGTCGGTCAAAAATAGTAAAAGTTAGGTTTGAAGATTACGAACGGACTTTGCGTTAAGGTTGCCGATAACGGTTGGCTTTCGGAGTTATCCACAAATCCTAAATAATCTACATCGCCCGAGTGGTCAAGTTCGGGTGGACTTTCTTTAAATCTTACGTCAGGAAAAATCTTTGCCAAACCATCATTTATCACTGATTTTTCTCGAATATAACCATCGAAGGTCAGCGTATGAATGTAATCTGTACAATCATCTAAGGTCATATCTTGGATTTCTTTTTCCAAAGACGCATTGATATTCTCAAATAAATTTTTGCCAAGTTCTATAATAATTGATGGGTTATTTCTTACGAATTGGCGAATTGTGGCTTGCTTACTCATCTTATTCTAAATATTTAAAACTCAAATTCATTCGACTCTTTTTCAAACTCAAATCAATACTAAAAATATTGTTTACCTCGACACCCAACGGTGTCAAAAAAACTTGGTCGTAGGTGGAGGTAGATTTCATTTTTTCAACTAATCCTAATTCTACACAATAGTTACAACACCAAGTTAGAAACTCGTGCATAGTTCTGCTACTATATGTAACGTTGAAAAGTCCGTTAGCAATTCCCAATCTATCTTTATCGAATTCATGTTTTTTCGGTAGCCACGAGCCATTTGTAACTTCGATAAACCTTAAAAACCAATAAATATTTACTTTATGAATTTTTTCGTACCAATTCCCATTAGTTAAAATTTTCAATAGCAGTCTTTTTTGTTCGTTTGTCAAAGCAATTGATGAAACACTACTTGTTGCGTAAACGAATGGGTTGATATTGTCAATAAATGCTTGTACGTAGTCTGTGAGCAAATATTTTGACTTTTCGAGAGAGAATAATTCAAAATCAAGGGCAATACGTTCATAAAAATTAAAATTTGTACGACTATTTTTGGGATTTTCAAAGGGTTTGAAAATCTCGTTGAATGATAGTTCGTGCTTATTTCTATCTTTAAAAGGTTTCACTATTTTTCCTAACCAACGAAAGTAACAAATCGTATAGTTTTTGAGATTAGGTAGTGCAAGCCCTACGTTCAGACTTAATCTTTGAACGGTTTTTGTGTAAAGATGTTTGACCTTTTCTAATGAGTAGCTCTTGATTATGACTTTATGTTCTTGTCCGAATTTTTCGATAATTTTTTGATTTTTCGGACTGGTTTCTTCTGCAAAAAGTACACAGTTGAGTGCAATCGCAGAACGACGCTCGACGACTTCACCACGACAACACATTTACACGTCAGGATAAACTAAAAAAGTAATCCAGTTAAATTATGCAAAAACTAACTCATTCTTTTTGCTCTCAATTTTTTCTTTTCTGATTATTGCCGACAGTTGCGACTTTTCAGATTCTGTTAGACCTTGACCTGTTACGGTAAAGACTACGCCTTTGGGTTCCCTTACAATTTTCATATCTCAAAGTTTTTAAAATAACGATTTACCAAAATAGTGGCTTCTCTTGTATCAACGTACATTAGTTGTCCATTGATACGCTTTGCCCCTAATGATTTCATGTAGTGTTCGACTAATTCTGTTTTTGCGTGAAACGAAATATAACCTTCATATTCTTGTTCAAATGCAACTTTACAAGCAAAAGCGAACAAATTACCTGCCACGCCTTCGTACACTTTATTCGCACCAATATTGTAAGGTGCATTTTCTACCAAAGAAACGTAAATATTGTCTTTTTGGTCAATTAAGCTCAGTAACCCTTGCACTACATTTAGGTTTCCTTCAATAACTAATTTATATACTTTCCCTTTCTTCAATTCTTTTTCCCAATCAAAACTCCATTCTTTTTTGGTTGCTTTTAGGTCTTGCGAGGTAGCTACAAGCACTTCTGTATCAAAAACATCGCCTGTTACGGCATTTATGATTGAGTTGGTTAGCTTGTCTATTTCGATATTTACCATAATCAAATTTAGTCATTTATTGTAGTTTTTCAAATTTTTCTCGCCAATATTTTGCTTCTAAATCTGATTTTTCTTTTTCAACTTCTCATTTTCCAATAACGCTTTATCCAATTGATGTTGTATTTCTCTGGCTTCATAGTTATTTACTGTGCCATTATTGGTGCCGACATTCGCAAATCCATTACATTGGTCAAAAAAATTAGAGATTTTATCGCCAAAGCTAAGAATATCAAGCACAGAAACGCCTAATGATTTGGCAATTTGTTCAAGTCGAGTAAGGCTAATGTCTTTTTTATTACGCTCAATATCGCCATAAGCACCCAACGACATATCCAACATTTCTGCTATATTTTCTTATGAGAGCTTTTTTTAGGGTTCTCAACAGTACATTAACAAACATTTGTATCAGCGGACGGAATACTATGAAGCATTTGGAAGTAACTTAACTTTGTGCTACTCTTGAGCAGAAGTTACGGTCTGACGAGTTCCAAATTCCCACTTCTTCGTAAATACTTTTTCGTAATCTGTATTTTGCGAAAATTTAACATTTTTGTAGTTTAATGTCTGATTGAAGCAGTAGTCCAGCTTACTTTTATTGTCCAAAAGTGTTTCGAGTTCAACAATTCTTTGTTCGTTAGCCGAGTTTGCTAAAACAAAATCTATTCTGCCATAATCAGTAGTAATTTCTTGACCTATGACGCTCGAAATATCGAAATCAAGATTTTGTCCTAATTCTGAAAGATTGTTTAACAGTGTTCATTGCACCAAAGATTCTACCATAATTTTATTTTGTAACAATGAATCGTTTGCATGAAGCAAAAATAGCAAAAAATACGCAGTTTTCAAATACTTAAACTTCTGGGGTGTACGAAACTTTGCAGATTTTAACCTCACCCCCAACCCCCTCTCCACTGGGGAGGGGGCTTTCTACCCCCTTGAAAAGCCCCCCTCTCTTTTGGAGAGGGGTCGGGGGTGAGGTCATTTCTGCAAAGTTTCGTACACCCAACTTCTACAAGATAAATCAATTATCCTACTAATTCGATAGGAATTATATCTTTACAATGATTATTTGGAAAAAATACACAAAATTGTATTTTTATTTGGTAAAATGAGTATTATTTACAAAAAATCAGTTAATTTTGATTTTTGATAGATAAACTATGAACATACAATCAAAGCTAACACTCGTGGGAGCGGGGCCAGGCGATGCCGAACTTATCACATTAAAAGGGATACGAGCCTTGCAAAAGGCTGATGTAGTGTTGTACGACGCCTTAGCAAATGACGAACTATTGAACTACGCTTCGAGGGCTACCGTGAAAATGAATGTCGGTAAACGCAAAGGGCAACATTCCTACAAACAAGATGAAATAAATACCCTTATTGTATCGTATGCCTTACAGTGTGGTAATGTGGTGCGGCTCAAAGGTGGCGACCCATTTATATTCGGTCGGGGCTACGAGGAATTAGAATATGCCAAGGCATTCGGCATCGAAACCGAAGTCATTCCTGGGGTTTCGAGTTCGATTGGTGTGGCGGCGGCAGTTCAGATTCCGATTACACATCGAGATATTGCTCGTAGTTTTTGGGTCGTTACGGGGCATACCAGCGATGGGACTTTACCCAGCGATTTGTCATTGGCGGCTCAATCATCGGCAACGGTAGTAATCTTGATGGGCATGAGCAAGTTAGCCGAAATTACCGAAATTTTTACGCACCACGGTAAATCTGAAACACCAATCGCCATTATTCAGAATGGCACAACCAAAAAGCAAAAATCTGTTTTCGGAAATATCAATGACATTCTTGAAAAAGTTAATGAGTCAGGCATTACAAATCCTGCCGTTATTATTATTGGTGAAGTTGTGGCTCTGCACCCCGAGTATTTGGAGGCTTATGTGGAGGAAATGAAATTTTAATTTAGTTAGGATTTTCTGGTGTATTTATGCACACTTTCGCTTCAATTTTCGTTAGTTTTGTGAGCAATTACAAACATACAAAACCATGTTAAAGAATTTTCTAATTTTAGTCCTTTTTCCTACCATAACTTTTGCCCAGTCAATCGGTTTTTCAAAACCTGATAGTGCCGATTTATTTATAAAATATGGCGAAGCTGAAATTATCAAAAAAGCAACTTATTTAGTTCAAACGCCCGAAAGTCAGGTGTTTTTGACCGAATTTAACAAGAAATTTCCTGATACATTCGAGAAAGAAATCCGCTATAAACAACTACTCTCCGCCAATGTTGATGATTGGGAAATAGCTCTCTATGATGAGCGAAAAAGCCAGTTAGCGTTCTTGAAAAACTACCCAAGTATTGACAAACTTTCTCCCGATTTTCAGAAACTCACCGAAGCAAATATCCGTTGGAATTATTGGCATTTGCTGCTATCTTATGCCATCATTCGGAGTAATTTGGATACTAAACTGACCAGAGTAGTATCGCTTCCCGCCGTAATGACCGAAGCACTCGATCCGCAGAAAGTAAACGATGAAAACGCCTTACTATCAGAGAGTTATCGAAATTTTCTGCCTTTTTTTGTTACGTATTTTAATTCACAAGAACAGAAATTTACCAAATATGCTGACCAAGTAAAAGCCATTTCGGACAAAGGAAACATCGCCCAAAAATATCTAAAAGGTACAGTGCTGGACTATACCTTGGCCAAATTAATATACGATAATTGTGGAAAAATAACGGCATCTTCGGCCAAGTTTTGGATAAGTCAAGTAGTATCAAATTCCTATCGAAACCTGCTCTTGGAGCATTGCAAAGAAGCCCTCAATAAGAAGGAAGAAGTAGCCAAGAAGAAAGATGATAAAGACAAACTGCCGATGGGTAAAAGCGATTTGCCCGTGCTAATTGGACTCGACGGCAAGCAATTTAATTTTGATAAATATAAAGGAAAAGTTGTCTATGTCGATTTTTGGGCAAGTTGGTGCGGACCGTGTCGGGCTGAGTTTCCGAACTCTAAACGTATGCACGACGGCTTCACCGAAAAACAAAAGAAAAATATCGTTTTTTTGTATATTTCGATTGACGAAGACCCCACAAACTGGAAAAATGCGGTTGATAATCTGAAACTTAATAACGGCGATCACGGACTTTCGGAAGGTGGTTGGGGGTCGAAGGTTTGCCAAAAATACCAAATCAATAGTATTCCTCGTTATATGATTATTGACAAAAACGGCACAATTGTTCGCCCCGAGGCACCTCGCCCGAGTAGCCCTGAAACTTTGGAGTTGCTTTTGAAGTTAATGGAGTAAATGCGATTTTTCGAGTCGTGCTATTGTCCCCACAGACGACAACAGCGAGTTTCATTTGTTAGTGAAGACACTGACAACGGTAGAAAGTTTAAATTGTGTAGAAATTAGTATTATTTCATTCTAAATTTCATCAAAAAGCTATGTTCAAATACATACTCATTGCCATTCTGCTGATAGTTTTTGTACCAGCCATTCGTAATTTTTTGTTTAATCTTTTGGTAGGAAATCAGATAGCAAAACAGCAAAAACGTTACAACGATTTCATGGAAAAAGAACGGGGCAAAGAAGGAGAAATCAAAGTAAAAACACCGAGCCAAAACATCAAAAATAAAGGTTTTGATGGCGGTCAATACGTTGATTATGAGGAAGTTAAATAGAAAATTATGCTAAAAAAATATTTAAAACCCACAACGCTATCAAATCAAGTTAGTGTCGCAATACTGGTTTTACGAACTGGTTTTGCACTCCTAATGATTCCGCACGGCTACGATAAACTGCAAAGTTTCTTGGCAGGAAACCACGATTTTCCTGACCCGCTGCACGTTACGCCACTCGTTTCGCAGGGACTCACAGTTTTTGCCGAACTGCTTTGCTCAATTTTACTACTTTTGGGGCTTTTTACTCGCCCAGCAGCATTGATTTTGGCAGTTTGTATGCTCGTAATTGTCTTTATAATTCAGCTAAACGACCCACTTGGCGACAAAGAACACGCATTGATGTACTTGATTGGCTATGTAGTTGTACTATTGACTGGTGCGGGAAAATATTCACTTGATGCTAAATTTTTCAAGTGAAACTATGCTGAAAATTGCCTTTAATCCGATTTATAAACATTCACTTCCCGAAGGGCATCGCTTTCCGATGCTCAAATATGAGCTTATTCCTGAGCAATTGCTCTACGAAGGAACTTGTACTGAGGAGAATTTCTTCTCGCCTACCGAAGTTGAAGCTCATTGGGTTTTGAGAGTCCATGATGAGCAGTATTTTAATGATTTATTGAGTTTGAATATTGATCCAAAAATGGAACGCCGAATCGGTTTTCCGATTTCTGAAATACTCGTCAGACGTGAACTAACCATTACGCAAGGCACGATTGATTGCTGCCATTTTGCCCTCAAGTTTGGGATTTCGATGAATATTGCGGGCGGTACACACCACGCCTTTGCCGACAAGGGGGAAGGTTTTTGTTTGCTCAACGATGTGGCGATTGCATCATGCTATCTACTTGAAAATCAGTTAGTTAGTAAGATTTTAGTCGTAGATTTAGACGTACATCAAGGTAACGGAACTGCTGTAATATTTCAGCACGAAGCCCGAGTTTTTACATTTTCGATGCACGGAAAAGAAAATTATCCGCTTAAAAAAGAAGTTTCAGATTTGGATATTGAACTACCAACTTATTGCGAAGATGAACAGTATTTAGGCTTACTCTACGATACTTTACCAAAGTTAATCGAACAGGAAAAACCGCAATTTATTTTCTATATTTCGGGCGTTGATATTTTGGCATCTGATAAATTGGGTAAGCTAAAAATCTCAATGGAAGGCTGCCGCCGCCGTGATGAATTTGTTTTTGAGCAAGCCATCAAACATAAAATCCCCGTAGTTGTTTCCATGGGAGGAGGATATTCGCCCCGCATTGCCGACATTGTGGAAGCCCACTGCAATACTTTTCGTTTGGCAGAAAAAATGTACTTTTAATCTAATTTTGAGTGATAGAATGAGTGAATATTTTTCTTATTCTATTACTCAATCATTCTATCATTCACTCATTCTATCATTGACTTCACCCATTCATGATTAATTTGTCCAAATACATCGATCACACGCTACTAAAACCCACGGCTACCGAAATGGATTTCAGGAAATTATGTGAAGATATTTATCAAAACGGTTTTTATTCGGCTTGTGTGCCGCCGTTTTATGTAGCTTTCGTAAAAGACCTTTTATCGTACAGTGATGCTAAAGTTTGTACGGTCATTGGCTTTCCATTGGGGTATCATTCGACCGAAGCAAAAATTGCCGAAGCCCAAAAGGCATTGACCGATGGAGCGGACGAGTTGGACGTGGTAATGAACATAAATGCCTTTAAATCAATGGCTTACGAAACTGTAAAGCAAGAAATCCAAACTTTGGTAGAGCTTCTTCATGCCCAAAAAGCAATCATAAAAGTAATCATCGAAACGGCATATTTAGATAATTTTGACATCAGAATTGCCTGTGAAATTTGTGCAGAAGCTGGGGCAGACTTTGTGAAAACCTCAACGGGGTTCGCTCCGAAGGGTGCTGATATTGAACAAGTTAGGCTCATGCGTGAAATTTTACCGAGTAATATTTTAATAAAAGCATCGGGCGGAATACAAACTTACGAGCAAGCAATGGCTTTCATCGAAGTAGGGGCAGCACGACTTGGCACTTCGTCGGGCGTGGCTATCGTGAGTGGAGGAGTTGGGTATAGTGGATACTGAGAATTTTATTCTATTTCAACGTTGAAATTTCTCGAACCGTGTCCAACCGCTTGAATAAGAATGACTTCTTCATCAAGCTGCTTCGAGAATTGTTTTTGTCATATTTTAAACGTTTACAGATAAATTTAAAAAAATCGTTACGGCAAGCAATTATAGCTTATTCAACCATTTATTTATTCATCAAATTCCCCAGCAAAACATCGGGTGCAATCATTACTCGGCTGCCCGTTTCGGCATTTTCCAAGTTCAAAACGCCACGTGGACAGACTGCCGAACAAACGCCACAACCAACACACGACGAACGCACAATATCTTGCCCTTTTTGGGCATAAGCTCGTACATCAATACCCATTTCGCAATGCGTTGAACAGTTGCCGCACGAAATGCACTGTCCGCCATTGGTCGTGATTCTAAACTTTGACTTGAAGCGTTGTATTATTCCAAGATATGCCGCCAACGGACAACCAAACCTACACCAAACTCGATTGCCCATTAAAGGGTAAAAACCCGTACCAACTACCCCCGAAAATATCGAACCAATCATAAAGCCGTAGCTTGATTTTAGGCTTTCGGTCGGGATAAAACCGAGTAGGGTGTAGCTACCCGTAAAGTAAGTATAAAGCACACCGATTGTCATTACGATTGCGAATACCAAGACCCCATGGATAAGG
>JANNEN010000308.1:0-14597 GCA_031378715.1 Emticicia sp.
GAAGAATTGGACTCGACCACGCCCGAAAAAATGAGCAAAGAAAAAGCCTTGCAGATTTTAGAAGCAATGAAAAATACCGAGTTACAGTATTCTCAGCAAAGAAAATACCCCGCAAACAAAAATAACAAAGTTGAAAAGGACTGGTAAGTAGTCAATAACTGATAGTCGATAGACCATAGCAGAATAAAATACTGATTATCAGTGTTTTATGAAAAATAAATTTGTCGATTAAATATTTTTAGGCACTTAAAACAAAAAATTTAAAACAAATAATTATTAATGTCCCCGAATGGATAATTGATAATTAATAATTGATGATTGATAAATGACAGCGATAAAAGAAACAAATTTTAGCTTTGAAGGGCAAACGGCTTTCTACCGTGGTAAAGTACGTGATGTTTATGATTTTGGCGATACCGTTGTGATGATTGCCTCCGACCGCATTTCGGCGTTTGATGTGGTGCTGCCCCGCCCGATTCCGTTCAAAGGACAAGTTTTGAACCAAATTGCGGCTAAATTTCTGACCGCAACCAAAGATATTGTACCAAATTGGTTTTTGGCCGCCCCCGACCCCAACGTTTCGGTAGGTATTCGCTGCGATACATTTCCCGTTGAAATGGTCGTTCGGAGCTACTTGGTTGGTCACGCTTGGCGGACTTACAAGAGTGGTTTACGTACTTTATGTGGCGTAATATTACCCGATGGTTTGAAGGAAAATGACAAATTCCCTACGCCAATAATAACTCCCACAACCAAAGCCCACGAAGGACACGACGAAGATATTTCGAGAGAGGAAATTATTGCAAAGGGCTTAGTGTTGGAGGAAAAATACCTTCAACTCGAAAAATATGCCTTGGCACTTTTTCAGCGAGGAGCAGAAATGGCGGCCGAAAGAGGCTTGATACTGGTTGATACCAAATACGAATTTGGCGAAAAAGATGATATTATTTATCTGATTGACGAGGTGCATACGCCCGATTCATCAAGGTATTTTATGGCAGATTCATACCAAGAAAATTTGGATAAAAACCTCCCACAGAAACAATTATCGAAAGAATTTGTGCGAGAATGGCTCATTGCCAATAATTTTCAGGGATATGATGGACAAACCATACCCGAAATGACCGATGAAAAAGTGGCCGAAATATCAAATCGCTACATCGAACTTTATGAACAAGTGGCTGGTGAAAAATTTGTAGCAAATATAGACGAAGATGTAATTAGACGAATTGAAGGGAATATAAAAAACTATTTTGGCATTTGAATTTTTTATGAAATATCCAAGAAAATTATCATCAGGAGCAAACAATACAGTAATCGTTTTGTCGGATATTGAGGTTGGAAAGTTGTTTACAGATGATACTCGTTCGGATATTGGCTCGGAAGCTACTAAAATGAAATTTGCCAATTCAGTCAATGATTTGGTAGTGAAATTTGTATGATTAGATTTTCAAGAGGAAATAAACGCTGAAATATTGGTCATGGAACGCATCAAGCCAATTGATTTTCGAGCTTATGAAGTAGAAATTCGTGAACTTTGGCTTGATGTTTTTGAATCTGAATTAGCCGAACTTCATAAGGCAGGATTTGTCCACAGAGATTTAAAACGCCCATCAAATATTGGAGGTTTAGCCTTTGATAATATTCTTTTGACAGAATCGGGTTTACGACTAATTGATGTAGGAATTTCAGCAATTATTAGTCAAGTTGGTGAGAAAATTTTTAAAAAATATGTTAAAATTGAAGTCGAAGAAATGGGGCAATTTCGAGAATATTTTTTGAATAGATGATTAATTTCAAATGTAATATCTTACTTACTCGATTTCCATTTTTTCCAATTTGTCCTGTCAATACTTAGACGACATCGTCTTTGGTCATCAAATCCCATTAATAAAACAGCAATTACTCGATAATAAATATCATAATCTAAAAAAAACATCTGTATTCTTCTCAGATTTGACTCCGTTTCTACCAAAGGATTAATTTTTAATGCCAGTTCTGTAAAATGTACATTTCTAAGTTCTATTACAGAGAATACTAAAATTGAATAATTTATACAGCTATTCATAATTTGGATTAACGCTGGCAGCAGTTCCACTGTGGGGCTACAAGCTCCTGCCAGCGTTGATTTCCATTTCGTAAATCAAAATCAAGCCTCCGCATAAGCAGGCGAAATCATCGAAATTGCTTTGGCTTCCAGCAGGGTTTCGCCCATCAAAAACTCATCAACTTTTCTGGCACATTCTCGCCCTTCCGAAATCGCCCAAACAACCAACGATTGCCCCCGACGCATATCTCCCGCCGCAAACACCTTTGGGTTTGTGGTTTGGTAATTTGGTGCTTTTACATTTTTACGTTCATCAACTTCGACTTCCAACTGATTCAATAAATCTTGTTGTGGATTCAGGAAACCTGCGGCTACAAGGGCTAACTCACAAGAAATTTCACGTTCGTTCATCTCGACCCGTGTACCATTAAAAGTAGCCGTTTCCGAAATCAAAATTCCTTTCAAGTTGCCGTTCGTATCACCCACAAACTCTTTGACATTTACGCTAAATAGTCGCTCGCAGCCTTCTTCATGAGAGGTTGAAGTACGTTTTGTCATTGGCCAGCTCGGCCACGGCGTAGCGTCGGCACGCATTTTATAGAAAGGCTGTTTTTTATCATCAATGCTTGGCTCGGGCATTACCTCAACTTGCGTGATGCTTTTTGCTCGGTGGCGGTTCGATGTACCCACGCAATCCGAACCCGTATCTCCACCACCAATGACCACCACGTTTTTATCAGTGGCAAATAATTCACCGTTTTGATAAATTTCGCCTTTGTGATCATAAGAAACATCAATGCCCGAAACTCGCTTATTTTGTTGGCTCAAAAACTCCATTGCAGGATAAATACCCTTCAATTCTTTGCCTTTAATATCAATCATTCGTGGCACGGTCGAACCGCCCGAAAGTACAATCGCATCAAAATCTCGTAATAAATCGCTTGATTTTACATTCACACCAACATTTGCATTGGTAATAAAAACGATACCTTCATCTTTCATTACTTCTACTCGACGACGCACCACCGATTTATCCAATTTAAAATCTGGGATACCATAACGCACCAATCCCCCGATTTCGTCGGCACGCTCAAAGACCGTTACCAAATGTCCCGCTTTGTTGAGTTGCACGGCGGCGGCCATTCCTGCTGGGCCCGAGCCAACTACGGCTACTTGCTTACCCGTGCGTTTTTTTGGAATATTTGGCTTCACCCAACCGTTAGCAAAGGCTCGTTCGATGATAGATTTTTCGATGTATTCAATCGCCACGGGGGGCTTATTGATACCCAAAACACACGAAGACTCGCAGGGTGCGGGGCAAATTCTGCCCGTAAACTCTGGAAAATTATTGGTCGAACTTAATATTTCGTAAGCATATTGCCAATTCTGCTCATAAACGGCATCATTAAATTCGGGGATAATATTGCCGAGTGGACAGCCGCTATGACAAAACGGTACGCCACAATCCATGCAGCGAGCGGCTTGGTTGCGAGAGTTATCATCATCGGCTGGCATTTCGACCTCGTTATAGTCTAAGCGACGTTCGTCCACGGTACGCTTATTGGCCGATTCTCGCTGAAATTCTAAGAAACCAGTTGATTTTCCCATTGTAATATGCTTATTATCAGTGTTTTATAAATTATATTCTTGTTCAAAAACTTCTGCCCAAGTTAAGGTTTCTATTTTTGAGGTTGAAATTCCTGTTTCGATTTCGGCTCCTTTTTTTGCTTTGCTAAATGCTTTTTCCCAAATATTTTTTATATAATTATCGTTGAGTGAGGGGTTATAATCTTGTGCCAATTCCACTTCGTTTCGAGCATTAAAGATACTTTTCAACCAACTTCTCGAACGCTTTTCGGGTTGAATCTGCCACTTAATTATGTGCATCATCAAGTTTGTGATATGACTCAACAATGCCCGTTGTTCTGCTTTTGCCATCACATCAATTAATTGTGTCAATCCCTCTTCAACGTCTATCAAGTCACCCTCATCGAATGATTTTTTTAGTTCCTGTACTGCTGAAAGTTCAGAAAACGAAGCTATTTCTATCCAATTTTTCATTTTACTTCTGTTTTTTACCCAAATCTAATAAAAAAACCACGCCATTACTTTCTTGACTTTCGCTCTTTTCTTTCTTTCCAATAACACTCGCTTGTAGTCGATTGCTATAATCTTGCGAAAGTTGAGTAATTAATATCTACAAATGATATTCATCTTTAAAAACTTCCGCCCATGTTAGCGTTTCCATTTGTGCAGTTGAAATTCCAGTTTCATCGTTAGCTTGAATTTTGGTAGTGATAAAGTCAATATTTTTTTTAATCAATTCTACCAAGATGGGTAATACCACAAATTCAGATTTTGCTTTTTCCGAACGTTTAGGGATATTTTTTGCTAATGCCAAACTTTCATTTAAAAAACCAGTAGCGATAATCGGGCTTATATTTTCTGTAAAAATAGATTTTATTTCATTTTCAATGCCAAATTCGCTGTAAAGTGTATCTAAGGTAAAATTGCTATATGCTATATTGCTTTATTTTAAAACACTTTTGTAATAATCAATAATTTGCTGAAATGCCCCTAAAATTTTTTCTATTTCAGTGATATAAATTAGCTCAGTATGCACCTCAATTTGTGAGTTTATTAGACGCAAAAACTGCCATTCTCTCGAATTAGTAACGCAACCGTACAAAATATCAACTCTTTGCGAATCTTCATTGAAAACCCTCGCTCCCAAAAGTTGCGAAGCACATTGAGCAACGCCTTGCTCAATATCATCTCGTTTAGCTTCTACAATCGAAATAATTGGCAAATTGATTTCGTAAGATTCAATATCTCGTGCTAAAATAAAATCACACTCACCCGTTAGTCCTTTGGCTTTATCGGCATTAAGGTTTTCACCCGAATAAATTGTAAAAAAATGTTCATTTCTTTCCCAAATATCCAATAGAATAGGTAAAACCAAAAGTTCAGATTTTGCTTTTTCGGTACGTAAAGGAAGTTGTTCGGCTACTATAATCGCTTTTTTTAGGGTTTCACTCGGTTCAACACGTTTTATTTCTGAATCAAAAATAGGTTTTATTTTATTTTCGATACCAAAATCTTTTCGTAACTGTTTGAGTGTAAAATCGCTGTATGCCATTATTTTTTAATTTTTCACTCAAATCTAACAAAAAACTACACCAAAATACTTGCGAGTTCGGCTTTTTTCTTCCTTTCCAGCAAAACTCGTTTGTAGTCAGTTGGCATGATTTTAACGAAATTCAGTACTTCCATATCAAAATTCACCAAAACTCGCTCCGCTACTTTACTTTTAGTTTCTTTCAAATGCTTTTCGATAAATGCTTTCAACATTTCGGCATCGTCAGCATCAACGGTTTCTAAGCCAACCATTTCTTTGTTGCATTTTGATTCAAAAACCTTGTTGGGGTCATACACAAATGCCATTCCGCCGCTCATTCCTGCGGCAAAATTTCGCCCAGTTTCACCCAAAATAATCGCCAAACCGCCCGTCATGTATTCCAAACCGTGGTCGCCCACGCCTTCCACCACAACTTTTGCACCCGAGTTTCTGACACAAAAACGTTCGCCCGCCATACCATTGATATAAGCCTCGCCCGATGTAGCTCCGTAGAACGCCACATTACCAACAATCATATTTTCTTCGGCTTTGAAGGTCGCTTTTCGGTCTGGATAAACCACCAATTCGGCTCCGCAAAGGCCTTTACCGAAATAATCATTTGAATCACCTTCGAGTTCGAGTTTTAAACCTTTCGTCGAAAATGCTCCGAAAGATTGACCCGCTGTACCTCGGTATTTGTAATGAATCATGCCGTAAGGCAAACCTTCGCCCTTGTAAACTTTCGATATTTCGTTGGAAGTCATTGCCCCAATCGTGCGATTAAGGTTATTGATTTCGTAGCTGGCCGCTACTTCTTTTTGCTTCAAAATTGCGGGCTGTGCATCACGCATCATCTGCCAATCAAGTACGTCCGCAATGCCGTGATCTTGCTCTTCTTGCTTGAATTGTGCCACATCGAGCGTGGTTGGTTCTTTGTAAAGCACGCCCGAAAGGTCAATTTTTTTGTATTTCCAGTGGGTCAAATCATCACGTTTTTCGAGCATTTGCGACTGCCCAACCATTTCGGTGATGGTTCGGAAGCCCAACTCCGCCATGATTTCACGCAATTCCATGGCCAAATACGTAAACATATTGACGACGTGTTCGGGCTTGCCGCTAAACATCGCCCGTAGCTCTTCGTTTTGTGTTGCCACACCAACGGGGCAAGTATTCAAGTGGCATTTTCGCATCATAATACAACCAACCGCCACCAAAGCGGCCGTAGCTACGCCAAATTCTTCGGCACCGAGCAGGGCGGCAATCGCCAAATCCTTGCCCGTTCGCATTTGTCCATCGGCTTGTAGCACAATTCGTCCACGTAGTTTGTTTTTGACGAGCGTTTGGTGTGCTTCGGCCAAGCCTAACTCCCACGGCAAACCAGCATGACGCACCGACGATAACGGAGAAGCCCCAGTTCCGCCATCGTGTCCTGCTATCAGCACCACATCAGCGTGGGCTTTGGTTACGCCCGCCGCCACCGTTCCGACTCCCGCCTCGGATACTAATTTTACCGAAATACGGGCATCACGATTGGCATTTTTTAGGTCATAAATCAACTGAGCCAAATCTTCGATTGAGTAAATATCGTGGTGGGGTGGTGGCGAAATCAAGCCAACGCCTGGCGTACTGTACCGCACCCGCCCAATCCAATCATCTACTTTATGGCCAGGCAATTGCCCACCTTCCCCAGGTTTTGCTCCCTGTGCCATCTTGATTTGCAGTTCTTTGGCATTGGTCAAATAATAACTCGTTACACCAAACCGTCCCGAAGCCACTTGCTTGATTGATGAGTTAAGATTATCTCCGTTTTTATCTAATTCATAACGAATTTCATCTTCGCCGCCCTCCCCCGAATTTGAACGCCCGCCGATGCGGTTCATCGCAATCGCCAAGGTCGTATGGGCTTCCCACGAAATCGAACCGAACGACATTGCTCCCGTGGCAAAACGTTTGAAAATACTTTCGATTGGCTCAACTTCTTCCAACGGAATCGGTGTACTTTTCTTAAAACGAAGCAAGCCACGAAGCGTCAAAGCATCTTTACTTTGATCATTGATGAGTTTTGAATATTGCTTGAAAAGCTGAAATCCTTTGTCCAAATCTTTCTCCCCAACCCTGCCCGACTGTTGCAATAAATGAATCGACTGCGGGTTAAACATGTGTCGCTCGCCCCGTTGTTTCCATTGATAAATACCCCCAACTTCGAGTCGCCTGATGGATTCTTGTGGGGTTTCGGGAAATGCCACTCGGTGCCGAACGAAGGCTTCTTTGGCGATTTCGGCCAAGCCCATACCACTAATTCGGGAGATAGTTCCTGTAAAATATTTATCAATAACTTGTTTATTCAGTCCGATACACTCAAATATTTGGGCTCCTTGATAAGATTGTAAGGTAGAAATTCCCATTTTCGAGAAAATCTTTAATAATTCCTTATCAACTGCTTTTATGTAATTTTTATTGAGTGTATAATCATCAAAAGTACCTTCGATTAAGCCTTTTTTGTTCATCCAAGAAAGCGTTTCAAAGGCCATGTACGGGCAAATTCCAGAAGCACCGTAGCCAATGAGCGTAGCAAAATGGTGCGTTTCCCAAATATCGCCCGCTTCTACCAAAATTCCCGCACGTCCACGAATACCCTTTCTGATGAGGTGATGGTGAATGGCGGCAGTAGCCAAAAGAGACGGAATCGGGGCGTGGTCGGTGTCGATGGCACGGTCGGAAAGTATCAAAATCTCGAAACCGTCTTCGATGGCATCTTCGGCGTAGCGACAAATTCGCTCCAAACCAAACTCCAAGGCCTTGCCAATATCTTCGGCTTTTGAATTGAAATAAGTATTAATCGTTTTTCCTTGAAAACCCTTATAGTCCACGAAACGAAGACGGTCAAATTCCTCAATGGTCAGCACGGGCTGGTCGAGCTGCACCAAGCGGCAGTGGGCGGGAGTTTCGGTCAGTATATTTTCGTTAGAACCAACAAATGAAATCAAAGACATGATTGACCGCTCCCGAATGGAGTCAATCGGCGGATTGGTTACTTGGGCAAAAAGTTGCTTGAAATAATAGGATAAATGCTGACTTTGGTCAGAAAGTATTGCCAACGGCGTATCAACGCCCATCGAACCAATGGCCTCCATGCCCGATTGTGCCATAGGAGCCAAAATCATGCGTAAATCTTCGGACGTATAGCCGAAAGTTATCTGGCGTTTGAGTAGCGTTTCCTCGCTATAATGTTGGTATGGACGAATCGAACTCGGTAGTTTTTCGGACTTAATTTTGTTTTCGTCCAACCATTCTTGGTAGGGTTGGCGTGAACAAATTTCGGCTTTCACTTCCTCATCGGGAATGATGCGACCTTGCTCCATATCAACCACAAACATTTTTCCTGGCTGCAAACGGCCTTTCGACACCACTTTTGCTTGGTCAATATCCAATACGCCCGCCTCCGAGGCCATGATTACGGTGTCGTCGTTTAGCACCCAATAACGTGACGGACGAAGACCATTGCGGTCGAGGGTTGCACCAACTATTTTCCCATCGGTGAATGAAATCGAGGCTGGGCCGTCCCACGGTTCCATGATAGCGGCGTGGTATTCATAAAATGCTTTGCGTTGCTCGTCCATGGCATCGTTGCCGTCCCACGCTTCGGGAACGAGCATCATCATTACGTGCGGCAGCGAACGCCCCGACAAGTAGAGTAGCTCAATGACGTTATCTAATTGAGCCGAATCTGAGTTACCGACATCACATATCGGTAGAACCAAATCCATTTCTTCTTTCGTGAAAAAATCAGAAACGAAAGATTTTTCTCCCGCCCGAATCCAATTTACGTTGCCCTTGACGGTATTTATTTCGCCATTATGAGCAATGAATCTGAACGGTTGGGCGAGTTTCCACGAAGGGAAAGTATTGGTGGAAAACCGTGAGTGAATGACAGCAAATGCCGACGTTACGGCCTCATTGTGCAAATCAGGGAAATAATATTTGAGCTGCTCGGTGGTGAGTTGTCCTTTATAAGAAATGGTACGGCACGAAAGCGATGACACATAAAAGTGTTCTTTCGCTCCTACAACTGTTTCGCGGATAATGCGAGAGGCGTATTGACGCAGAATATAAAGTTTTCGTTCAAAATCAATTTCGTTCGTAATATCAACTGGGCGTTTGATAAAAACCTGCTCCACGATAGGCTCGACCGACGCCGAACCTTCGCCCAAACAATCACCTTTGGTATCAACAATTCGATAGCCGAGTAGTTCTAAACCCAATTTTTCGATTTTTCGGTTCAAGATTGCCCGACATTCTTCCCGCTCGGTTTCGTCCATCGGAAAGAAGATCATGCCCACACCATACTCACCCACGGCGGGTAGATGAAAGTTAAGTTTGATACACTCATCTAAGAAAAACTCGTGCGGAATTTGGAGTAATATCCCCGCACCATCACCCGTGTTGGGATCGCAACCACAAGCCCCACGGTGGTCCATGCGTTCAAGCATTGTGATAGCATCGGCCACGATTCCGTGCGATTTGCGACCTTTCAGGTGAGCTCTAAATCCAATTCCGCAGGCATCATGCTCAAACTCGGAGCGATATAACCCTTGCTGTTGCTCTGTAACTTGTTCAGTTTCAGTTGTCATACTCATTAGTGATTTGAAAATATTCTGCCCCAAAATGTGATTTTGGGTGTGATTTTGTTGTATTATTCGCAATAAATGCTACCTACATAATATTTTGTAACGTATATGCCAGACGTAACTATATGCTAATTGGTTTGCAATATAATACCAAATATATTTGGCATAACAACATTTAAACCAAATTTTCTTTGTTCAATAAAAAATACTTGTTTTAACAACAAATATTATAAGAAAAATACAACGGACTAAAACTCTGGTAAAAGTTTCTGAAAGTTTTGCAAAATCTTTTTGATTCAAAAAGTAGAATAAAGGATTGAAAGTTTGGTTTCGACGAAAAACTAAATTTTAATCATGGAAGATTTTATATAATTATTAGAAGAGATTTGCACTTTTGGACGAGAAAGTCGGTGCTAAGTGCTTGATAATCAAGATATTGATTATAATTTTGTGCTTCACCATCGAAAATCAAACATGATTATCAAAAACAGTAAAATATTTTTTACATTACTATTTGTTTATTCTTCACAGTTTTTATCTGCCGCTTCGTTCGACAAATACTTCCCAAAACTCATCAAACTCGAGGGCAATGGGTTCGGGATTCACAAGCCCATCTGGGGCAATCGGGACTTCGCAAAAAGTGAAGCCTGTGCTATCTACAAAAAACACTACTGGGACAAATACCACGCTTCGGCGTTTGAAAGCCAAGGCGTAGCCGAAGTGCTAATCGACCAACTAATCAATGCGGGCGAAGGCAAAGAAAGTGTCAATATTAAGGCATTTGAAGCAATTTTGGGCGTAAAGCAAGACGGAATCCTGTCGTTGAGTGACATCGAAGCTGCCAATGATTTTGCGTTTCCCGAGCAAGTCATTAATCCTTATGTCAATTACCGACTACACTATTATCGTTCGAGAAAAAACTTTGATATTTATCCAGGTTGGGCGGTGCGAGCCAAGAGTTTTATGATTCTTGATACATTAGGCAATATGTTGGCCGATTATTTAATTTTACCAAAAATACTTTTGAAGGAAACTGAACAAGTGATACCCGAACTTAAATGTGCGGAAGTTATTGCAAAAAATTAATCCATTTTGACGTAGAAATATACTACCAATTATAAAATATCGTTTTATGGTTGGTAGTTTTTTAATGACAAAAATCTTGCCATTTTGCCGATTTTAGTGAGTTAAATTGTATTTTAAATCAAAGCCAAAAACTAATCTTCTAATATTCAGCCTATTACGAAACGCTACTTGTCGGTATCCCCAAATTGTTATTAAACGGTATCATTTTTGCTATTAAATATACCGTTAGGAAAAAAATAATTACGATGAATCTTAAAAAAACAGTATTTACCTTGCTGATTATCAGCATATTATCCTCCGTTTGTGTCGTTTATGTGAACCAAGCCGCCTCGTTTAATAAGTACGCCCCGAAGTTACTCAAATTTGAGGGTCAAGGCTACGGTATTCACAAACCCATTTGGGGTGATAAAATCTTCACCAAAGACGAAGCCCTTTACATTCATCGCCATCATTATTGGAATCGTTTTCATGGGAATAATTTTGAGAGTCAGGAGGTAGCTGAGGTACTAATCGACCACCTAATCAATGCGGGTGAAGGGCGAGAAAACCGAAATGTAAAAGCTTTTGAAAAAATTATTGGCGTAGCTCAAAACGGTGTTTTATCAATAGATGATATAACCGTGGCGAATGATTTTGAATACCCCGAAGACATCGTAAATCCCTACGTTGAATATCGTTTGCGTTATTATCGTACCCGAAAAGATGCCAAGATTTACCGTGGGTGGTTTAGCCGAGCGAAGTCATTTTACATGAAAAAATCTGAACGAACCAACGAGGATAATATCATTGAAGACTACATCGTTGAACCCAAAAATCAACAACACAACGTAGTTGAAGACATCAAGTAGGACAAGATTTTACCCAATAAACTCTCCCTAAAAATGTTCCAAATTGTGCAATTCTTCCCGCAACGGGGAGGATTGTTTTGGGATTCGTCAGTAAAATTCGTAGCTCCAAAAAAGCGAAGTAAAAGCCTCAAAAACTTTTATTTCGCTTTTTTTACATTTCTAAAATACTTTTGAGCCTTTCTTTTAGTTCTTTATCGCTGATATTTTCCATGTCCGATTTATCATAAATAGCAATCAGATAGATTCTCTCCTTCACAACTTTGACGTTTGTAATCAATCTCGCCCCCTACGCGGGCCGCCGCCACTCTTGCCCTGTCCCTTGCTTGAAATCGACATTCGTATTTTATAACAATCCTTACCAAGTGGCTCGCCTTGTTGGGGGAATTTTTCAAGTTCCTTCTCCAAATTTTCAACATCATCAATCAAAGAAGGGTACTTTTTAAACAAACGCTTAAAGTCCCTTTTAAAATCCTCAGTTGTTGTTATTACGAATTTCATCTAAAAAGTCATCTAATGATTGTAATTCTATTTCCCCTCTAATAGCTTGATTCACTTCTGCCACTCGTCTATCAAATGAATCAAGAAATTCTTTTTTTAACCGCTTTTTTTTTTCTAATTCCTGCACCTCTGATTTTATTTTCATACGATTTAGCATCATTTGCACAAAGAGAAGTTCTTCCGTATTTTTAGGTTTAACAATAAGTGTTTCCATTATTCTATTTTTTTTGCAAATTAAGTAAAAAACAGATAAGTAGTCGATGGTCAATAGTCGATAAGTCGATAGTAATATAATGTGTTGATAATCAGCCATTTAGTTGTCCCTAAAATTGTCGATTATATCTATCTTGTTACTTAGTATTCAAAAATAATTTTGCCACAAAAAAAGCGAAATAAAAGTCTTAAAAACCTTTACTTCGCTTCTTTTTATCTGCGAACTGGAAGTTCGCTCCACATATTTACTTGGCTACTTCCATGCTCACTTGGCGAGCATTGATGGTTTTGCCTTGCATTCCGTCCAAAACTTGCTTTACATTTGCTTGTGGTATTTCGATATAACTAAATTTATCATAAATATCAATTTGACCAATGGCACGGCCCGCAATGTTGGTTTCTGATGTGATTGCCCCTACAATGTGGTTGGGAGCAACATTATCCTTGCGACCCAAACTCAAAAACAAGCGAACCATGTCGGGATTTCCCGAGCCACGGCTTCCCGCTGGACTTTCGCTGCGGCGTTCTCTCGGCTCAAATCTACGCTCACGTGGAGCAGAGAAATCTCGGCTTCCACTGCCTTCACTTCTGAATCCACCAGCGGCACCTTCGCGGTTATAATTTCCTTCTCTGCTTCCGTCTTCACGGCGACCACCTTCACGGTTTCCGTAGCCGCCACTTTCTCTGCGTCCATAGGCAGGAGCAGGTCTTGAATCACGGCTGTTTCCACCAAAGCGTGAATCACGGTCGTTGCTTCTTGGCTCACGGTAGCTATCCGATAATTGATTATCCGAAAACTCGCTCTTCACCGCTCCGACCTGCATTTTGATTAATGCCGACATAATTTGTGCATCAGAGTAGCCCTCTTCGCTCAATGAGGCAATAATTCCGTCGAACGACGCATCAACACCTGCCGTCAAGGTTTCTTTTACTTGATCAACAAAACGTTGGTGGCGAGTTTCTACTAATTCGGCATAAGTAGGAATTGTTCCTTGCTCGATTTTTGCTTTTGTATAATTTTCGATACCACGCAAAGCTCCACGGTCACGGGCCGAAATAAACATAAATGCTTTTCCAGTTTTTCCTGCACGACCCGTACGACCGATGCGGTGAACGTAATATTCTAAATCTTGCGGTACATCATAATTGAACACGGCATCAACACCCGATACGTCAATTCCTCGGGCGGCTACATCGGTTGCGACCAAAATTGTGGTCGTTCCCGCACGGAATTTACTCATTACTTGGGTACGTACTTGCTGACGCATATCGCCGTGCAAACCTTCGGCCGAGTAGCCACGGATTTGCAAATCACTGACGATTTCATCAACCTTCGATTTTGTATTGGCAAAGACCAACATCAATTTCAAGTTATTCACGTCAATCAAGCGGGTCATTACTTCCATTTTGGCCTCACGGCGAACTGAGAAATAAAACTGCTCAATGTTGGCGTTTGATACTTCGGTTTTGAGGGTACGAACGATTTCAGGATTTTTCTGGAAACGCTTCGCAATCGACAATATTTCTGATGACATTGTGGCCGAAAATAAAACCGTCTGACGCTCGGTTGGGGCAAAAGAAAGAATCTTTTCGATGTCTTCTCTGAAACCCATGTTGAGCATTTCGTCGGCTTCGTCCAAAATTGCTAATTTAATATCACTCAAAATTAAGGTTTTGCGGTCGATGTGATCCATGATACGGCCTGGCGTTCCGACGACAATTTGCGAACCTTTTTTCAAAGCCAAAAACTGACGCTCGTACGATTCTCCACCGTATATAGCGGCTACGTTTAAGCCTCTTTTATACTTTGCTAATTTTTGGATTTGTTCTTTTACTTGCAGGGCCAACTCACGGGTTGGACACATCACGATTACTTGGGTGCTTTTGCTATCGACATCAACAGCTTCGATGGCAGGAATACCGAAAGCGGCGGTTTTGCCCGTACCCGTTTGGGCTTGTCCGATAAAGTCGCCGCCACGCATCACGACGGGGATACCTTGGGCTTGGATTGGGGTTGTGTATTCAAAACCCATTTCTTCTACTGCACGTAGAATGTAGTCTGACACAGGAAGGTCAGTAAATTTTACTTGTTCCATTAAGGATAAGATGTTTTAGTCGGAACGTCACTGTCGTCCTCACGCAAAACCGTGGATTGCCCC
>JANNEN010000316.1:0-4322 GCA_031378715.1 Emticicia sp.
CTGTCAAGAAATGAAGACCTTGAAACTGGCAGCCACTGACTTGACTAACAAAGAAATAGCCGATCGAATGGGTATCTCGGATAAAACCACCAAAAGACACCGACAAAATATTTACGAGAAACTCAACATTCACGGTAAATGTACCATTCGCAGGTTTTTGAAGTACTTTGAAGCATTATTTTAGGTTTTCTACTCCCAAAATACTCCCTTGGGAGTATTTACTTTTACATTTTTTGTTCTGACCTTTACTCTTTTCCAAAGATTTCGACCGTAACACATAACATTATTTTTCCAACCAAAACAGTCAAACATGAAAAACCTATTATTTCTCTGCAAAACTATTGTATTTATCGCTTTCACGGGCGAACTTTCGCTTGCCCAAAACAACCAACCCCAAAATATTGGCTCAGTAAAATATAGTATAATTTCCAAACCTCGAATTGCTTATTTAAAACAAAAAGGGGAATTAGTTTTCGATGGCAAAAGTTCCGTTTTTACTTCAAATAAAGGCAAAAAAGACATCATTCAGCAAGTCGATGAAGCATCTGGTCAGACAGATTTTTGGGTTGAAGATGAATTTGGAGATGTAGTTTACAAGAATTTTGTGGATAAATCAATGCACCTACGTCAGATAGTTTGGCAGCAGCCCTATATAAGTCAGGAGTCGAGTATGCCAAGATTTGAGTGGACTTTTGACACTGCCCAGAGGTACATTGGCAAATTTTTGTGCCGAAAAGCCACCACAAGTTTTAGAGGACGAAATTTTACGGCATGGTTCACGCCCGAAATTCCGATTTCTGATGGCCCGTGGAAATTCTGGGGCTTGCCAGGCTTAATACTCGAGGCGAAAGATGAAAAGGGTGAGTATTCGTTCGTGGCTGAATCAATTAATTACCCCGCCAAAGAAGTAACTACAATTATAGCTAAACCCACTGATGGAATTGCGGTAGATTTTAAAACTTTTCAGACAGCCGACGATTTGGAGTTTGAAAAAATGCGTAGAAAAACCATGGCAAGCAGTGATAATCGAGGAGAAACGAAAGTAACAAAAAATAAGCAAAATACGATAGAACTAAAATATGAAAATTAAGTTTTTCATTTTTTTACTAATCTTTTGGCAATTCCCCGAAACATTGATTGCTCAATATAGTCTTTCGGGCTATATTACTGATGTCAAAAATGAAGCCCTACCATTCTCCAATGTCATTGTTTCGGCTAAAAAAACTAAGGCTAACTTCTTTGCCATAAGTAACGAAAAAGGATTTTACGAACTAAAAAACTTACCCAACGATACGCTTTTCGTAGAGGTTTCGTCGATGGGTTTTGTGCGTAAAACACTGAAAGTTTATATCCAAAAATCTGATACTTTGAGTTTTGCTTTGACCAGTACAACTATTGAACTATCAGAGGCAATAATTACTGTAAAACAAGCCGTAAAGCAAACCAAAGATACCATAAGCTACAACGTAAGCAGTTTTAGTGATAGTACAGAACATAATTTGGAGGAACTTCTGGAGAAACTACCAGGCTTTTCGGTTGAAAAAGAGAAAGGTATAATTAAAGTTAATGGTCAATCTATCAAGAAAATCTATATTGATGGCGAAGAAATATCGGGCAAAAACTATCAACTCATCACCAAAAATATGCCCTCCGATGTCGTAGATAAAGTGCAGGTTTTGAGCAATTTTAACGAAAACGTCTTGCTGAAAGGCATCGGAGAATCAAATAACGTTGTGCTAAATTTGACCATCAATAAAAACAAAAAGAATATAGTTTTCGGAAATATTAATTTAGGTCTGGGAACGAATAAAAACCTTGATACGCACACAAATTTATTTTTTCTGGGAGAAAAGTTCAAAGTACTCAGCTTTGCGGGGTATAATAATATTGGTAAATATTCTCTTTCAAGTCGCTTGATGGAAGATGAACCTTTCGGTGCCGATGAGACTAACTTTAATCAAAATCTTTCTAATCAGTTACGAATAGTCAATAATTTAGATCTAAATAGCTTTTCGGATTTGAGTAGTCAGTCAATTATCCGAAATGATGAATTTTCGGTTTCAACCCAATTCAGCACAAAACCCCACAAAAACGTCAAGGTAAATGGCGGTATTTTCTACTTGACCGACAAAAACAATTTAGCAATCGAACGTAACAGCAGCTATCGGTTTGAAGCAACTAACTTCACGCTTCAAGAAAATACTTTCTACGAAAAAAAGCCCTCAATTCTTGATAATCACATCAACCTCGACTGGCAAATCAATAAATCTTCGGCTATTCATATCGGTAGTGTTTTTTTTAGCAATAGCACCGTAAATCAAAACTTAACGGAATCAAATTTTAATTCTTTTCAAAACGACGCTCAACAAAAAAACTATCGCTTAGGTACAATTTTCACCTATACGAAGAGATTTGATGACAAAAAAGGGCTTTTACTTAGCTTTCTAAACGAAACCAAAGGTAATGATGAAACATCAAAAATAGCCTTGGCAAATACGTTTACATTACCAAAAGTAGGCGAGTTGAAAGACTTCGTTACGCAGGATATTCAACAAAAAATCAATTTTTATAACACAAAAGCTACCTATTTTTATGTGTACAACAAGGGCAAAATATTATCAGGCTTTGGGCTAATCAGTAGAGATGATAAACTAAACTCTGCACTGAAAAGCACGGACTCGTTGAATACAAACAATAACTTGAATCTTTCAAGCCAATATTTTTTCTCGTTTATTAATATCAATTATAGTTTTTCTAATTTTGATATTTTCTTCAACAACGAAATCGGTAGCATTAACACAAACGCTACTATCAAAGACCAAAAAACGTATTATTTACCTACCATTGGCTTCAAAAAAGAGGGTTTAAGAAATTTTCTGCTGCTTTCCTACAAATCAAGCATCAATATTCCGAGGGTTTATGACCTCATAAACGAGGTAATAATGACAGGAAATCGAAACTTTGAACAAGGATTTAGTGATGAATATGCCATCGGGCAAAATAAATCTTTCTTGTTTAATTATCGCTATACCGATTATCAAAGCACTTTTTTATCGAATCTAAATATGACATACGCCACAAACGATAAAGGCTATATTCAAGATTTAAGTTTTGATAAAAACTACGTAATTTCTTCAAGAATCCTGAATACAAAGTCAGCAAAAAGATTTCAGATTTCGAGTAGAAATGAATATTATTTTGATAAACTCCGACTAAAAGTAAAAGTAAAACCAACGATTTTCTATTCGGAATACTACAATTCGATCAATAATACGCTCAATCCATACCAACAAACAACTTATTCGGCAGATTTATCGGTTCGGTCTTCGTTCAAGTCATTCAATTATTTTGGTGGTGCCAGCATCAGCCGTTCAAATATCAATAATAGCGTGAATTTCCAAAAAAATACCATTGAAAAAGGCAGCATTTTCTTAGATTTTTATTTCAAAATGAACAAGTTAAGTGGGCGTTTTCAGAACGAAGTATTGTTAGTCAAAAACCAATCAAACCTAAACAAATACCTAACCAGCAGCTTTCATGCTACCTACGCTTTCAAGAAAAAACCTTTGAAACTCGACCTTGCCGTAAGAAATATCTTTGATGCTAAATACTTTGTAAACGCCAGCAATACCGAGTTCTATTCCGAATTTCAACGTACTGTTGTGATTCCTCGTTACTTTATGGTGATAGCGAACTATAACTTTGGAGAAAAAAAGAACGACTAAATCAAATCCGACCTCACTCCGCCTTAGTAAATACCGAAGTTCGGCCCAAAATTGAGATACCGATAAAGCCCCGAACTTCAATCGTCGTTGGGCTAACGATGGTGAGTTTGCAGGAGTAAGTTTTGCCGTTGCGGGGGTCGTAGATTTCGCCATCGTCCCAAACTTTGGGGCTATCCACCGAGAAGTTTTTTAAAAACACCAAATTCAATATCGTTTTTGCCCGTTGTTTTTCGTCGGGATTGTTTTTATCCATCTTCGGCTTGCCATTTTCGTTTGGGTCTTTCAACCAAACAATTTTGCCAAATAATTTATCGCCTTGTTTGAAAAACTGAACCCTTGAATCTTTTTCTTCACTAAACCAAGTTCCTTGAGTAATATCTTGGGCGAAAGATACCGTTGAAATGAGTAAAAAGGCGGTAATAGTAAGTGCTTTTTTCATTAAATAGAAGATTTGAAATTTTGAAATTTTAGGTTGAGAAATGTAAGCAATTGGAATAATATACTCGGAATTAACACGCCAACCAAAGCCCCAGTCACAACATCGGTCGGAAAATGTACACCTACATATATACGGCTGTACGAAACAATTATTGCCCA
>JANNEN010000354.1:0-12761 GCA_031378715.1 Emticicia sp.
GTCAAGCCATCAACCTGAAAAAACACCTCATGGATAGCGTTGAGGGCTTTTCTGATGTCTTTCTTGTAAATAACTACCGAAATATTCAACTCCGATGAGCCTTGGGCGGTTGCCACAACGTTGATACCGTTTTTGCCCAAAACCGTAAATAATTTCCCCGATGTACCCGTGCTTGATTTCATGCCTTCGCCCACGACGGCAATCACCGACAGGTTTTGTTCGATGGCGATATTATCGACTAATCCCTGCGAAATTTCGAGGGCAAAACCTTCTTCCAAAATTTCTTTTACACCAAAAACTGATTTAGGATCAACGGCAAAGCAAATCGAATGTTCGGACGATGCCTGCGAAATCAGAATCACACTAATTTTATTAGCCGCCAAAATCGAAA
Organism: Emticicia sp.; assembly: GCA_031378715.1. Lineage (GTDB taxonomy): Bacteria > Bacteroidota > Bacteroidia > Cytophagales > Spirosomataceae > Emticicia. The sequence goes on from JANNEN010000354.1 coordinate 392, forward strand.
ATAATTTTGCCGAAACGCCCGCCACACCCATCATGCCGCCACCTTGCACATTGACGAGTGCAATATCATCAATCGACGAAATGCCCGTGATGGAATATTCTTTGGTTTCGGCAGTTTTGCTGATGAGCGTTCCTGCGTGGTGGTGGTTGAAGGTATTGAGGATTTTGAGCGGAATGTTTTTCTTAAAAGCGGGCGTTAAACTTGGCGGATAGATAACTTTCGCCCCAAAATGCGATAGTTCCATGGCTTCGGCGTAGGTAATGGTCGGAATCGTGAAGGCATTTTTTACTTTTCGAGGGTCAGATGTCAGCATTCCGTCCACATCTGTCCAGATTTCGATGACGGTGGCGTTGAGTGCCGCCCCGAAAATCGAAGCCGTATAATCTGACCCACCCCGACCGAGCGTAGTCGTTACGCCATCAATCGTAGAGGCAATAAAGCCCGTGATGCACTGCAATTTATTGGTTTGAGCAAAATGTTTTTTGATTAAATCATTCGTTAAATCAAAATTTACATCAGCATAGCCAAAATTTTCGTTCGTTTTAATTACTTTTCGGGTGTCCAAATATTCGGCTTCAATGCCACGGTTTTTTAGGGCTTCGGTGATGATTGTTGTTGAAAGTCGTTCACCAAAACTCACAATAAAATCATTGGTTCGGGACGAAAGCTCTTTGATGAGCGAAACGCCTTTCAATAAATCTTCTAATTCGTTGAAAAGTCCTTTCACTTTGGCAATGCTGCTGCTCTGATTCTTTATGTCGATTAGCCCCCGAACGGCGTTAAAATGCCGTTCTTCCACTAATTTCAGGTCTTCTAAATAAGTTAAATCCGAATTTGAAGCCAGCTTTCCGATTTCGATAAGGCGGCTAGTTACGCCACCCATTGCCGAATAAACGACGGCTATTTTTCGCCCTTCGGCAATATTTTCCTGCAAAATCTGAATGACTTGCTTGATACTTTCAACCGTTCCGACCGAAGTTCCACCGAATTTTAATACTTTCATAAACCCCAAAATTAATAATAAATCACTGTTGCAAATATAACAATTTATATACCAATGTTGGAGTTTTGGGCGTAGAATTGTGTTTTTCTAAGAATCTCGGCATAATCAAGGAATAACCACTGTCTTGCTTTGAACTGTTTGTGCTGAAAAATACCCCAAAGCTCCGCCCAAAATATTGCTAATCGGATTGACGGGTGTGCCAGCCTCCTCAGATGTGAGTTGGCTCATCGAAAAGAAATAATCATACACCGATTTGTCGATGCCGAACATTTCCACTTTTAAGCTGTCTTTACTTTTTAGCTTAAATTCTGAACCATAAAAAATCGGCTCTGCGTTAGGAAGTCCATTCGTGAAGTTATCGTTTTTGGCATTGAAAAACCCTTTGTCTTTTTGCCCATTATAGTATTGATTGAAAAAGTAATAATTATCAACATCGGCGGGGTCTTGGTACTGCGGAATTACATCATAGAGTTTCTGCGAACTTCCATCTTGAAAAGAACTTTCGAAAATTTCTATGCCTTCCAACCGCACTAATCGGGGCATTGTGCTGGTGGCGGTGTATGTCTTTCCATCAATTATTACTTTTAATGAATATCTTCGACCCGCTACGCCACGCAAGTTTTTGGTTTGATAAATACCAGGTTTTGCTTCGGTTAGCTTCTCGGTATTACCCAAATTATCAGTAATCGTAACCTCGGCATCACGCACAGCAGGGTAGGCGTTTGGGTCGCTAAAATTGACTGTTCTGGTTATTTTTACTTCATAAATGCCTCTAATGTCAGTAATTATGCCCTCAATTACGATTTGGGGAGCGGTTTTGTTGAGGTCAATATCAATGATTTTTGTGCATGAAATGACCGAAAATGCGAAAATAATTATGATGCTATTTTTCATGAATTAAATATGTGTTTATTTTTTTAACACGGAGTTTTACTACGGAGTGAAACAGCGTTTTTTTGAAAAAGTAAAATGGTTCTTTTGTCGCAGAACAACTCCCCGAACAAATCCCCCATCGGGGGGCGGGGGGCTAAAAGTTAAAATTATAGGTTATGCTCGGAATCCAGCGGAAGAGTGATGTTTGTTTGGCTTGGGTCAGGGTCTTGTCATCTGGATTATCTTCAAAAGTAATCTGATACGCATTTTGTCTGCCGTAGGCGTTATACACGCCAAAATTCCACGAACTTTGATATTTCCCATTCTTTCTGGATTCATAAGTTGCTCCCAAATCAAGGCGATGATAAGCGGGCATACGATAGCCGTTTCGCTCGGTGTAAAGCAAAATATTTTCGCCCGCAATGGTATATTTTCCACTCGGAAACGTAACTGCATTACCTGTGTAATACACCCACGCCGACGATAACGACCACTTTGGCGTGAGTTGATAAATCCCGACGAGCGACACATCATGGGTACGATCTTGCTTGGCTGCGTACCAGTTATTTTTGTTGATGTCATCGATTTGCTTTTCGGTGCGAGAGAGTGTGTAGCTAATCCAACCCGTAAATTTACCCGAGCGTTTCTTTAAATAAAGCTCCAAACCATACGCCCTTCCTTTGCCAAAAAGTAGCTCAGTTTCTACATCAGGGGCATTATTGATGTCGGCACCGTCTTTGTAATCCACTTGATTTTGGAGTGTTTTGTAGTAGGTTTCGGCACTAAATTCGTATTTGTTTTCGGCAAAATTTCGGAAATACCCCAAACTCACTTGGTCGGCAATTTCGGGTTTGATGTTGTAGCTATTGCCAATCCAAGCATCGGTCGGGCTACTTGCCGTTGAGTTGCTCAGTAAGTGCAGATTTTGCGTATTGCGTGCAAAACCGACTTTTAAGCTACTATTTTCGTTGAGTTTTACACTTGCCGAAATCCGTGGTTCGATATTAAAATACGTTTTTCCGATTTCGTTTTTTTTCAATATCACATAATCGTAAAGTTCGGCTTTGTCATACAAACGATACGTGCCATTGCCCAAAAGCGAAAAAGAAGAAAAGCGGATTCCGTAGTCAATATTTAGCTTTTGGGTGGCATTATAGGCGTTATTGACATAAAAAGCGTTTTCCCAGCTCAATTTTGGTTCTTTCTTGGCTTCAACTTTTATGCTATCACCTTGAAAACGGCTCGGCGTGAGGCGATGATAGATGCTATTGATACCCAATCGCCACGAGTTTTGAGTATTCGGAAAGTACTGAAATTCTTGCTTGAAATTGATGTCCCTGATTTCGGAGTTTATATTGAAAGTTTTGCCACTATTTTTAACTTTGATGTTATAATTGTAGTCGCTGTAAATCATGGAAGTATTAGAAAACCATTTTTCATTAACGATATGATTCCAGCGAAAAGTGGCTGTTTTATTTCCCCAATCAATGCCAAAATCCTTGCCAAATCCCAAAATGTCCCGCCCAAAATATCCCGAAAGAAAGATACGATTATTGGCATTTATTCGATAATTTGCCTTCGCATTGAAATCATAAAAAAACAAAGTATTGTTCTTAAATCTGGGCGAAGCTTTCAAAAAAACATCGGCGTAGGTTCGTCTGCCAGTTATCAAAAATGACGATTTTTCTCGCTGAATCGGTCCTTCGATGCTCAAACGGCTACTGATTACGCCAATTCCACCCTTTGTTTTGAAGTTTTTGTCATTACCTTCGTTCATTTTTACATCTAAAACCGACGATAATCGACCACCATATTGGGCGGGACTATTGCCCTTAATCAAGGTCGCATCTTTAATGGCATCACTATTAAAAGTGCTAAAAAAACCGAGTAAATGGGAGGCATTATAAACGGGAGCTTCATCGAGCAAAATCAAGTTTTGGTCAGAAGCTCCTCCCCGTACATAAAACCCCGAATTTCCTTCGCCCGCCGACTTCACCCCAGGCAATAATTGTAGGGTTTTCAGTACATCTTTTTCACCAAAAAGTACGGGTATTTTGGCAATTTCTTTGATGTCTAATTTTGCCGCACCCATTTGGGCGTTGGTTACGTTTTCGTTTTCTTTGGTAGCTTTTATTACAACTTCGGTGAGTTGCGTTCCGCTCATTAGTTTAAAGTCTAACTTCTGGTTTTTATCCAAAACAATACTCGAAATATTATCCTGATAGCCGATATAGCTAACTTTTAGGGTATAATTTCCTTCTTTGAGGGTGAGCGAATAAAAGCCGTATTCGTTGCAAACTACACCAATACCCGTCAATTCTTTGACCGAAACCGTCGCTCCGATGAGTTCTTCGCCCGAGGCGGCATCTTTGATTGTGCCGCTCAGTGTATATTTATTTTGGGCAAAAACTTGGTTTGAGCTTACCCAAAAAATGAGTACTAACATTATGTTTTTTAACATTTTTTCAAATTATTTATTACTTCAAAAAATCTTTAACTTGTTGATTTTGTTTCACTACAAAGGCTTTCATATCCTCGATTCCTTTGTCAAAATCGCTTGGTTTTGGTAGATGGGTATAAGGTTTGACTTCCATTTCCGCCCCAGTTACGAAGGGAGCAATCATTCTTTGATTTTTGTCAAGCATGGCATTCATTTTTGCGGGCGTGAAGTAATTTTCATTAAAATCCTGTATGTATTTCTTGTATTTGACGTAGTAACTTGGCTCATCAATGATGTATTTGATGAGTGGATAATCGTCGGTTACTTTCGTAAAACCGAGGTCAATCTGGATACTACCGTTATTGACGGTTGTGGTTGCAGGAAATTTAAAAGAAGATGTAAAACCCGTCGGAATCCAAGTCATTTTACGAGATGGCAGCGTGTATAAGTGATAATTCCCATCGTAGTTTTCGTCACCTCTGATTACATTATTGATAGCCAACCACTTAATATACGGCTCAATATCGAAGTTTTTTTCAAAATTTTGCTTCCATTCGGCGTAGTTTGTCTTTCTTCTGGGCGAATTCAAAACGGCAATTAATGTTTCTGCATCGGCATAATTTGCGGCACTTATATTGTTCTTTTTAGTAAATGCTCCTTTGTAAAAAACTTTCAAATTTGACTCTGGTTCGTAGATATTTCCTGTATTTTCACCAAATTGTTGCTTAATCATCGTATCTTCCAGCACCTCGCTCATGGTATAAATCCCGAAGTATTTTTTACCTTCACCATAATCAACATAAATTTTGTAGAAAGCTGTCTGGGCAGTTGGAATACCATTTTCTCGAAATAAATCTGTGCCTGTTTTCTCTCTAATCATCGAAATATCATCGTACCCTGGGCTAAACGTGAGGTGCTGAAACCCGTAAAAGTTTTGGTTTTTTGTAGCTCTATATTTAGTTTCAAACTTATTGGTTTGTAGTCGAAACGGCATTTTTGCTACGCCTCCAACCCAAGAGTAAAAAAGTGCAAGATAGCCGTCATACTGAAAACCGACATTTTGCCATGATTTACCATTGAATTTTACATCGGCATCAATATACATCGGAGCGGCTGCACCAATATACGTAGCCGTACTGGTGCTACTTAGTTTTTGGTTTAAAGCCGTGGACAAATTTCTTATCCCCAAGCCAAACTCAACACCGTAATAGTTTTTTTTTAGATTTGCGGTCAGGCTGTCCCAAGCAGTTTTTCGGAATGTAAATTCAAGCGTATTTACCCTATCTTGCGGGAAAGCCACGGCATAGTTAGGCGTGGTTTCTTGGTGAGAGGCTGTTGTCCAATCGGGGTTTGAAATGGCAGGATTTATGCTTTCAATTTTGTCTTTGCAGGCAATCAGAAACATAAATAAACTGGCAAAAAGTAATAGATTTTTCTTTTTCATAGATTTTTTTAACATAAATTAATGTACAAATTTAGATTAGATAATACCATTCTTTAAGAAAAATTATTTGAACAGTTTTAAATTTATACGAATGGCGTTCGTATAAAAAAACAAAGTTAAATGCTTGATTATCAGCTATATTTACACAAATATTAAAATCATTTAACATGAAAAAGTGGCTGTCTTACGAAAATATCTGGACAAGAAACATATTTTTTTGTCTTTTTCTTTTTGCTTTTCTATTTACTCAAAACAAGTTTACGCCCGAAGTTCCAGGCATAAAAACCGAAACAAATGCAGCGTTGGTTCGTGATTTGTTTTTATTGTACTCTTCTTTTTTTATTCATAATCATTACGCAGTTAGGCTGCTTTTATTCAAGAAAAAGTACGGATATTTTACTTTAACTTCAATAATTTTCGTAGCAATAATTACTTTCGTAACGATAATTTTGGGTAATGAATATGGCATTGAACTTCCTGTTTTTTTAGAAGTAATTTCAAGCATATTTACACTTTTCTTAGGTACGGCAGTTTATTTTTTGAATTATTGGGTATTGGAAAACATCACAAAAACCAAAGTACAACTTCTAAATAAGGAAGCCGAACTTGATTTTTTGAAGCAGCAATTAAGCCCACATTTTTTGTTTAATGCCATCAATAACCTCTACGGAACGGCTTTGGCTTCGCCCGAAATTATCCCCGATAAAATCTTAGAATTATCGGATTTACTACGCTATCAAGTCGAATCTACCACTAAACAGCAAGTAAAAATCATAGAAGAAATGACTTTTGTTCAAAACTATCTGAATTATATTACCTATAAAACCAACGATTTAAAGATAGAAAATGAAACGGTGGGCGTTGTAAAATCATTGTCGCTACCACCCTTGTTATTTTTACCTTTGCTCGAAAACTCCGTAAAGTATTCAGCCGAAACCGAAAATGCTTTTATTCATATTTCATGGCATTTTGAAGAAAAAAGCCTCTGTTTTGGGGTAGAAAACAGCTATTTGAGTGTTGATTCTAAAATAAATGGTACAAAGATTGGCTTGGAAAACTTAGAAAAAAGGCTCGAAATTCTGAACCTTAAATACAAAATAATCATTAATACTGACACGCCAAATGTCTATAAAATCGAACTAAAATTATGGGAACTACCTTCAAATGCTTGATTGTTGATGACGAGAAACCAGCTCATTTGGTGCTAAAATCGCATATCAACAACTGCGATGAATTGGAATGTAGCGGCAATGCCTATAATGGAAAAGAAGCAATAAAAATGCTACTCGAAAATACATATGACATCGTATTTTTAGATATAAATATGCCCTTAATTAACGGAATCGAAGTGATGCAGACCCTAAGCAAACGCCCCGCTACCATCATCACGACTGCTCATAATGAGTTTGCATTTGAAGCCTATCAACTCGATGCCGTTGATTATTTATTGAAGCCAATTTCGTTGCCTCGGTTCTTAAAATCTGTCGAAAAAGCCAAGCAATTTTGCAAATTCGATAAAGAAAAAACTAATGCAAAAACAACAATTACGCTACGACTGGAAGGTATTTCGAGAGAATATCAGGTAAATAATATTCTCTATTTTGAAAGTATCGGCAATTATGTAAAGGTCTATTTTGTTGATAAATCGAAGCCGATTGTGGTTTATGAATCACTCAAAAATTTGCTTGAAAATGCTGACTACGACTCTTTTATCCAATGCCATAAATCGTATATTGTCAATAAAAACTTCTTGGCGAGCATTGGCAAAGAAAAGTTAGTTTTAGAAGGAAATATACCTATCCCGATTGGTAGAAAATATGAATTGTGGGTCAATAAAGCTATTAGTTAGAAATTTACCTAAATATTTAATAAATCGTTTGTTTTTGTAAAAATTGTTTTACATTTTTGTAAAAATTAATACAAAAATGCTAATGAATATTCTTTTTAGGGCATTAAATGATGCTACTCGCCGTGAAATTTTGGAACTTTTGAAAGATGGCGATATGGCCGCAGGTGATATTGCTGATAAATTCGATATGAGTAAGCCCAGTATTTCGCATCATTTGGATTTACTTCGCCAAGCCGATTTGGTTGCTTCGGTAAAAAAGGGGCAGTTTGTTATGTATTCGCTCAACTTGACAGTGATGGACGAAATTATGGTTTGGTTTATGCAGTTTAAGCCAGAAACTGAAAGTAAGTCGGCTTTAATCACCGAACCACTCGGTTAATTCTCGTAATCAGGTAGCAATCTCGTCATACTTCTATGAAAAATCGCCTACTTTTTGAACTGCTCATCGTTGCGATTGTGTGTTTGCCATTCGGTTATTTGGGTATAAATTGGAACGAAAATGCGAGATTAATTCTTCAAAATAATGGGTATTTGTACGCAATCGCTGCTTTTTTCTTCTATGTTTTTCCACTTTTGATGCAATATTTGGACAGCAGAAAGCAAAATGCCGAGTTTTTACTGCGAAGTGATAAGCGAATCCGCTTGATTTGGTCAGCTTATTTGGCTTCGTTGGGCTTGATTTTATTCTATTATTTGCTCAACGATTTCGAGAACGACAAACCTCGCTTGATGGGAATTGCCCTTTCATTATTTTTGTTCGCCAGTGGAAATTTTCGTCAAAACATTCACCCAACGAGTATTTTTGCAGGAAATGGTATTTTTAAGGGAGATAAAACAGCAGAGCAAAGTAACCGAAAAATCCAGCGATTTACGGCTAAACTTTTCTTTTGGGTTGGTGTTGTGGGAACGTTTTTTTTCTTGTATTTCCACCAAAGTTCGCTTACAACTTGGGGATTAATTTTCATTTGTTTGGTGATTTTTTACGGAGTAATTATTCGTTTGATTCGTAGTGTGATATGAAAGAAGACTTCGGACTGAGTTTTTCCCTAAAATCGAAGCCTTCCTTTTAAGTTTACTTCCGTTTCAAAACCGCCTCAACTTCGGCAACTTCGGTGATTATACTTTCTACTTTCCACTCGTTATAAATGTAGGTAACAACCTCCGCAATGTCAAGATTAGTGAGTTGATTATTGGCGGGCATCGGTTGATTGTACTTTTTGCCATTGACGATGATTTCGCCCGCAAGCCCATATTTTATTGCCAAAATCACTTTCGATTTATCTTTCAAATAATCACTTCCCGCAATCTGTGGGTAGAGATTTTGTAGTCCTTTCCCATTTTTTTGGTGGCAATTAGCACAGTTCTGTTCATAAATTTCTTTGCCACCGATGTAATACTGCTCGAGTTTTATTTTTTCCTGTGATTGGCAGGAGAATAAAAACAGAGATAATGTAAGGAGGTATATTTTTGACATGGTGGTTTTTGGGTGGTAAAGTCAATAAACTACACGCTATTTCTCAAGCAATAGTGTATCTATATCTTTCAGTAATTTTGTCACGGATTCTTCTACCGTTCCGTCGTAAGTTCCTCGGATTCGGCGTTTGGTATCGACCAAAATAAACGCTCCACTGTGAATAATTCCACCCGCAGCGGCTGAGTCTTCGCCTGCCGTTACGTAGTACGAACGCTCACCGATTTCGTAGATTTTTTTTCTATCGCCCGTCACAAAATTCCAGTTTCCTTTTCCAACGCCCAATCGGGAGGCGTATTCTTTCAGCACCGCCACCGAATCATGGCGGGGGTCGATGCTGTGCGACAAAATTCCTACTTTCGGATTTGTTTTATATTTTTCATAAATCCGTAGCATTTGCTTTTTCATCACAGGGCAAATCGTGGGGCAGGTAGTAAAGAAAAAGTCGGCAACGTAAATCTTACCCTTGTATGTTTCATTTGTAACGGGCAAGTTATCTTGATTTACAAACGAAAAATCAGGAATGGTATGATACACCGAATCGCCCTTGACGAAATCCCGCTCACCCAAAATTGGTAATTTTTTTAGAGAATTATCGCAAGAAAAAAGCAAACCTACGCTCAGAGCTACGAACAGAATATTTAAAAATCTTTTTGGCATCTTATTTCAAAAAATTCTCCGCTTTTTTCTTGGCATTGAGCGTGGCTTGTTTTATTGCTTCGCCTTCGGCTTTGAGTGTAGTGAAAGCCTTTACTTTCTCTGCATTGTCTTTTATGTCGGCTGCTTCCCCGATTTTCGGCATCCACGACTCCATACCGTTGTAGGCTTTGTCGAGTGCCAACGAAATATCTAAGGCTGTTTTTCGTAAATTCGTATCGGCAGCCGCTTTGGTCATGACATTGGTTTTTAAATCTTCCAAATTCATGCTAATCGGCATCACTTCATCATGGATTTTGAACGTTTCTTCTTTCAATTTAGCTGCTTCTTCCGCCGATTTGTCAGTACAAGAAATTGTGGAAAAGGCAATGATTGTAGCTAAAAGTAAATTTTTCATGAGGTTTGATAAAAGTAATTGTAAGAATAGAACCAGTAAAATGGGTTTTTGTTTGAAATTAACCATTAATCCCTAACATTTCGATTGCACTGTGAATGGCATTTTCCGATGGATTTTCTCCGCCAATCATTTTTGCTATTTCAATAATTCGCTCATCTTTCGATAATGTTTTGACTCGACTCGCCGTCTTTGCCGAAGAGTTATCTTTATACACAAAAAAGTGCGATGTGCCTCGTCCCGCAATTTGGTGGAGGTGCGTTATCGCAATTACTTGAATACTTTGGGCCATTTCAAGCATCATTTTACCTACTTTTATGGCCACTTCACCCGAAATTCCCGTGTCGATTTCGTCAAAGATAATCGTCGGAAGAGAGCGTTTATCTCCAAGTACGTACTTGATGGAGAGCATCAATCGAGAAAACTCTCCGCCCGAAGCCACATCTTTTAGTTGGCGTGGCATGATGCCCTTGTTGGCACTAAACAAGAAATTTATTTGATCAATTCCCTCACTGTTTAGCTGAATATTTTGGTGCTGAATTTTCAAAATTGCATTGGGCATTCCGAGTTCAATCAACAAGCCAATCACTCGCTTTTCTATTTCTGGTAAAATCTTTTGGCGGGCTTTCGAGAGTGATTCTGCTACTTTGGTGGCCGCATCAAATGCCTTTGTAACTCGTTCTTTGGCGGCTGAAAGATTTTCGCTTAAATTCAAAACTTTGCTTACTTTTTCCTCCAAAATCGCTTGGATTTCGAGCAATTCTCCATTCGATTTTACAACGTGTTTTTGCTGAAGTTTGTACAACAAATTAAGCCTTTCCTGAATATTAATTACTTTCTGTCCGTCAAGTTCGATGTCTTCTTCCACTGATTCAATATCACGAGAAACGTCTTTCAATTCCAATAGACAACTCTGGATTCGGTCTTTATATTGCTGATAATCAGGCGAATAGCCCGCAATCGGGCTGAGACTATTGACCGTCAGTTGCAGTACCGAAAGGATTGATTGTTCCGAATTATTCAAATATTCATAGACCGTTTTGAGGCGAAGTTTTACTTCCTCGGCGTGTTCCAGAATATTGAGTTCTTGTTCGAGTTGCTCTTGTTCGTTGTGGTCAATTCGGGCCTTGACGAGTTCCTCCAACTGAAAATTATTATAGTCAAATTCCTTCTTATTTTGGTCGGCTTCTATCTGTAATTGTTGGTAGGCATCTTGCAGTTTTTTAAAAGTCCGATACTTTTCTTGGTATTCGACGAGCTTATCGTGGCACTGGGCGTAGGTATCCACGATGCGGAGTTGATATTCGTTCGACCCCAATAAAATTGAGTCGTGTTGCGAGTGAATATCCATCAACTGCGAGGCGATTTTACGGAGAGTTTCGAGCGTTACGGGCGTGTCGTTGATGAACGCCCGAGATTTTCCACTCGGAGCAATTTCCCGTCGAACGATGCAGGATTTCTCAAAATCAAGTTCTTCTTCCTCAAAAATATTTTTTACATAAAACCCTTCCATGTCGAATGTACCTTCAATAATACACTTTTCCGACTCGTTATAAAGCGTTTTTGTATCGGCACGATTCCCTAATAATAAACCAATTGCTCCGAGCATGATTGATTTTCCTGCACCAGTTTCGCCAGTTACGATATTGAAATGAGCATCGGGATTGAGTTCCAAATGCTCAATGAGTGCGTAATTTTTGATTAATAAATGTGAGAGCATGAAAAATCTAAATTATGTTGAAAGTTTGCCGTTTGGGTTGATGTAAAAATTTTCGAGAACGTTTAGCAAATTTAGAGCGAAATTTGTGAAAGAGGGCAGAAAGTAGAATGATTTTTTTGTAAATCTTTGAAACCATCGTTGTACGAACCTTATTCTGTCGGGAAACCTCACGGCAACGGCCGACCGTCTAAATCCTCTCTACAACACGTGACTTTAAACCCTCTCCTGTGGAGAGGGCAGGGTGAGGTTGAACAGACAAAATAAGGTTTATTGAACGCTATTATAAACCTTCAATAGACTTTTTACCACCGCATCAGCGGTCTGATAAGAAACTAAGGGACACTAAGAAAAAAGTGTAGTTATGCTGCTCAATTACTCGTAGTGGTGCAAGAACTAAAATATTGACAGTTTAGTAATTTCAATTTTTCCGATTAACCCGAATAAATTCGGTTGCTGTAATAATCAACGGAATTTATATTTAAGTACCCGAATAAATTCGGTATTTTGAACTCTTTTTTA
>JANNEN010000411.1:0-6442 GCA_031378715.1 Emticicia sp.
AAACGCAAAAGTGCCGAAATCGCTCTGCAACGGGTCAAAGAATTACTCGAACAAACCAGTCAGATTGCCAAGGTTGGTGGCTGGCAAATAGACATCAATAGCCAAGATTTTTACTTTTCGGATATAAATAACGAGCTTATAGAAGCTCCAAAAGGTTTTAAATTAGACTTAAAAAATGCCCTTAGTTTTTATAAACCAGGCGAAAATCAAGATAAAATATATAGCTCAATGGTTCGGTGCTACCAAGAAGGCATACCATTTGAAGAAGATGTACAAATTATCACTTTGAAAGGTAACGAACGCTGGGTAAAAGCGATTGGACAAGCTGAGTATCAAGATGGTAAGTGTAAAAGAATGTACGGAACTTTTCAGGACATTGACGAACAGGTAAAATTAGTCCAAATCATCAAAAATAAGGAGCAACAGTACCGCACGCTGATTAGTAATATTTCGAGCGTGACGTTCAGGTGCTTGGGCAATCAAGACTGGACACTGATTTTTATTAGTGATGCCATTGAGGAACTAACGGGCTATCCCGCCGATGATTTTGTTCTCAACAAAACACGTAGCTACAATAGCCTTGTGCACCCCGACGATATAGGGTACATGCAGCACAGCTCAGAAGCAGTACCCAAAGATTACTCCATTGAGTACCGAATAATTAATAAAGCAGGTGACACCGTTTGGGTAAACGAAAAAGGTACTTGGTATTTTGATAAAACCGAAAATAGAATATTAATTGATGGCATAATCACAAACATTACCGAACGAAAACACGCCGAAATCAAGCTTTTCGAAAATCAGCAGCAAATGCTTTATAAAAGTGAGATTTTGGCCGCCATTGCCAAAACCACCGAAAAACTCTTGGTGAGCGAAAATATCGAAGAAACCCTCAGCGAGTCTTTTGCCGACGTTGGACGAGCAGCCCAGGCCGATAGGCTTTATTACTTCAGAAATAACATCGAAACCAATATCATTAATCTGAGATTGGAGTGGGTACGGGATTCTATCATTCCACAAATCGGAAATCCCGTAACCCAAAATTTGACCTTTGAGGATATTTATTTTTATACCAATTTGCTGCGTGAAAATAAAATATTTCAAAAAACTATCAGCGACATCACCGATCCCGTGATGAAAATTCGCTGGCAGCAACAAAGTATCTTGTCGGTGTTATTGATACCCGTTTTAGTGAAAAATAATTTTTATGGTTTCATCGGTATTGATGATTGTACCCAAGAACAAAGATGGTCGGACGATAAGCTAAATTTACTGCAATCGCTGGCTACTAATATTGCCAACGCCATCGACCGAATCAATAATGAACGTATCATCAGAGAAAGCGAGAGTAACTTCCGCCAACTTACCGAAACCCTCGAAGACGTATTTCTACTCTATGACTTAACAAACCGAAAGTGTATTTATGTTAGTCCGTCGTGCAAAAGAGTAATGGGTGCTGACCAACAGTACTTTTATGATAATGATAATAATTACATAAAAGATTTTTTGCTCGAAGATTACCAAACTATTAGCTACGAAGTAAGAGAAAAACTACTAAAACACAACTCGGCCGAAGTGGAGTTTAGAATAAAAACCACCGACGGTCAGATAAAATGGATTTATCAAAAATCGTTTGGTATAAAAGATGCCACCGATAAGCTCGTAAGAATATCGGCTATTTTTACGGATATTACCGACCAAAAAGCAGCCGAAGAGAGAGTTATAGCAGCTCAAAAAGTAGCCGAAGCAGCTAATAAATCAAAAATTGAGCTTGAATTGCGTGCCTTGCAGATGCAGATGAACCCGCACTTTGTGTTTAATGCCCTCAACTCTATTCAGAGCTACGTCATGAATAAAGATTCACTCACGGCCAATGTCTATCTATCGAAGTTTTCCCGATTGATACGCCTGTTTCTGGACTCTTCACGTAGCAGGTTTATCCCTTTGGCCGAAGAAATAAGCCTCCTTACACTTTACATGGAATTAGAAAAAATTAGGTTTGAAAACAAATTTGATTTCGAGATAACGATTGATGCCCACGTGAGTAAATACATCGAAATTCCGACCATGATTTTGCAACCATTCATCGAAAACGCTATCAATCATGGCCTCAGATACAAACACCAGCGGGGGCTTTTGCAGGTTCGTTTTTATGAAGAACAAGACTATCTCATCTGTAAAATCGAAGACGATGGAGTAGGTAGAGCAAACGCCAACAGGATTCAAGCAAAAACCAACAAAGGATATCAGTCACAGGGGCTAAAAATTACAACCGAACGCCTCACGACCTATAACAAAATAAATGATGCCAATATTGTGTTTTCGATAAGCGATAAGATCCTTGACCCTCAAAGCCCTGACGACGAAGTAGGAACGGTAATCGAAATCAGATTTCCCGAAAACTAAAGAATTGAAAACAAATAAGTTGTTCAAAATTTGTACTATAAAATTTACGAAATTAACTATTTCACATAACCCCTAAACACATGAAGTACCTAATCGCTGGGCTGGGCAATATTGGCCCCGAATATGCCCTCACTCGCCACAACGTTGGCTTTATGGCACTCGATAGGCTGGCTGCCCAACAGGGCTTTTCGTTTAAGATGGAACGACTCGCCTACACCGCCGAATTTAAACACAAAGGCAAGCAAATTTATTGCATCAAGCCAACTACCTATATGAACCTCAGCGGCAATGCCATTAACTATTGGTTGCAAGCCCTTAAAATTCCCGTCGAAAACCTACTCGTTATTTGTGATGATTTAGCCCTGCCCTTCGGGAAGCTACGCCTAAAAACCAAAGGTTCGCACGGCGGACAAAACGGCCTGCGAAATATCGAAGAAAAACTCGGTACGGCAACTTATAATCGCCTGAGATTTGGCATCGGCAGTAATTTCTCGGCAGGTCGGCAGGTCGATTATGTACTGAAAGCCTTCAACGAAGACGAAATGATTCAGTTAGTTGAACGATTAGACCGAGTTGGTGAGATAATTCTGAATTTTAGCACGATTGGTGTCGAACGAACAATGAATTTTTACAACGAATGATTGTACTTTTTCAAGAACTTTCATATTCATCAAACTTAGAACATTATACAACTTGCATTTTTTTAATACAAATATTATTTTGTTTAATTAACAAAAACAATCTTTTTCTAATTAAAAATACACCAAAAACCAAATTAATTTAGAACAATATTTGGTTTACTGCCATACACCACATTTGGATTGTATTATTTTATGTTTTACTTTTGCATCGTTATCCACGAGTAAAATAGAACAAAACAATGAAAAATTCATTAAAAACAATTACATTTGCATTGGTATTCGGGTCATTAATGACTACTGCAAATGTCGCCAACGCAAATGACCGTGATTCAGCAAACAATCAAGTAATATTGGTTAAAGGTGCTGAGTCGAACTTCGCAGACTTTATGTCAAAGAGAGCGAAGAAAGTATTAAAAACTAATGATTGGAATATTTTCACCGAAGTAGTGACTTTGTATAACGTATCACCGTCTAAGTTTATGACGTTGAATGCTGATAAAAAAGCCGCATTTAGCAAAGCAGTTGAGAATATCGAAGTAAAACTAAACAGGGTACGTGGCGAAGAGGCAAAGGTTTGGAAGAAAAAAGTAACGACAACCGCCGCAGTTATCAAGGTTTTATGGAAATACCAGTCGAACAATGAGTCAGTAGAAACCGAACAAGAAGAAACGCCAGTCGTTATCGAAATGTTAGGTCGCTAAGACTTATTTCCAAAAGAATATTAAGTTTTCATAGTTTAATAGGTTAGGGTTGAATAGATGGACGCTTACCCCATTGCCTCTGGCGGTGGGGTTAAGTTTTTTTAGGGGGTACAGGAACGACTGAGTGACCAAATTGTGTTATCCCTAAAAACCTAAAACAAGATTCATTTACTTATCATGCGTAAACTGCTCATTATTAGTCTATTATTCGTTGGTTGTGCCGAAACCAAGACCCAAAATTCTACAAAAACATACTTCGATTTGGCGGGATTAGTAAACCAGCAAATAGCCGAACTTAATAAAAATCAGCCTCTGACAAACAAAAATTTGTTGATTGAAGAAAAAACCGAAGCACTAAACACTACGAAAATTGACTGGTCGAAAGAACTCGAACTTTTTCTGCAAGCCGACCTCAACAAGCAGTCGTATCAAGTTAGTTATGACAAAGAAGAATCACCAAAGATGTTTACTTATACCCTCAAATTGGGTGAGAAGCTACCTGTGAAGCAACTTAAAATAATTTTTGAAGAAAACTCACCCAAACACATTGAGGCTTTGCTCCAAACAAGAAATTATTTGTACGAATCAGAGAAACATCTTTCGATGGATTTTGATAAAAAACAACTAAAAAACTATCAGATTGAAGGCTGGCAAAAATTATTCGTTGGCAAGAAAAAATCTTTCAGAATCAACGGAGTTATAGTGGAAAATAAAAATAAATAAATGTACAAATGAGGCAAATGTGTTGGGCAATGACCAAAAACACTCCATTCTAATTTGGATAACCCCACTTGAATTTATGCTATCATTCAAAATTCATTCATTCAAAATTCGATTAATAGTCCCCGCCAGCACCACCGCCACCGAAGCTACCCCCGCCAAAATCAAAGCCGCCACCACCGCCGCCGCTACTGCCACCACCACCCGACCAGCCACCCGACGAAGCTCCCCAGCCTGTATAAGTAGTGTAAGGAATAAACATTCCACCGCCACGATTACCGTTTCTGCCGCCACCGTTACGCTTTCCGATAAAATATAAAACGACAAAGATAATTATCAAAAACATAATAATCGGTATAATTCCATCGCCCGAATCATCTTGATTAGGCTCGGCTTTGTACTCGCCCGATAGATACTTAAAAATATTGTCAGTAGCACCGTCAAGCCCATCGTAGTATCGGAGTTGCTTGAAATTAGGCTTTACTACTTGTTCAATAATACGCTTGCTATACGCATCAGTCATGCCGCCCTCAACGCCATAACCCGTGGCAATGTATATTTTTCGGTCACCTGGGGCCCAAAGGAATACAATACCATTGTTTTTATCTTTCTGCCCAACACCCCAATCTCGCCCAAGTTTCACGGCGTATTCGCTGATGTCATTGGGCTGCACACTTTTTACGATAACGATAACTATCTGCGTAGAAGTTGAATCGTAATAGGCTTTTAGTTTTTGTTCTAATTGATTGATTTCGCCTTGACTGAGCAAGCCGCCCACCAAATCATTGACAAATCGGGCAGGATTTGGCCTCGGCGGAATATCTTGGGCAAAGACAAGACTTTGGCAGAAAACAAAAAATATGAAAAGTTTTTTGAACATCGGGAGGAGGTAAAAGAGAATTTTACGAAGAAAATTAATTTCTGAGCGTTTGCAAATCGCAAGTTTCAGGGTATTGGTATAGTCGAAATGTCGTCCGAAATTTCGTTAATATCATCGCTTTGGTAAGGGAAATATTTTTTTAGTTGAAAACCTGCTTCTTTGATACCCATTTGCAGGCCTTCACTGTACTCGCCTTGGGCAAAATACAGGCGTAGCGTATCACGGGTGCTTTCCCAAAAATTGGGCGGAACCACTTTGTCAATACCAATATCACCCAAAACGGCAAATTTTCGATCGCCGTGGGCGAGGTAAAACAGCACGCCGTTTCGCTGGGCGGTAGTGTTGAGGTTGAGGAATAGAAACACCTGCTTCGCTCGCTCAAAAGGGTCGGTTTCGGAGCAAAGTTCTTCGATATGAACTTTTACCTCGCCCGAAGTATTAAGCTCTGCTTGCTTGATGGCAGCTACAACTTTCTCTTTTTCGACTTCTGAAAGGAACATTTTTGGGTAGTTTTATTTGGTCTATTTCAAATAAATCTCAAGCATTAATCTATTGATAATCAACAAATTAGTTTTTAAAAATACAGATTATCGTAGAAGTATAGCCGAGTTGGCGATACTTCTACAATAAGTTAAGATTTACAAATCTATGATGACTTAAAATTTCACGGACGGAGCGGCCTGTGCCGAGTCGGAAGCTTGGAAGAATCCTTTTTCGGCAAAGCCAAAAATCTTGGCAAAAATCACGGTCGGAAAAGCCAACGCCGAAGAATTATAGCCCTGTACCGAAGTATTGAAGTCATTACGAGCTACGGCGATTCGGTTTTCGGTACCTTCTAATTGCGATTGGAGTTCCAAGAAATTCTGATTGGCTTTCAGGTCTGGATATTTTTCAACCGAAACCAACAAACGGCTCAATGCTCCACTAAGTTGGTCTTGTGCCGCCTGAAATTTCTGGATATTTGCGGGTGTTAGTTCATCAGCTTTGATATTTACGGCTGTGGCACTCGCACGGGCCTGAATAACGGCAGTAAGGGTGCTTTTTTCAAAATCAGCCGCACCTTTTACGGTGTTTACCAAGTTTGGAATCAAATC
>JANNEN010000441.1:0-1922 GCA_031378715.1 Emticicia sp.
ACGAAGCTAAGGCTATTTTAAAACAAAAAGATTCTTTTTCGGGCGTAAATTTATGGTGGGTTGCCACGGCTGATAGTGCTGAAATAAAGCAATTTAGCAAAACTTATGGCTTAGAAAACCTCCAAAATCACCACTTTGCAAAACTTTCAGGCGAGAAAGTTGTCCAAACCTTCGGTGCTGTTTCGGTGCCGCATATTTTCATTTATGATAAAAATGGCACGCTACAAAAAGAATTTCGAGGCGAAACCAAAGTAGAAGCTCTTCTAAAATATGTCCAAAACAACTGATTTACAAAAACGCTTTGTTCTCCAACAAGGCGAGTCCGACTGTGGCGTAGCTTGTCTTTTGTCGGTCATACGCTACCACGGGGGCGAAAATAGCTTAGAACGCCTCCGTGAACTAAGCGGTACGAACATACAAGGCACGAGCCTTTTGGGTTTGCAACAAGCCGCCAACAATCTGGGTTTTCAAGCCGATGCTTTTGAGGTAGAAGACCTCGAGGTTTTCAAAAAAGAAGCCTCTTTTCCCTGCATTCTGCACGTAATCATTGACGAAAAATTAGAACATTATGTAACCTGTTTTAAAGCCTTTCCGAGTAACCCCACCCCAACCCTCCCCAAAAGGGAGGGAGTTTTTTTAATCGGTGACCCTGCCTCTGGCATTGAAACTTGGAGCGAAGAAAAACTCCTTTCCGTTTGGAAATCGAGGGCAGTTTTGTTGCTTACTCCCGCCGAAAGTTTTGAGCGAGTACCACAAAACAACCAAAAGAAAATTGCTTGGCTCAAAGATTTACTGCGTGAAGATGCCCCCATGCTTGCCATTGCGGCAGTGCTGGGCATTGCTTTGGCAGCTTTGGGTATGGCAACGGCTATTTTTAGTCAAAAACTATTGGACGAAATCCTACCCAAGCACCAAACCCAACGCCTTTGGTTGGGCATGGGGCTGTTGGCGGTTTTGCTCTTGGCACGGGCAGGAATTGGCTATTTGCGAAGTTTCTTTTTGCTTCGCCAAAGCAAAGATTTCAATAATCGTTTGATGAATGATTTTTATGAAAAATTGCTTCACTTGCCCAAAACGTTTTTCGATACTCGCAAAACAGGCGAAATCATTGCTCGCATCAACGACACTCGCCGTATCCAAACATTGATAAGCTACCTTGCGGGCAATGTGGTCATTGATGTATTGGTGCTGTTGGTTTCGGCAATTTTTATTTTTACTTATTCGGTAGTGATTGCTTGCGTGGCGTTGCTAAGTATTCCGTTATTTGGCTTTCTGATTTGGCGATACAACGACCGTATTATTTCACACCAAAAAGCGGTAATGAAACAATATGCCAGCACCGAAAGCCATTTTGTTGATGCCATCACAGGCATTTCGGCAATTAAGGCAGTTAATCGAGAATCGCTTTTTAATCAAATCGGCAAGGCATTTTATCAAGGTTTTCAACAAAAAATCTATGAATTAGGCACATTAGGTAACCGCTACGGATTTTGGAACGAAGCATTGAATACACTTTTGATAATTCTGATTCTATCACTTTCGGCATTTGCGGTTTTACAAAAAGACATCAAAATTGGCGAAATGATGGCAATAATTTCTATCGCTTCGGGCATGATTGGCTCCGTTGGCAGGTTGGCAACGACTAATATTCAACTCCAAGAGGCAAAAGTAGCTTTTGAACGAATGTATGAATTTGCGAGTATTTCACCAGAAATAGTACAATCAAATAATGATATAGTACAAATTAGGGGGGGGTAAAATCGCTTTCTATCAAAAACTTAGCTTTCAGATTTGTGGGTAGAAGTCAGCTGTTGAAAGATGTTTCGCTTTCGGTCAATAAAGGTCAGATGGTTGCATTGCTCGGAGAAGTGGGGTCGGGCAAAAGTATATTGCTACAAATTTTGCAAAAATTTCAAAACTTT
>JANNEN010000444.1:0-8266 GCA_031378715.1 Emticicia sp.
GGGTATCAAGTGTTTTCATTCGACAAAAAAACATATTTTTAAAAAAATATACAATTCATTTCTTTAAAACCGTTAAAATGTATAGATTTTTTCTGAAATTTGTAACCAAACGCATCTACTTTACCCAAAAAGCATGACGAGGATTTTTATTGTTTTCTTCTTATTGGTTGCTTCGATGAACTTTGCTCTCGGCAGTGAGGCTTATTTCATCGGTGAACTTTCCACCCCTTCAACGTTAGGTGATATTGGTGTACGAAACTTTGCAGAAAAGACCTCACGGCTGCGGCCGACCGTCCCCAGCCCCTCTCCATTTGAGAGGGGGCTTTCTACTCCTCAAAAAGCCCCCCTATCTTTTGGAGCTAATCTTGTAGGGGTTTTGAAAGTGCAATCAAAGGTGGACTTTTCGCTAAGAACCCCACCCAACGGCAGCGGCCGACCTTCCTCCCAAAAGGGAACGGTACGCCGTGCGGGGCTTTTCACTCCCCTCTCTTTTGGAGAGTGCTGGGGACGGTCGGCCGCAGCCGTGAGGTTAAAACCTTCAAAACTTCGTACACCCAACGATATTCCTTTGAGCTTATCGGCAAAAGATAAACGCTCTAATATTCAACTTCGCCCCAAATTTACCGTAATATCAGCAAAAGGTGGTAATGTAATTCCGCTCAAAGAAATCGATGGAAGGTTTACAGTGCTTGTAAAAAGTGGTGAATCCTACAAAATAACGGCTCAATTGGACGGCTACCACACCAAAGAAAAAACTCAGGTAATTGACCCCGATCAAGATAAAGAGGGCTTTAATGTGGTACTTGATATGGAACCACAACCATCAGCATCATTAATTTTGAAAGCCATTGACGAAGCCACTGGCGAACCAGTAGAGGCGACTTTTAATGTAACAGCAGGGGATAGAGTATTGACGGGAAAGACCACTAAGAATGTGCCATATTACAGGATAATTTTAACGAAAGCCGATATGTACACCGTTGAGGTGGTTAGCGGTACGCACAAGTTAAAAAAAGAGAGTTTTCCATTAGAAATTGGCGACCCCGCCCGAACTTACAACAAAGAGATACGCCTCGAAAAACCTAACAGTGGCGTAAAAATCACCATCGTTGATGATGATGGAAAACCGCTCAAAGGTGCAAGCCTGAACATCACCAATACGACTGATAATCAAGTAGTTATAGATAATATTTTACCAGAGGGTGAAGCTAATGTTGAGCTAAGTCCAGCCAAAAGATACACCGCTAATATTATAATGTCTGGCTATGCTTCTCTACTAAAAATAGACCTAAAAGCAACCGAACAGAAAGAATACAAAATCAAGCTACAGTCGGAGGCTTACTATTCAATCGGTGCTTTTGATAGGCTCTCGGGTAAGCGTATTCCTGCAAATTTCAAGATAACTTTCAAGGAAGCAACCTTCAAAACAATCCAAGGAACTGCCGATGCTGATATAAAATTCAAACCCACCGAAAAGGGAGTTTATGTAGTAGAAGCGAGTTTTCTGAATTACGCAACGAAAAGTCTTCCGTTGAATTTGGAAAACTTAACCGCAGGAAAATTGACCCACAAAATTATTCTTGAAAGTACCGTTGATGAATACGTTATTTTAGTGGTCGATGCCGAAGATAAGCAAATGATTCAGGGAGCAAATGTGCAGATTTTTGACGAAAACAAACAACCCGTGGCAATAAAACTCAATGCCAAAACGGGTGAATACAAAATTGTTTTAGAAAAAAACAAAGATTATTTCTTGCAGATTGAAGCCAACGACTACATTAAACAAACAGGAACGCTACAACGAAGCACCAGCAAGTTGATTGGAATAAATATGCAGAAAATGTTCCAAACGGTGTTTTATTCGGCCGTTGATGCCATTACCAAAAAGCCCGTTGAAGCAAGCTATAAACTCATTCGGCCAGAGCAAGAACCGCTCATAGGGGTATCGGACGGCAATAAGCAATACAAAATTGACCTCTACCCGCAAAAACCTTATATATTGGAGATTTCGGCAGAAGGCTACAAAACCGATAGTGAAAATTTACTTTTCACGGCAATAAAAACCGAAAAAGAAGCAACAAAAATCATTGAATTGCAAAAAGATGCTTATGCTTTTGTCTTTAAAGTGATTGATGCCCAAAAGAAGCAAGTCCTCAATAGTGCTAAGATTACGATTTTGAATCTGAGCAATAGCCAACCCGTGATTGCAACAAATGATAAAGCAGGTTTTGGCGTAAATTTGGGCATTAGCAGTACCTATTCGATAACAGTAGAGGCCGACGGCTACGAGAAATCTGTGCAGAACATCAACGCAAAAGAGCTTGCAGCCAGTGGGAAATTCGAACAAGAAATACCTTTATTTAAAAATGCTTTTGATAAAATCAAACTCATGGTGCAAGACGAAGACAAAGGTACAAATGTAGCCAATGCCAACGTGCGGGTGTTTGATTCAAAGAATGAACCGATTACGATTACGGCTAATCCGTTGTCGTCGGAGTGGTTGGCTGAACTCAAAAATGAGGAAACCTATAACGTTGAAATCAAAGCTGAGGGATATACTGTAAAGCGAAGTGCATTGCCTAAAAATCCGTCGAACAATACGATTAAACTCAAAATCAAAAAAGTACCAACTACCGAAATTACCTTCACTCCGATTGATGCCCTAACCAAGAAACCAATCGTTGCCGAATTTAGAATAACAACGGGCAGCGAAACCGTCAGTGGCACATTGGCCTCGGGCGGTACTCGCATGAAAGTTACGCTTTCGCAAGATAAAAACTACGAAATCGAAATAAAGGCTAATGGCTACAAAACCTATAAAGATGCCTTGAATATTTCAACGGTGACGAGTACTTACAGCAATGTTGTACCCGTTGAATTGAAAAAAGAGCAGTATGTTTTCAACTTCAAAGCCGTTGATTCTAAAAGCCGCCAACCGATTCCGAATGTAAAGCTAAAACTGTTAGATGCTAATAATCAGGCAGTTACGGCAAAGTTTGCGATTGAAACCCAAGATTTTCAGGCAAATTTGAACGCCGATAAGAAATACAGCATCGAAGTTGAAGCACCAGGCTACGAAATTTATGCCGAAACCGTTGACGTTACAAACTTGGCTACAAGCTCGGATTTCAAGCGAGATATTTTTATGAATAAAAAAGAAATTGAAAAA
Organism: Emticicia sp.; assembly: GCA_031378715.1. Taxonomy (GTDB): domain Bacteria; phylum Bacteroidota; class Bacteroidia; order Cytophagales; family Spirosomataceae; genus Emticicia. Next base: position 3,170 of record JANNEN010000444.1, read on the forward strand.
AAGGCTGATCCAAAACCCGAACCTAAAAAAGAAGAACCAAAACCCGTTGAAAAGAAACCAGAACCTAAAAAAGAAGAACCAAAACCCGTTGAAAAGAAGCCTGAACCTATAAAACAGCCCGAAAAAAAGATTGAGGTGACAGTGAGTGATAATGCAAAAATACCCGAGAAAAAGTCAGAACCCGCTCCCAAAAAAGCAGAAAAGAAAGAACCCGAAAGAAAATACGAAGACCGTGCAGTGGTGATTACCGATGAAGATTTTGACGTTAAAGTTGAAATATTTGAGAAACTGGGCGTAGGGAAAAGATTCCGATTGAGTAATCTGTACTTTGAACAGAGCAGTTCGCAAATTAAGCCCACGTCGTTTCCGCAGTTGGATAAGTTTGTGAATACCTTGAAATTAAACCCAAAAATGAAAATCGAAATCGTGGGCTACACCGATAATATCGGAGATCCAAGAATCAATTTATCGCTATCGCATTTTAGGGCAACGGTTGTGTCAAATTATTTGTTCAATAAAGGGATAGCCGCCAGCCGAATAATAGCCATGGGCAAGGGGCAGGAAGAACCCATCGCTCCGAACGATACCGATGAAAACAAAACCAAAAACCGCAGAGTAGAATTTGTGATTACTGATAATTGAGGTAAAAAACACTCTGAACCTCACTCCCAGAGGGGAGTATTTCACGAAGTAAAAACCTAAAAAAATTATAGCCGTTGAGAGAATTTAGATAAGTTTTTTCGACGTAGCTCGCCTGATACGGTCATTGATGGCTCGTCCTAAACCGACGTCTGGCAGTAATTCGGTGCGTATTTCATCAAAACCACGGGCATCAAGCAGCCGCATGAAGGCAAAAAGATTCTTGGCAGCTTCGTTCAGATCTGATGAAAGAGAAAGCAGTAACTGATTTTGGACAGGAATATTTTGATGATAATTATCAAAACCCAAGTAGCCTATTTTATTAAAATCTGTTTTTGATGATAACTGCCCATTGTCAAGCAGAACGCCACCCATTGATAATTGATAGTCATTAATTGATAATTGTGTCTTAGGTGCATAGTGGCTTTTCAACATTCCTGGGGCTTGCGGATTTGAAGACGAGTTTTCCTCGACTCTGACTTTGCCAACTACTGCCTCAATGGCTTCGATTGCCAAACCGCCTTTGCGAAGCACGACGACTTCATCACCGAAAAATCCTACAATCGAAGACTCAATTCCGACCGTACACTCGCCCCCATCAAGAATATATTTTATGCGGCTACCAAGCTGATTATCAACGTGTTGGGCCGAAGTTGGCGAAATATACCCAAAGGGATTGGCACTCGGTGCGGCCAATGGGAAATCTAAGTTTTGTAATAATTCGAGTGCAAGCGGGTGGCTCGGAATCCTGACCGCCACGGTTTCCAATCCCGACGTTACTAAATCAGCAATGATTGCTTTTTTGGGTAATAAAATTGTCAGTGGGCCGGGCATAAAATGCTTTGCAAGTAATTGAGCTTTATCAGTAATTTCAGAAACAAAATCCGAAATTCGTTCAATGCTCGAAGTATGTACAATGAGCGGGTCGAAGGTTGGGCGGTTTTTTACTTCAAAAATTTTTGTTACAGCTGATGTATTATAGGCATTTCCCGCCAAACCATAAACCGTTTCGGTCGGAAACCCGATTACTTCGCCGTTTTTCAAAAGGCTTACGGCTTCGTCAATATCTTTTCCTATTTTGGCCATTCAACTAATGATTTTTCGTAATAAACTATGTCCGTTTCGGGATTAAAATTGTATGGTTTGGTTTCTTTAAACCCCAAAGCTACATAAAGATAATTGGCTGACTGTAAGCGTTTTAGCGTATCCAATTTCATTAAATCATAACCTTTTCCTTTGGATATTTGCATGACTTGAAGTATCAGTTTTTTACCCAAACCCAAACCCTGAAATTCGGGTTTAACGTAAAGCCGTTTCATTTCACAAACCCCCGCTTCCAAAGCCCAAAGTCCAACGCAACCTGCTGGCTGATTATCAACTTTTGCGAGTAATAATGCCCCTGCTGGTTCGGCGTATTTGGCAGGCAGTTTGGCCAATTCCTCCTCAAAGCCCTGAAAACACAAATCAACTTGCAGAAAATTGGCATATTCTCTGAACAACTGCTTTACATCAGCTAAGTCTTCTTCGGAGGTTATTTTTTGGATTGTTACTTGCATTCATCAAGAATTTAGACACAAAATTATACAAATTCATCTACGATTCGAGGGTTGTATTTGAAAAAATCTTTAAAATATTACTTTTCAAGAGCTTAATTTATTAAATTTGTTCATTAAACACATAATTATGCTCACATCAGTTAAAGGTTTTTACGAAAATGGTAAGGTAGTTTTGGAAGAATTACCCAAAACCGATGAAAGAATGGAGGTAATTATCACTTTCACAAAGGAAATAAAAGAGCAACCGAAGCAAAAACGTCAGTTTGGTAGTGCAAAAGGAATCGTAAAGTACATGAGTCCTGACTTTAACGAACCTCTTGATGACTTAAAAGACTATATGTAATGCGTTTACTACTTGATACTCATGCACTGATTTGGTTCATTGAAGGTGATAATTCGCTCTCTTACGTTTCTTCGACTTTTATCGAAGACCCTGATAATAGAATTTTTGTAAGTATGACTACCTTCTATGAAATGGCAATCAAACTAAAATTAGGAAAATTAGATTTAACTACTTCACTGGAAGATTTTTATCAAAAAACTATTGCTCAAAAAATAACAGTTTTGTCCATCTCAGAAAACCATGTTTTTGAATATCTGAATGTCCCAAGTTATTCAGAACACAAAGACAAGGTGTCCCCGACCCATTTGATAGACTCATCATTGCAACAGCAATCTTTGAGAAGTTAGATATAATTACGATTGATGATAAATTTCAAAACTATAAATCGTTAGTGAATTTAATTTGGTAATGTAAAATAACCAACGAAGTAGTAAAAAACTCAGAACTCAGATTTCAGAACTCCCTCATACCCCACCTCCACCAACGTCAAGCCTTCGGGTGGTACTGCCCGCCCTGCGTTATTTCGGTTTTTTGATAAAATTATTTTTTCAAAATCCGTCAAAGTCAGCTTCCCTGCTCCCACTTCTATCATCGTACCGACGATTGCCCGTACCATTCCCCGCAAAAATCTATCAGCTTTAATATGAAACAACAACGATGAACCTTGCCGAATCCAGTAAGCGTATTCTATGCGACAATCAAAAGTTTGGACATCGGTTTTTACTTTACTAAAACACTGATAATCAATGTATTGCAGCAATATTTCGCCCGCTTTATTCATTGCTTCAAGGTCTAAATCGGCTTTGCAATAATAAGTTGTTTCGTGAAGAAATACATTTTTTTCTTGCACAATTCGGTACAAATATCGCCGATGCGTGGCTGCAAATCGGGAATGAAAACTATCAGCCACCAACGTAATCTGTTTGATGGCAATATCTTTCGCCAAAATACCATTCATGCTATGAGCCACTTTATGAACATCAATCATCGACTCAAAATCAAAATGAGCAAACTGTTGGGCGGCGTGAACCCCCGTGTCGGTGCGGCTACTACCCGTAATTTCGATTTTTACTTTCAAAACCATCGAAAGTGCCTTTTCGATACATTCCTGCACAGTTGTTGCATTGGGCTGCACCTGCCAGCCATGATAACGACTTCCACGATATGAACACTCAATTAGGTAACGCATTTTGCAAAATTACGATTTACGAATTATGATTTGCAATTTTGATTCAAGAAAAATTCAAACGCAAGACCTTAACAGGTAATCTGTTAGTAACTTCCAACTCTAAATATTTGATTATTAGCACTTTATCAAGAAAATAGTCGTAAATCGTAATTCGTAATTCGTAAATCCTCCGCCAAATGTTATCCACAACGTGGAACATTTTACCCACACCGTGGAACATTTAATTGTTTCTTAACATTAAAAGTTAGATATTTGACCCAGTGATTTTCTCTAACCACAAGAAATGGGAAAAATAATAGCAATTGCCAATCAAAAGGGTGGTGTCGGCAAAACCACAACAACAATCAACTTGGCAGCCAGTTTGGCTGCCCTCGAATTTCGTACGCTCATAATTGATGCCGACCCCCAAGCCAATGCCACATCGGGCTTAGGATTTAATCCGAAGGAGGTCGAAAACAGTATTTATGAATGTATGGTAGATGATATTCGCCCACGTGATATCATTATCGAAACCGACTTTCCTAACCTCGATTTATTGCCCTCCCACATCGACTTGGTGGGTGCCGAAATTGAGATGATCAATCTGCCAAAAAGGGAGGAAAAAATGAAAGAATCGCTCATGGACGTAAAGGATATGTACGATTTTATCATCATCGACTGCTCGCCCTCGTTGGGTCTAATTGTAATCAATAGCCTTACGGCCGCTGACTCGGTGATTGTCCCCGTGCAGTGTGAATACTTTGCGTTGGAAGGTCTTGGAAAACTACTGAATACCATCAAAATTATTCAGCAACGCCTCAATCCCGCCCTCACTATCGAAGGAATTTTATTGACGATGTATGATTTGCGGGTACGGCTTTCCAACCAAGTAGTGCATGAAGTAACGACCCACTTCCGCAATATGGTATTTCAGACCTTGATTCCTCGAAATATCAGGCTTTCGGAGTCGCCGAGTTATGGCGTTCCTGCTTTGGCACAAGATGCCGATAGCAAAGGAGCGATAAGTTACCTGAATCTTGCCCGTGAAATATTGGTCAAAAATGGCAAACTCGGGGTGGACAATTAACAATTATCAATTAATAATTATCAAGTGAGTGAAAGCGAAAAACGCTTTTTCTTCATCAAAAAGATATATGGAAACGAAGGTAGCACCCACTAAAAAAATGACTGGACTCGGAAGGGGTTTGGGAGCATTGCTGTCGGACTCGGGGTCGGAGAAAGGTTCGGACAAAGGTTTTGAAACCCAAGTACCCCGCCGAATGGAAGCCATGAGTTCGATGCACGAAATCGTCATTGAGTCGGTCGAAACAAATCCATTTCAGCCCCGCACGCACTTCGACCAAGAAGCCTTGCAAGAATTGGCCGAGTCG
>JANNEN010000450.1:0-3588 GCA_031378715.1 Emticicia sp.
ATATTGTAAATTACAGTCCCTTTCCCAATTAATAAAGGGTTGTTAATCAATGAATTAACGAAAAAACGACGGCAATTGTAAAATTGTAAAATAGACTTGCCCGAAATAGCATTGTTACTGAAAACACCGCCTTTACAGTCATTCCCACTTGCCACATTCGCTTCCAATTGTAGCCCTTCAAAAGACAAATTATTCTCTGCACCATTAAGGCTTTCAATATAAACACCGCCACCGTTTACAGATTGATTGCTTTCAATGCCTAAACCAGATGCTTGTTTCCAATTGAATTTAGCCATAGAACTATCCGATGATACCAAATAAAGCCCCCCACCTTTAACTATAGACTTGCAATCTTGAATCGAAAAAACTTCACTATTGCTGTCTGCATTACGCCACTCAAATCTACTTTTTTGGGCATTCCGAATATAAACACCACCACCCGATTCTCGTGCTTCCGAATATCTGCAACCACTAAAATAAGTCGTTTGAATAGAACATTTGCCTTTGTCTAAATCCCAAAACAGACTACCTCCTAGATTAGCCCGTGAATGGTCAAACGATGTAGCATAAAAATTAAAACGACAGTCTGCCTCTCGCTTGCAAGAGATGTACGCCGCCCCCCCCTCAGTATTTGCCGTACATCGGTCAATAAGTACAAACCGACAATCAATATTGTAAACAGCATTCCCACTAAAGGATAAATACAGCCCCGCCCCTTTTTTGTCGTCAAGTGAAGCTCCATTTGCATTACCGTCGAGAATGCGGATGTTTTCTAAAAGTACGTTACTAATATTTTCCCCTCTGACAACATGATAAGAATTGTCGGTACTATCGCTCACCCTGCCAATATCACCGCTTAATTGTGTCGTAACCGCAACGCGAAAAGTACGCTCTTGTAAACTATTTTCAGTACCTTCAAACCGACCGTAAATAGCAACCCCACTTTTAAGAATAAAGGAAGCCGAACGGTCTGTACCACGCGTCGGATAATAACGGTCGCCCGTTATCCAAATTTGGTCGCCCGCTTCTGCATTTGCAAGCGCATCGGTAAGTTCTTTGTAAGCGTTCTGCCAGCTTGTGCCGTTGTTTGCCCCAGTTGCATCCAACTTAACACGAATAATTTTGGGCGCAATAGAAGCTATTTTAGTAGCCGTCTGTAAAACGGGTTCAGTTAATACCGCACAAAAAAGAGGGCGAAAAAAGAAAGAAAAGAGAAGTCCGATAAGCAGACACAGGCGTTTGTTTTTCATGTTTCAATAACGTTTAGTCGTTGTTAAGATTATAGTTTAAAGTTTTACATTAAATTTCTGTTCAAGTAATTTGTAAATTCTCCCTAGTAGCTATTGAAATTTCTATTCGATTGGTGAAGGTAAATAGTAATGTTAGAACAATACATAAATGGAAAATTAATATTCATAAAATCTCAATAAAAAATATTTCCACCCGCGCAAAAACGGCGATTAGCGTAAACCAAAAATCCCGTTTTGCATAACTAACTAACTGTATGTGGCTGTTTTTTTTTATGGCTATTTTCCCGTTCTTTCCGACCGTGAATACATACGGCCTTATGTCTCAACATTGTGACGTCCCCCTCAGTATAAAACCGCTTCGACTATCCATAATTAGTTATTATATTGTACAAAATAAGTGACAGCTAAATCTACACTTATCCGCACTAAAACGCACTTAAATTTTGTTTACAAAATATTTTCCACGTATCATTCTCACGCAGCTAACCCTTCAGTCCCAAACATTACAAACAGATAATTTTCTCATGGTATGGTAGGTAGGGAAACAGATAGTGTACTTCTATGCCTACCTACCATGTACATCAGCAACCTTCCAAACACACTTTTAAAAACGGCGTAATAAATTACTGAAATCGGTTTTCTGTTTCAGCAATTTACCAAACGATATAGCATCTGAAAATATGACTCACCAAAAGCAACTTTTCATTTAGCCTCTCGTAAAAAATCTACACTCAATCGCGCTATTCCGCAATAAAGTGCGGATAAAATATTTTTTCCATTTCGTTTACAAAAAAATAAACCTATGCTCATTATCTGCCAAAGGTGCGACACTTTGTTTGAAGGACGCGCTAACCGTCAATACTGCTCGACTGCCTGTAAGTCAGCCGTTAACAACGAACGGCAGTTGGTCAAAACAAAAGAATTGATTGACACCAATAAAGTGCTACGGCGCAATCGGCGCATCTTGATAGAATTGTTTGAGTTGTTTGGCTCACAACCTTTCGATAGAAGCCTACTCGACCGCAAAGGATTTAATTCAGAATACATGACAAGTGCCGACAAGGACTTTATCCTATTCTACGAGTTTGCACTTTACAGAAAAAGTAAAGACGTATTTTTCATTTCTAAAAATTAAAACACATGGCAAGATTAAGCCTCGATAATTTTCCACAACCGCAATCAGGATGGAAAAACTGGCACAAATTCGCACTCATAGGTTTGACAGTAGGCATCGCGCTTTTCGCTTGGCATTAGGTAACAAGAGCCGATGAAAAACGAAAACAGGCGCAAGCAAAAATGGCAGAAAGCGATGAAAAGCTAAAAGCAGCCGAACAAGAAAAAGCAGTAAGAGAAAGAGCCACCACTACACTTACGGGCCAAGCTGTAGCGGATGCTATAAATCTAATTACAACAGTTGCAATAAAAGAAGCTCAAAACCCAACAAATACTGAGGGGTCAACGCCATCATAATTGTTTGGAAGTGACGGTTGACTTACCTTTTGATGAAAAGTTAATTCCTATTTAGCAAGCCACTCAATAAAGGAAAGGTTATTTTTGATAATGTTCAGAAATGTGCATTTTTTACGCATTTTTTACGCATTTTTTGTGCGTTAAAAGTACAAAAAATGCGTATTTTAATGTTACGCCATTGTTAGTTTATTTGATTCGTGAATCAGATTAAATGAAAAGTGGAGGATTGTCCATTATTCTTCAGGCGGTAATGCCTCTTGCTCATTATTTCCTTTTAGCCCTAAAAAATTATCGCTCGACACAACTTTTAATCCTTTTGCAGATTCAAGCATATCTATCGCTTTCCCTGCCATTCGTCCCCCTTCATTAGCCGCATCAAGGTTTTCATTAAAACCTTGTGCGTCTTCTTTAACGGCGAGTTGTCGCGTTACCTCCTCGCCTAATGCCGTAAAAATCAATTCCAAAGGTGTCATGTGGTCGCGTAAGTTTTGACGCTCTAAGCCTTTAATTTCTTTATGTTCGCTTGGCGTCAATCCAAATGTTCCCTTTGCAATAGCCGCCGTCAAAATTGAATATTCTTGATTTTCTTTAACGCCACGCCCCTTCCATTCATCCGTTAAAGCTCTACGGGTTTCAATCGTTTGAACACGCCGCGCTATCCATTCTTCTGTATAACCTTTTGCCCGATACAAAGCCGCTTGCCGCTCTGTCAACAGTTCGGGATTTTCAGCTTCATCAATTGCTTGCTTGCCAACCGATGCCAACCACAATTTTAACGGCTCGGCTTTCGGCGACGGCACGGACATAATAATCCGAAATACCCCCTCAGTATTCGCGCAGTCAGAAGGGCGTTTTCGACCATCTTGAC
>JANNEN010000477.1:0-6372 GCA_031378715.1 Emticicia sp.
AATTTGAGCTTGTTTTTATTATCTGGATAGGCACACATAAAGAATATGACCGAATAGACGTTATAACCATAGAATATAAAAGAAAACCTATGGTAATGCAAGTATTGTAGCCAATAATCGAGTAGTTTTTAATATCAAGGGCAATGATTTTAGACTTGTTACAGAAATAGATTATGAATTTGAGCTTGTTTTTATTATCTGGATAGGCACACATAAAGAATATGACCGAATAGACGTTATAACCATAGAATATAATGGATAAAATATCAGAAAAAAATCACCAATTAGCATTGCATCGGGTACGAACTCTGATGAAATTGAAGCCTACCAAAACTTCTGCCGAAGGGCAAGAATTAGAAATGCTCATTACGCTTATTGAGGCGTATGAATCTATTTTTGTACCGATGCAAGCAAGTGACCCAATCAGATTTTTGCAATATAAAATGGAACGAGACAATCTCAAACAGCGTGATTTGATTCCTTTTATCGGAGATAAAACAAAAGTATCAAAAGTGATGAATCGTAAGCAGGAACTAACAGTTTCGATGATACAACGCCTTAGCAAAGGCTTAAATATTCCTGTCAATTTTTTAATTGCTACATAACCCCATGCTAACCCCCGAACAAATAAAATACAAAATAGACTACGAAATCGTAGTAGATGCTTACGACGATTACGAAGTAAGTATGGGCTGGTACTATACATTTGACGAGGAACTCGAATTTCCATTTGAGGCAACGGCAGAGTTCAAAAAACGTGATGGCATGGTAGAATTTAAGCAAGTAACCATCGTAGGTTTAGATGCCGACGAAGAAAGTTTCAGAGGTTCTGATTTCAGACTCGAAATGACCGATGGTGAATATATCAAGCCAATTGCGTACTCAAAACTAAGTAAAATTGATGCCTCTGAGCAGACAATGGAGCTGTTTCAATGTTGGGATTATTGGGTAAAACAACAATAGTGAAGAGATAAGTAGCGGTTGATGTCAAGCCCTCACCAAAAACTCAGCCCCATAAAACATCATTATTGCTCTGCACACCGAAATATCCAAACAAATTGATTAATTTTAAAGATTATCATTCAACCAAAAAACATAAACCAATGAACGCTAACACATCACGCCGAGCGGCACTCAAAAATATCGTTGGAGGCGTGGCCGTTGCGGCCGCTCCGATGACATTTAGCGAGGTTTTTGCCGCTAATGAACAAATATTGGGTGCCGAACTCAACGGCAAAATCAACCATTCGGCTTGCCGTTGGTGTTATTCAAAAATTTCGTTGGACGAACTATGCCAAGCCGCCGCAGCGATGGGACTAAAATCTATCGAACTGCAAGGCCCCGAAGATTGGCCGACGCTGAAAAAATACGGACTGACTTGTGCTATGCCGTGGGGTGCGGGAAAAGGCATCAATGATGGCTTTAATGATTTGAAACTGCACGATGAGTTGGTGAAAAGTTACGAAGAAATCTTCCCGAAACTAAAAGCGGCGGGCTTGGATAAAGTTATCTGTTTTTCGGGAAATCGCCGAGGAATGTCTGATCAGCAAGGACTTGAAAACTGTGCCATCGGCTTAAAAAGGCTCATGCCATCAGCCGAAAAATACGGTATCACGATGACCATGGAGCTACTCAATAGCAAAGTAAATCACAAAGATTATATGTGCGACCTCACGTCATGGGGTGTGGCATTGTGCGACAAAGTTGGTTCTGACCGATTCAAGCTACTTTACGATATTTATCACATGCAAATCATGGAGGGCGACGTAATCGCTACCATCAAGAAATACAACAAATACTTTTCGCATTACCACACGGGCGGCGTACCTGGGCGTAACGAAATCGACGAAACACAGGAGTTAAACTACCCAGCCATCATGCGGGCAATCGTCGAAACGGGCTACAAGGGCTTTGTGGGGCAAGAGTTTATTCCGAAACGCCCCGATGCTCTCGCTTCACTGAAACAAGGCGTAACGATTTGTGACGTTGCGTAAGAGATTAAAACAAATTTGAATAGCCTCGAAGATACTTCGGGGTTATTCAAACTAAAAGCCTACGAACTTTCATGCGTAACATCAATCTACAAAATATATTTCTTCAATTCTTCGCCAAAAAGCCAAATTCCGTTTCCTAAAAATTCAATTTTCCTGCCAAATCACCATGAAAAAATCATTTTTCATTCTTTGCCTCATTGCGTTATCGTTTTGTAGCATTGCCCAAAACAAGTACGCAATCATTCCGAAGCCCGCACAACTCGTACCTGCCCTTGGCTCATTCATAATCAATGCTGAAACCAAGATTTTAATTCCGAAAAGCAACCCCAATTTGCGTCCGCTGGCCGAAATGCTCGCCGAACGTTTGCTCATAACTTCGGGAATGACCCTCGACATCGAAGAATTTAACGTAACGGGCTTTGCTCCTGCCAACACGAAAGCCATAATTTTTATGCCACTCAACCCAAAATCGGGTAGTAAAACTTTGGGCGAAGAAGATTATACGCTAAAAGTCGAGTCGAATAATGTGACACTTTCGGCTTCAACCCCCAAAGGTGAGTTTTATGCCTTACAAAGCCTTTTGCAGTTGCTACCAACCGAAATTTACAGCAGTTCGCTCACAAACGGCACCAAATGGGCCATTCCGAATTGTTCGATTTATGACCGTCCAGCGTTTGGTTATCGTGGACTAATGCTTGACGTGAGCCGTCATTTTTTTCCAGTTTCGTTTGTCAAAAAATACATTGATTTGTTGGCTTTACACAAAATGAATACCTTACATTGGCACTTGACAGACGACCAAGGCTGGCGAATTGAGATAAAAAAATACCCAAAATTGACCGAAATTGGCTCAAAACGCAAAGAATCAATGGCGGGGCATTTCTCCGACCAACGTTTTGATGGTACGCCCCACGAAGGATTTTACACCCAAGAGCAAATCTCGGAAGTGGTGCGATACGCCCAAAAGAAATTCGTTACCGTTATTCCCGAAATCGAAATGCCAGGTCACGCAATGGCCGCCTTGGCGGCATATCATGAATTGGGTTGCGGCAAAAACAGCTACGAAGTAGGCACAAAATGGGGCGTTTACGATGATGTTTTTTGTCCAACGGAGCAAACTTTTACTTTCTTAGAAAATGTTCTGACCGAAGTAATCGCCCTGTTTCCAAGTACATTCATACATATTGGGGGCGATGAATGTCCGAAAATTTCTTGGAAAAATAGTGCTTTTTGTCAAGATTTAATGAAAAAAGTAGGTTTGAAAGATGAACACGAACTACAAAGTTATTTTATCAAACGTATCGACAAATTTTTGACCGCAAGAGGAAAGAAAATGATTGGTTGGGACGAAATCTTGGAAGGTGGAATTTCGCCAAATGCAACAATTATGTCGTGGCGGGGCATTGAGGGCGGAGTAGCGGCCGTAAAGCAAAACCACGATGCCATTATGACCCCTGGGACTCACTGCTATTTGGACCATTACCAGTCCGACCCATCGTCCGAACCATTGGCCATTGGTGGATTTTTACCCCTCGAAAAAGTATATGCCTACAACCCAATTCCTGCGGGCATTACGCCCGAACAAGCCAAGCATATTTTGGGCGTGCAAGGCAACCTCTGGACTGAATATATTGCCACGCCAAGCTACGCCGAATACATGACGTTTCCGAGGGCTTCGGCATTGGCAGAAGTAGGTTGGACAGCCAATAATGCCAAAGATTACCGTGACTTTACGAGTCGTCTAAAAACCCACTTCGAGCGGCTCAAATTTATGGCCGTAAATTATGCTAATACTTACTATGATGTGTCGGCAACATCAAGTATTAATGCAAAAAGTCAGGTATTAGTGAAGCTCAAAACCGCTGATAATGAAGGGTTTATACGATATACCATTGATAGCACCGAACCGATGGCGAGTTCATTAATTTATCAACCAACGGGCGTTATTATAACCAAAAATACGGGTTTGAGAGCTGCCACATTTTCGGTTAAAGGCGAAAAATTAGGTAAAGACATCAATAAATATTACCACGTAAATAAATCGACGGGGCGAAACTATACTTTGGTAAACCAGCCAACAAAATACCTCGGTGGCGAAACTTTAGGCTTAACAAATGGCTTAAAAGGCGAAGCTGCAAGTCTGGATACTTGGGTGGGATTTGAAGGAAAAAATCTTGATGTGACCATTGATTTGAAGCAAATAATGGACTTACAAACGGTAGCGTTTGCATTTTTGCGGGACAGAAATTCGTGGATTTTACTACCCCGAGAAGTGGAGGTGTTGGTGTCGGACGATGGCAAAAAATTTACGAGTGTCAAGAAAATACCCTTGGGAAATCTGGACGGAAATGAAAAAATAGTGCAACAACTAAATGTTGGTATGGACGGTAAAAAGGGGCGTTTTGTGCGAGTAATTGCCCAAAATTACGGCAAACTTCCCGACGACCACGCAGGCAAAGGCAGTCCAGCTTGGTTATTTATTGATGAAATTGGTGTTGAGTGATGCTTTGAATTATTTTCTTTGTAAATTTGTATAAAAATAAAGACCACGTAGTTCAACGGATAGAGCGGAACGCCGCCCAGCGGAACGCCGCCCGATAGTAGTTTCCTAAACTTTAGATACAAATAAAAAGATAAAGACCACGTAGTTCAACGGATAGAATAGAAGTTTCCTAAACTTTAGATGCGGGTTCGATTCCCGCCGAGGTCACATTTTGTAGAATAGTAGTTTCTCAAATTTTAGATGCGGTCGGAGTTGCGGGCAATCGGGCGGCGTTCCGCTTCGATTCCCAAATAAACCACAAAAAACCTTACCTATTTGATAATAAGCGTATAATCAAATCAGAAATGAGCTTTAAGGAAAGTATTTATTTGATTTCACCCGAGTTTATAAGAAACAATTTCATCTATTTAAGTAATAGTCCAACACAATTTTTCTGAAATAAAACTCGTATTTTGATTGAATCAAATTTGATTTAGCTCGTTCGAGATTAATACGAAAAGTATTCAGTTCGATTGTGTGAAGCAAGCCCTCCAAGTATCTTTCTCTGGCAGAATCGTAGGCAATTTGTTGGGCAGAAACCTGTTTTTGGGCGGCAATCATTTTTTCTTGGGCAATTTTTGTTGTTAAATATGCTCGCTCAATTTCTTGTTTTAGCTGAAGTTTTGCTTGAGAAAGTTGCGTTTCTGCAATTTTCTGATTGATTTGAGCATTGGTGATTCGCCCTTGAACTTGTCCATTAGTATAAATCGGAATATTTATACTCAAACGTGCAAATTGGTTAAAATTAAAGCCTAATTGATTGAAATAATTATATTCTCTTGTTGCCGCACTCGAATAAGCCGACCCCAAACCAGCACCCAACGAAACACTCGGATACTTGCCTGCTTCGGCCAGTTTTATGCCTATTTTAGCACTTTTTACTCGCAATTCTGCACTTTTAATGATTGGCTGAAAAGCAGCACTTGACAGCATATTTTGCAAATAATTATCATTTATAAGCGTACTTTTTTCTTCAAGCAAATTATCAATTTCAAATGTTGTATACTGCGGTTCGCCGCCCGTCGGAAAAGCCATCAACTGAGCCAATGAAAGTTTAGAAACTTCAATCGTATTTTTGGCATTTAAGGCATCAAATTCGGCAGTAGCGAACTGTGCATCTAAATCAATCAAGTTAGTTTTTGGCATATTTCCTTCATTGACCAAAGCCTTTACACGAACGTACTGGGTTTGGATATTTTGAATTTGTTCCTGAGCAATTTTAGCTAATTCTTGGTTCATCAACACCTGCATATAAGCAAGCGTAATGCTGGTTCTTAACTCATTTTTTGCTCTTTGAATTTCCACTTGGTCGGCTTCGGCGTTTATTTGGTTTTGTAAGATTTGATTTTTTAACGAAAACCCATTGAAAATGGGAAAATTGGCATTTGCTCCCAACGAATTTGAAGAAATAGTTCGCTGAACAAAATCATTGGTAAAAGGGTCAATGCTCCGACCAGAATTAATACCCTGCGAAAACGAACCTGATAGATTTGGATAAATAGCTTTTTGAGATTGCTGTAAGATATTTTTAGCTTGTTTTAACCTTAGCTCTTTTAGTTTTACGTCAAAATTTTGTTTGTAGGCGTAGTCAATACACTGAGTCAGAGAAAAGCGTTGTTGTGCATTTCCTCTAAAATAAGAGATAGAAAATATTAAAAGAATAATGTATCTTTTCATTTTTTCAATAATTCATCAAAAATTCGACAATGGGCTCGGACTCGGGTGATCCGAGGATGGCCGCGCTTTCGCTTGTTGCAGCGTCGACTTCTGCCGTGGCATCGCCCGGCGTGGATTTGGCGGCTGATGCCTCGCCCTTGCGTTTCTTGCCGGCTTTGG
>JANNEN010000490.1:0-7708 GCA_031378715.1 Emticicia sp.
CAAATTGTAACAGAGGGAAAAGCCCGTTTAAAATCAGTATATGACCCTACATGTGGTTCTGGCTCACTCCTGCTTCGTATTGGTGACTATACGAGCGTCAACATGTATTTAGGGCAAGAGCTTAATCCTACAACATATAACCTCGCTCGCATGAACATGATTTTACATGGTGTTCATTTCTCAAAATTTGACATAAAACAAGAGGACACACTCGAAAGACCCCAACACTTAGGAATGAAGTTTGAGGCGATTGTAGCAAATCCGCCATTTTCTCAAACTTGGTCGGCAAATCCTTTGCACCTAAACGATGAACGTTTTAGCCAGTACGGACGGCTTGCCCCTGCCAGTAAAGCCGATTTCGCTTTTATCCAACACATGATAGCCCACCTTGACGACAACGGCACAATGGCAGTAGTTGCCCCACATGGCATTTTGTTTAGAGGTGCAGCCGAAGGGCATATAAGACAGTACATTATCGAAGAACTAAATTACCTTGATGCCGTTATTGGTTTACCGCCCAACGTGTTTTTTGGTACAAGCATACCTACCTCAATTTTAGTTTTTAAGGCTTGCCGAGAGAACCCTGATGATGTATTATTTATTGACGCAAGCCAAAATTTTGAAAAAGCGAAGAATCAAAGCTATTTAAGAGATTCAGATATTGACCAAATAATTAATACTTATCAAGAACGTAGGAATATTGATAAGTACAGTTTTGTAGTACCTATAAAAGAGATTTTAGCCAATGATTATAACCTCAATATTCCTCGATATGTAGATATGTTTGTGGAAGAAAACAATATAAATCTTACAGATATATCACTAAAACTGAAAGAAATTGAAAATAAAATTAAGAGTAATGACGAAAGTATTGCTACTATTTGTAAAGAGTTAAATATTGAAACCCCATTTTAAACCATGAAAGCACAAAAACCAGAATTACGGTTTCCTGAATTTTCGGATAATTGGGAAATACAAAAAATAGGTGAAATAATTAGAAAAGCATCTGAACCAGTAAAAGTTGAAGACGATGAAAACTACCAACAAATAGGCATTCGTTCACATGGAAAAGGGCTTTTTCATAAGGCATTTGTAACAGGTTTAGAGTTAGGAAATAAGCGAGTTTTTTGGGTTAAAGAAAATTTGTTTATTGTAAATATTGTGTTCGCATGGGAGCAAGCGGTAGCAAAA
This sequence comes from Emticicia sp., assembly GCA_031378715.1. Classification (GTDB taxonomy): domain Bacteria; phylum Bacteroidota; class Bacteroidia; order Cytophagales; family Spirosomataceae; genus Emticicia. Next base: position 1,192 of record JANNEN010000490.1, read on the forward strand.
ACAACATCAAAAGAGATTGGAATGATAGCATCGCATCGTTTCCCGATGTTCACTCCATTAAATGGAAAAGCTGATATAGACTACTTAGTTCATTTCTTTTTAACCCCAAAAAGTAAAGGTTTGTTAGAGCTTGCTTCACCAGGGGGAGCAGGGAGAAATAAAACGCTTGGGCAAAAAGAATTTGATAATTTAAAGTTCCCGATACCTACACAAGCCGAACAAATTAAAATAGCAAACTTCTTAACTAAATGTAATGAAAGAATCAATTTATTAAAAGAGAAACAAAGTCTATTAGAGCAATATAAAAAAAGTATTATACAACAGTTTCTTACCCAAGAAATCAAATTTAAACAAGAAAATGGTTCTGATTTTCCTAAATGGACAGAAAAAAAATTAGGGGAGTTATTGGATTACGAACAGCCCACAAAATATTTAGTTTCTTCAACCGATTACAACGATAATTATAATACCCCTGTCTTGACAGCAGGTAAAAAATTTATTTTGGGATATACAAATGAAATAGACGGCATTTTTAGTGAAGGCTTACCAGTTATAATTTTTGATGATTTTACTACGTCCTGTAAGTTTGTAAATTTCCCCTTTAAAGCGAAGTCGTCAGCAATGAAAATATTATCCCCTAAAAAAGATATAAACATCTATTTTGTATATGAAGCAATGAAAATGGTTGATTATACAATTGGAGGGCATGAAAGGCATTGGATTTCTAAATATTCCATACTCACAGTTCCTTTTCCAAGCATAGAAGAACAGAAGAAAATAGCAGATTTTCTTAGTAAAATTGACAACAAAGTCGAATACGTTAAAACACAAATAGCAGAAACACAACAGTATAAAAAAGGCTTATTACAACAGTTATTCTGTTAAAAAAACAATAAAATGTACGAATCAGAAGCAGAGTTAGAAAAAAAATTATTAGATTGGCTTGTTACGCTCAAATACGAATCCGTCCGAATCCGAGACGAGCAAGACCTCATTTCTAATCTGAAAGTACAGCTTGAAAAACATAATAGGGTACAGCTTACTGATAAAGAATTTACCCAAGTATTACACCATCTAAACAAAGGTAATGTTTGGGATAGGGCAAAGATTTTGCGTGATAAAATGCAAGTCCGCAGAGAGGACGGCAAAACCATTTATTTAGAGTTTATCAATCAAGAATTTTGGTGTCAAAATCAGTACCAAGTAACGCACCAAATCACAAACGAGGGAAGCTATAAAAACCGCTACGATGTTACGATTTTGATAAATGGTTTACCCTTGGTACAAATCGAACTAAAACGTAGGGGATTAGCACTAAAAGAAGCGTTCAACCAAATAAACCGTTATCATAGGCATTCGTATAGTGCCAAGTATGGCTTGTTTCAATATATTCAAATTTTTGTCATTTCAAACGGAGTAGATACCAAATATTACAGCAATAACAAAACCCAAAATTTCAAACAAACTTTCTACTGGTCAGACAAAGAAAATAAGCCAACAAAACAGCTTGAAGCTTTTACACAATCGTTTTTAGAGCCGTGCCATCTGTCAAAGATGATAACCAAGTACATTGTTTTATCTGAAAAAGATAAAACCTTAATGGTACTTCGCCCTTATCAGTATTTTGCAGTTGAAGCGATTTTGGAAAGAGTAAAAACAAGCACCAAAAACGGCTATATTTGGCATACCACAGGCTCAGGCAAAACCCTAACATCATTTAAGGCAAGCCAAATTTTGGTAACATTGCCCGAAGTTCACAAGGTCGTTTTTGTGGTTGATAGAAAAGACTTGGATTATCAAACCACCAAAGAATTTAACAGCTTTTCAGATGGAAGCGTGGACGGCACAGATAACACCAAAAAATTAGTAGAGCAGTTTGAAGATGATACAAAGTTGATTGTTACAACGATTCAAAAACTCAATACGGCTATCTCGAAAACGCACCATTTGTCAAAAATGGAAAAGCTGAAAGACAAGCGTATTATTTTTATTTTTGACGAGTGCCACCGCACCCAATTTGGCGAAACCCACGCACGAATCAAAAAGTTTTTCACCAAAAATCAGATGTTTGGTTTCACAGGAACACCGATTTTGGTTGAAAATGCTTTGTCGGTTGATGGAAAAAAACGCACGACCAAACAGCTTTTTGATGAATGTTTACACAATTACGTGATAACAAACGCCATCAAAGACGACAACGTTTTACGTTTTTCAGTTGAATATGTAGGAAAATATAAGCAAAAAGACAGCACAAACGAGGTAGATATTGAAGTAGAGGGCATTGACACGCAAGAGTTATTTACATCGGATAATAGGATTGACAAGATAAGCGATTACATCATACAGCACCACAACCAAAAGACCCATAATAAAACTTTTACAGGTATGTTTTGCGTTGGGAGCGTGGACATACTGACAAAATATTATGATGCTTTTGCCAAGAAAAAATCCGAAGGCAAGCATAATTTAAGAATTGCAACAATTTTTAGTTACCAAGCCAACGAAGACGACAACAGCGTTTTTGATTTTGAGGAAATGGATTTTGTAGATTTTGACAAAGTGGCAGAACCCCAAGCAGTTTATAAGGCACAAACACACCGAGAAAAATTAGATAAATACATCGAAGATTATAATAAAATGTTCGGCACAAAGTACAGCACCAAAGACAGCCAAGCGTTTTATAATTATTATAACGAGATTTCAAAAAGGGTAAGAGATAAAGATATTGATATTTTGTTAGTAGTTAATATGTTCTTAACTGGTTTTGATAGCAAGACATTAAACACGCTTTACGTTGATAAAAGTTTACGCTATCATGGCTTAATACAGGCTTTTTCAAGAACAAACCGAACACTTGACGAAAGGAAATCACACGGAAATATCGTTTGTTTTAGAAACTTGAAAGATGCAACAGACGAAGCAATAAGGTTATTTTCTGATAAAGATGCAAAGGAAGAAATTATTTTAAAACCCTATGGCGACTATGTAAAACGATTTAATCAAGCCTACAAAGAATTAGTTAAAATCGTACCGACCATTGACAGCGTAGATGATTTGCCGAGTGAAGTTGAGCAGTTAGAATTTATTGAAAAGTTTAGGGCGTTGATGCGTTTAAAAAACACACTCACAACTTTTGCAGATTTCAATTATGAAGATTTGGATATGACCGCCCAAGACTTCGAGGATTACAAAAGCAAGTATCTTGATTTATACGATAGTGTAAAAAATACCACCGAAAAAGAAAAGACCTCTATTTTAGACGATGTAGATTTTGAATTAGAACTAATCCACAGGGACGAAATAAATGTAGCGTATATTTTAGCACTATTGGCAAAATACAAAAACGCATCACAAGCCGAGCAAGCCAAGAAGTACAAAGAAATCTTGGATTTATTGGAGGGTCAAATATCGCTAAGAAGCAAACGCCTATTGATAGAAAAGTTTATTGCCGAGAATTTGCCAAATATTGAAGAAACCGACCAAATCGAAAACGAGTTTGAAATATTTTGGAATAATGAAAGAGAAAAAGCAATCCAAGAACTTTGCGAAGCTGAAAAGATAAATCAAGCGAAGTTCAAAGATGCAATAAGCGAATATTTGTTTTCGCAAAGGCTACCACTACCAAATGAATTGATTGATATGTTGGAGGTAAAACCAAATCTTTTAGGTATCAAACCAGCAAGAGAGCGATTGAAAAATAAGATTATTGAATTTGTCGAAACGTTTATTGAAGGTGTGTAACACTCAAAAGTACAGTAAGCTGTAAAGCTGTATTTGAAATCCTGATTGGACATTGATAAAGCAAGAAGAAGGAGAGCAAAAGAAAATATACTTTGCAGTATAAACGAAAGACCCAAAAGCCGTAAAAGACAAAACACTATTGAGAGAAAGTGAGAGAATGAAAATCAAATGTGGCAAAAAGCATTTTGAGGAGTTCGCAAGCGACAATGTAAAGTATAAAGTTGTAGAAAAATTGATTGATTTATAGAAAACAAAAAAGTGTGAATCAATAACACAATGAGAGTATAGGAGAATCACACTTTTAATCACACAAATATTTTTTCTAAAAACTTTATGTAATCACATAAAGTTTTTTTATATTTGCAATATATTACCAACGTGATGATAAAATTAAAAGTACACAAAGCGAGTGAATTAGAGAAAAACGCAAAATGCACCGTGCATACAAGCGGAAAACTTGGTTTTTCAGAAGGGGGGGCTAAAAAATTTGGCTTAACCCAAGATTTATTTGTGGTTATAGCAACTAACGAAGAAGACGAAACAGACCCTAACCTATACGCATGGGTTGAGAAGACCGTTGAAAACGGAGGGTTTAAGGTGTGTAAAGCAGGTGAATACTTTTACCTTAATACCAAAGCTCTTTTTGATAAACTTGAATTAGATTACAGAAACAAAGAATTAGTAAATATTTATGATATTGTGGCGATGGATTATGAGGGGAAAGCAATTTTTAAACTTTTAAAACGAAGTCAAAGAAGAACGATAAAGACAAAAAATAAAACGGTTGGGTCTGACGACTGACAACCGTTTTGAGGAACGAAAATATATGCTTTGGTCGGCGTGTGAGTTGGGCTTATCCCCCAACGGTCTTTTTGTCCCTTTTTGAATACCAAAAGTACAAATTATTGTGATACTGTGGTTAGGTCGTCATAGTTTTTTTACTATTGCAAGGTGCAATAGTGGATTTATCACATAATTTGTACTAAAATGACTGGAAAAACAGGAGAAACCTGCCAAGTTAGCGGAGTATATAAATGCTCCCAGCACACAACAAATACGATTCCACTTGCAAAAGGTAATCGTTTTCCTCCTTGCTCAATGGGCGTGGGGCATAGTGCTACTTGGACTTTGGTAAATAGAGCGTAACCGCAAACTTAGGTGTATCAAGGGGAGTCTTGATGCACCTTTTTTATTCGGAGAAGCTGAAAGCCGTTTAAGTGGAAGCACTACTTTATGAAATTTATACCAATGTACGCAATACAACAAAACGGACAGGCGGTAAGTACAAATAGCAATGTATTGGCTATTCGTACCAACGGCAAAAGTGTTGAAGTGGTCGCACAAGGTCAAGTTGCCGAATTTCTCGCAGGGATTCTTGCAGTTTGTATGATAGCTTTAACAGTTAAAGTAATATCAAGATAGAACTACTAAAAAAAAATAAGGATAGCCGTTTGTTTCGTTATCCTTGTTTTCCTTTACGTTTTCTTTATGTTTAAAAGTGCATTTACATAACACGAAATAAAAATGAATAATATTATTACTAATCAAAATAAAGTTGATTATATAATGCTGTTAGGTAGTCAAAGGAGTGCTTACAGTAAAGCAAAAAAAATACAAAATTTAGAATGGCTTGTTCAAGCAATATCTTTGATAACGCCAATTATTGGGCTTTTAGCATTACCCATTCAATATGAAAAATATGCGTTGCTAATAGGTGTTTTTTTTAGTGCTATCAATGTAGCTACTTATATTACAGGAAAAAAGAGAACTGATGAAGGAGCGAACATACAAGAGCAATTTGATACTAAATTATTTGATATTGTATGGGATTCTTTTTTGTGTGGTGATAAAGTTCCAACCAATAGGATTTTGCAGTTATCAAATGAATATAAAAAAAATGACCTTTCTAATTGGTATTCAAAAGAGATAAAAGAAAGTCTTGAAGAATGTACAGCTATTTTATTATGTCAAAACTCCAACTTGACCTGGGATAATGATTTAAGGAAAAGATTTGTTCGTGATTTATTTATATTCTTAATAATCTACTTTCTTTCCTTTACAATCTACTTGATTTTTAGAAACGAATCGTTTTTAGATTCTTTGTTACTGATAAGTCCTACATTATCTTTTTTATTCTTTGCAATAATCAATATTAGTAATCAACGTGATACAATCAAAGAAAAAGAAAACCTTGCTTTAAAAATACAAATGCTTTTTGAAGGTATCAAAAACCATCAAGTACCGCCAACAAAAAATGAATTGAGAGCAATACAAAATATAATTTATGCGTGTAGAAAAAAACCTGAAAAAATACCCGATTGGTATTACAGAATTAGTAAAGAAAATTTTGAAACTACCATTGATGATTGCGTAAAAATTAACATTAGAACTTATAATTTACAATAATATATGTCAGTACAAACACATTTATCCACTACTTCAAGTAGATTGATTTTAACAAGCGATGAAGATACAAGTATCTCAAAATCAATTAGTACACTTCAAACAAGATTAAACGATTGGTTTGGTAGTGCATTAGTATCTCATTTTATGTTTGGTTCATATACAAGAAATATCATACTTCCGAGAAATGTTGATATTAATTCCGATATTGATTATATGCTCGTTTTTGATAATTCAGAAAATAAAAAGCCCCAAGCATTTTTAGATAGAATCAAAAAGTTTGTAGATGCTAAATATAGCACTTCCGAAGTTTACCAAAGTCATCCTACTATCGTTCTTGAATTAAATCATATTAAATTTGAGTTAGTTCCTT
>JANNEN010000019.1:0-13181 GCA_031378715.1 Emticicia sp.
GTGCATTATTGGTTTTTTTTTATTTATCACCATCAGGTTTCGTGATGGCCACGGCTTCGGCCTTTTCCATAATGCCCCTATTGATGCCTTGCAGATCGTCGCCCGCCCCCGAGAGAATAAATAGAAAAAAAAAATCGACCATTTCCTTTACCACCGTTTCGGATTGCCCAACGCCCACGGTTTCTACAATAATGATTTCAAAGCCCGCCGCCTCGCACAAAAGCATCGTTTCACGGGTTTTGTTGGCCACTCCGCCGAGGGTTGTTCCCGACGGTGACGGGCGAATGTACGCAAGCGAATCGTGGGCAAGTTCTTCCATGCGGGTTTTATCACCCATGATGCTGCCCGAGGTTCGTTGGCTGGTGGGGTCAATGGCCAGCACGGCAATTTTCTTGTTTTGTGCTGTTATATATTTGCCAAATGCTTCAATAAATGTACTTTTGCCAACCCCTGGTACGCCCGTAATGCCGATGCGGATTGCGTTTCCTGAGTGGGGTAAAATTTCTTCCAAAACCTCTTCGGCAAGGCTTCGGTCGGCAGCTAATTGGCTTTCTATCAGCGTAATAGCTCGACTGAGAACGAGATTATCCCCCGCCAAAACTCCCGAAACGTACCCTTCTACCGAAAGTCTTTTTTGCATACAAAAATGATTTACTTATATTTGATTGACAAAGATAATTAAACTGTAAAGCAATTTTCTAAATTACCGAAAAATCGCTTTTGAAAAATCATTCAACCCACTAAGATATGCCCATTAGAATCATTTTGTTTTTGTATTGTTTGAGTTTTTGGTCATGCCAAAAAGCCGAACAAGCACCCCTTTGCCGCCTAACGAAATTCGTGACTGATTATCCAGCTACGGGTATCACGCATTACGATTTGATAACGCTGAAAGATAACCGAATTGAACGAGTAGTGAGCTATGACGTAAAAAATATCAAGGACACCACGGCTCGCCAACGCATCGTTTATGAATACAATACTTTGGGTAAAATCACGAAAATCAGAGATGAATCGAATCTTAGTCGGATTACTTTTTTTGAGTTTTTGTACAATACTGGCGAAAACCCCTATAAAGTTTTTCAGAAAACTGGCGAAACGATTTTGAACGAAGTTATTTTAGAATTTGATGAAAAAAACCGTCCAACCGCCGCTGTAAGTTTGAATTTATTGGGGCTGAACCGTTCCATTGAATACGATTACAAAGGAAATCCGTTTCGGATACGCAGGGCAGATTTTGGCAATGCTATCACCATAAACGAACATACGTTTGATGATAAACGCAATTTTTTTGCAGGAATCCCCGAAATTGGGCTTTATTGGTTGCTTCGACCACTGTATAATTTTATTCCGTTCGGGGATAATAACATCATCGGAACGAAATTTTTGACGGTTCAAAATCTGGCTTTCAAAGAAGTACCAGACCTGCGAACCGCCCGAGAAACGATTTATAATGAACAGGGTTTTCCGTTGAAAATGAGTATTTTTTTAGAAAATCAAGGAAAAATAGTTTCTACCGTTTCAAGTTTTGAATACGATTGTGAGTAGTCTATGAATGATAGATGCCTGTCTATGGTATCGCAAGTTGCTGATAATCAGTATTATATGAATCACGAATTTGTGCGTTTCAGTGCCAAAAATGCCTCAGCCACGGCCATATCTTCGGGTGTTGTGATTTTTATATTTTCATAAGCACCATCAATTAACGTAATTTTTTCGCCCGCATATTCAAGTACACTGGCACAATCAGTAAAAAATGATTGTTCGGTCACGGCAAAGGCTTTTTTCATCAAGGCAACATCAAAAGTTTGCGGGGTCTGAATGAGTTTTAATTTTGTACGGTCAATGGCCGTACTCTCGCCATTTTGGTTTACTTCACGGACTGAATCTTTCACCCAAACACTTGTAACGGCAGTAAGATTTATAGCCGCAACTTCAAACGATTTTTGTATTATTTCAAGACTAACTAATGGTCGAACGCCATCGTGAACGGCAACCAATCCATCGGTTTTGATTTCGGCCAAACCATTGCTGACCGACTGAAATCGAGTAGCACCACCTACCGTTATTTTTATTGAGGCAGTATGTTTTTGAATGATAATATTTGAAGTTGTAATATCGTACCAATAATCAATGTCATCTTTGGGGAGTACGATAATGAGCTGAATATCAGGCACTTGCAGGAATTTTTCGAGGGTATGTAGCAAAATTGGCTTTTCATTCAAGAGCATAAATTGCTTCGGAATATCACTTTTCATTCTACTTCCGCTACCTCCCGCTACAATTATGGCGTAGCGTTTAGGTTGTGTTTCTACATCAATTTGCCCCAAATGAGAATCCATACAATCGTTTTTTTTACCGCAGAGGAAAAAGCGAAATACCACAGAGGTAGCGGAGGTTTTCTTTAAAAACGCTCATATATTCTGTGGTATTTAAGTAATTGATAGCTAATCGTCCATAGACCACGGACTATTCGTTTATAATATCAACATCACATCACCGTAAGTGAAAAACTTGTATTTTTCCTTGATGGCTTCGTGGTAGGCTTGCATGATTAGTTCGTGTCCACCAAAGGCCGAGGCCGTCATTAATAGTATTGATTCGGGCAAGTGGAAGTTGGTTAATAATGCGGTTGTAATTTTGAAATCAAACGGTGGAAAAATAAATTTATCTGTCCAGCCATTGTTTACGGGTTTCAAATGATTACTCGCTGACACCGACGATTCGAGGGCTTTCATCGCTGTTGTGCCAATCGCACAAACAATTCCTTCATTATTAATCGAGTTATTTACTGTGGTACAGGTTTCTTCTGGAATAAAGAAATTTTCGGAGTCGGTTTTGTGCTTTGTTAAGTCCTCCACATCAACTTGGCGGAAAGTACCGATAACAAAGTGTAGCGTGATTGGGCAGAAAGTAGTGCCTTTCAGTTCCATGCGGCGTTGTACATTTTTGGTAAAGTGCATACCCGCCGTTGGTGCCGCTACTGCTCCTTCGTTTTCTGCAAAAATCGTTTGGTAACGTTCCCGATCTTCTTCCGTCACTGGGCGTTTGATGATGTCGATTGGCAGCGGAGTTTCGCCCAATTCATGTACGGCTTTCATCATGTCGGCGTGCGAGCCATCGAACAAAAATCTTATCGTACGCCCCCGTGAGGTGGTATTGTCAATAACTTCGGCTACTAAATCGCTGTCGCCAAAGTACAATTTGTTTCCAACCCTAATTTTACGAGCAGGGTCAACTAATACGTCCCACAGCCGCATTTCACGGTTTAGTTCACGCAACAAGAAAACCTCAATTTTTGCACCAGTTTTTTCTTTCGAGCCGTACAAGCGGGCAGGAAAAACCTTTGTATTATTGACAACCATCGTATCTTTTTCGCCAAAATAATTAACGATGTCTTTAAACATTTTATGTTCAATTTTCTTTGTTTTGCGATTCAACACCATCATACGGCTATCGTCACGTTGGTCGTAAGGGTGCATCGCAATTAGACTATGCGGAAGGTCAAGTTTGAATTCTGAAAGTTTCATCTTAAATAATTCCCAATTCTGTTTTTTACAGAAAAATTGTTAGATTTCACTCATGCTTTGGGTAGATTTTATCTGACATGAAGAAATGTAGGCGAAGAAATATTGCTCAACCTAAATTCAGGTAGTCAAAAGCTAACGAATGATGATTCATGGTTTCATAAAATGCTTAAAATTAGTATTTTATGAGTCACGAAATTGTCAGTTTAATACTTTCAACTACTTGTTGTTGAGCAAAGGTACAAAATCCGAGTAGGGGGTGTCAAGTGTTTTGGGATATTTGTTTTCAAATCAAAACTTCGTCAGTATTTTTTTGACGATAAATTCTGTTTCGTGAGAAGTAAAAACAAAAAAATGATGCTCAATAAAGATATGATATTTCGAGAATCAATCAAGCCCCGACCAAGTGCCTCATAGTGATAGCTGAGGCTGAAAAAATTAATCGCAAATTGAGTAGTACCACCGAATACATTGGATAATTGATGTATTCCATCGTATAAAAAGTAGCTTGCACTGGCTCCCGCAATAAACGCAACTATCTGATTATCAGTACTCGACGATGCCCAAACACCCACTGAGCCAAAGGTAGCTCCGAGTAAAAGTAGTCCAAGGTATGAACCAGCAACGGCCGCCGAGTCGATATTTCCTTTGGTGCTTCCAAGCTGGTAAACCGAATAATAGTAGAGTAATGTGGGTAGTAAAGCCACTGCAATAAGCGTAAATGTAGCCAAAAATTTACCTAATACAATTTGCCATTCGGTGAGTGGTTTTGTAAAAAGTAGTTCAATTGTTCCGCTTTTGTATTCTTCCGAAAAAGACCGCATTGTGATAGCAGGTATTAGAAAAATAAAAATATAAGGCGTGAGTTGGAAGAAATTATTGAGATCAGCGTAACCAAAATCCAAAATATTGCCGTTGAAAAACCAAGTAAAAAGTCCCGCAACTACTAAAAAAACACCAATGACAATATAAGCAACCAATGAGTTGAGAAAACTATTGAGTTCTTTTCGGAAGATAACGAGCATTTTGTTTGGTTTAAGATGAATTATTTAAAAACCCATTTCAGGCTTAGATTTTTTGAAAACTGACGATATAATCAACGAAAAAACGAAGCCGAATAGTACATAAAAAAAAACCGAAAGTATAAAAGTAAGTCCAGGTGAAGCCAAACGGTTTGCAAATGCCATTGCAGTCTCAATTTGTTCTTCCGATAAGCCCCGTTCTTCCATTTGTTCAATCTGAAATTCTTGCATTTTCTTAACAATCGTTGTATCAACAAAGGTAGTATAAACGTATGTAAATATCGAAACAAGCAAACCAACCACGGCACTAAACAATGTACCCAATCCAAGCCCATCACTAAATTCGAGAAAATCGTTATTGAGTGATTTGAATTCTTTAATCGACATTATCACTCCTCCCAAAAGTATGAGAAAAGGAATCCAAGCAAGGATATGATTCTTGAAGTTATCGGTGATATATGTTATTATTGTAATAATTATAATCAATATGGAACAAATAATGCCCCATTTGAGTGCGATACGTGCAGTTGATGGCTTTTCCATTTTAGTAAATTGAGGTTAAGGTTTCCAAGTAAATTTAGCAAAAAACTAAGGAATAATAAATGTATGCCGTCGAAATATTACTGAAATAATAGTTATTGCCACGATACAAAGTTGTTTTTTAACGATTTCATCAACAAAAACGTAAGCCGCCGACGGGATTTCTCGGGCTTGTTGGAGCAAAGACTCGTATTCAACGACACCAAAATCCTTTATGTGCGTAGTTTTTATTCGCTCAATTCCCGTTATGTTTTCCTGCACCCAAAGCATAATCGCTTGGTTATTGCTGAAAGGTACATCAATTAAAAGTATAAACACAAAAAATACGATTGCAGTGATGATTGCGGCAATTAAATTTGTCATAAAACCAATCGAAAAACCTTCGGTGAATGACAGAACGCCCAAATTATTGGCTCGGTAAGTCCAAATCGCAATGATTATAAATATAATGTTAATGCCAAAAGCGGGGACTTTATACCGCCCGAAGGGGCTTCGGTGTAAGCCATAATATTGAATCACTGCCACGACAATACAAACAAGTGCTGCCAAAGCACCATAAATTAAAGCCGATTTTAGTATTTTACTTTGTAGCATTTCAAGAATTGATAAATATTTGTCCTTTATTTATCACGGCAATACTTTTACCCGTGAGTTGGTGGTCAATAAAGGGTGAGTTTTTTGATTTTGATTGAATATTTTTTGCCAAATATTGCCAATCTATATTTGGGTCAAAAACCGTCAGATTGGCTTTTTCCCCCACGGCTATTTTCGCCTTTGGAAGTCTTAATAGCTGCCGAGGATTGGTTGTTAATTTTTCGATTAGCTGTTCGATAGTCAAGCGGCTATTCATTTGAGCAACGGCGAAGGTTGTTTCTAAGCCGATTATACCAAAGTCGGCTAAATCAAATTCCAAGTTTTTAGCCTCTTCATCTTGCGGATTATGGTCGGATACTATCGCATCAATCGTGCCATCGGACAGTCCCAACTGCAAGGCTTCAATATCTTTTCTGGTCCTAAAAGGCGGATTTACTTTAAAATTTGTATCGAAAGTTCTTAAATCAGCATCAGTAAAAGCCAACTGATGGGCCGCAATATCGCAAGAAACGGGCAAGCCTTTTTGCTTGGCTTCTCGAATTAATTCAACCGATTTTTTTGTCGAAATCGTTGAAAAATGCAGGCAGCTATTACGTTTTTCGGTAAAATCATTCTCCAGATAATATTCCAACAGTTTCAAATCACGCATTATCATCAACTCCTCGGCGGTTGAAGAAATCCCCTTCATGCCGAGCAAGGTACTTTCGATGCCTTCGTGCATTTGACCGAAAATTGTCATTGAAGGCTCTTCGGGGCGATTCATCAACAAAGCATCAATCGGAGCAAGATATTGGAGCGTTTTTAGTAAAATATCAGCATTCCAAAGTGGGTGGTCGCCGTCAGTGAAGGCTATCGCCCCCGCATGAAACAAGTCGAGCATTTCGGTAAAATCTTTACCCTCGCAATTTTTTGTGACCGCTCCCGTGGCGTGAATATCGACTAATTTTGTGGGAGCAAAATTTCTGATATAAGCAATCGCTTCTTTACTCTGAACTACGGGCTTGGTGTTCGGCAAGGTAACTATTTCCGTAAATCCGCCCGCCATTGCAGCATTGGTCAAAGATTCTAAATCTTCTTTCGCTTCGTATCCAGGGTCTTTTGTCGACACCCGCATATCAACCCAGCCCGCCGAAACGTGCAGGTTTTCACCCGAAACTATTTGGCTTGTGGTTTGTGAAATATTATCAGCAACAACCGAAATGATACCGTTTTCGATCAAAATGTCTTTATTTTGACCATTAAATTCGGAATATTTATCAATTATTTTGACTGATTTTAAAAGAATATTCATTTTTTTGATGAAACTTAATGGTGTATTTTGCTCCAAAAAATCAAAAAAAAAGCCCTAATGAGGGCATTTTTAAATTTTATTTATCTGAATGATTCATTGCTTAAATAATATTTTGATAAGCAGCCGAATCCATCAAGGCTTCAATTTCCGAAATATTTGTAAACTCAATTTTCACCATCCAACCTTCTCCGTAGGGATCATTATTAACCAATTCGGGAGCATTTTGGAGAGCAGCGTTTACTTCAAGAATTTTTCCCGAAACGGGTAAAAACAAATCCGAAACCGTTTTAACGGCTTCCACAGTACCGAAAATCTCGTTGGCAGCGAAACTTTGCCCAACGGTGTCGATTTCTACAAAAACGATGTCACCCAATTCGCCTTGGGCAAAATCTGTGATACCGATTAGGGCAGTGTTTCCGTCGGTAACTCTTACCCATTCGTGTTCGCTGGTATAGCGTAAGTCAGCAGGAAAATTCATTATTGATACTTTTTTTTATATTTGTTTGCAAGTTACGGCAAATGTTGGGAAAATAGAAAAAATGTTTGCGAAAAGTTTTATTCCGCCAAACTAAATCTGACATTTAGCCCAACTGTGGTATTGGTTCGGGGAAACGAACGACTTACATACGGGCGATTGACGGAGTGATCAATATTGAAATTTAATAAAACTTTTTTGTTGAGCTGATAAGCAATCCGTGGGCCAATCTGTAAAAAATACAAGCCATCGGTGGGTTGTGGGTCGCCGTCCAGACGTCTTTGAATTGTCTTATTGTCCCGAAGGTTTAGGTTAAACTGTACGTTCAAATCATTTTTAAGGGTCAAAACTTTCCCGTCACGCCCTCTGAATGGCAATTTTACGTTGTTTTTCTTGAAACCAAAACTAAACGCAAATTCATCACTCGAAAGCTCCGCAATTTGAGAGTTTGACAAATTTAACGAAGCCCTCCGCTCTTTGTTGTATTCAAATCTACCCGTAATCTTGCTTTTGGTTACGAATTGAATACCGATAAATGGGGCAAATTTTTCATCAATCGTAATGGTACTCATCACGAATACAGGTATGTATTGCCCGAGCGAATTAAGGACATCGGGCGATGGCAAAGGATAACCTTTTTGTGCCAAACTGATTGCCGTATTGATGTTATTGTACTCCAACGATGAGGTAAAATTACCTACATTAAAGTTTGATGTATAGCTATGATTTATCGTAATTGAGCTAAAAAGCCGCTTGAATGGCTCTAAATTGGCTAATCCGCTATAATCTATCCGCCAGTTTGGTAGCGGCAAATTGATTCTGCTGTTGTTTGGGTTGAATGGATTAAAGCCAATGCGACCTCTATCTTTTTTGCCGCTATACGCCGCAAAAAACGCAGGAATAAGAATATCTTGGGAGTTTCGGTCGTATTGAATTTCGGCACCTTTTTTACCGATTTTATAATTTTCAAGAATTTGGTTACGAATCGCAATCATATCATCAAAAACCTTGTAACTATAATTGCTGCCGCTGTCGGTATTCATGCGATAAAACGCCGTACGGAATCCCCAAAACGACATACCATAATTACCATTTCGTACGGGGCTTTTGGCACTAAATGTACCATCGCTGTTGGCCGTGTAATATTCTTGGTAGGTATCACCTCGGCTCATGTTACCACTTATTTGAATCCTAAAATCTTTCGATGGCTCGATGGTTGTTCGGTAGCTAAATTTCTTTTGTCGGGTTTGGGTGAAAGGTTGAGTCTGAACTGTAGTGTTTGATAGCCAACCTTTTTGTGCTGCTCTTATTTGGAAACTTTGGTCTTGTCCACCCATCACGAAATCAAGTCCTGGGGCGTTAAAATTAGTTGGATCTAAGCCAAAATACTTGGAAGTAGGCATAAATCCTGGCAAAATCGTAGTTTCGGTTATCGAATAATCATAATCAATGCCTCGCACACTCATCAAGAGTCGAGTGAAGGTTTTGGCTAAACTACTGGTTTGGACTTCAATATTTTCGTCGTCGCCTGGGTTACGGGTAAAACGTTTTTTTACAGCATTCGGACTATTGGCAAACCTTAGATATTTGGCTTTGTTGTATAATTTCACGAAGTCGATTTTCCCCCTGACTCCACGGTCACGACCATTCCGAATGGTGTTTCCAAATGGAATATTAAATTCATCTAAAATATTGAACGAAACGGCTTGATAGTTAAACAGATTATTATATTTAGCATCGGCGGTCATCCAGTCGAGCAAGAAAAATTTATCCAAAGGCAAGCGGTACGTAAATCGCATTTCTTGGTTGAAATTCTTGGCACGACCCAATCTTTTCAAGTTCGTCATCAAAGAGTCAATCTTGCGTTGGGTATTCAAATCTCCTTGCGGCTCGTCAATGATGGCATTCATATTTGCCGAATAGTTAAAGAGAATACTCTTGGTCAAATTCCACTGCAAATCGTAGGTACGATTCATCAAAAAATATTTTTCAAACATCGGAATAATTCCAGTTGTAGTCAGGTCGGAGTTACGGAGTTGGGTTTTGGCAAAACTTCGGTCAAAATCCGTTCGGAATGCAACCACCGTTGGCAGAGGCGAAAAGTTTAAATCTTTTATCCAATATAATAAAGGTCGGTCGAGTGATTTTTTGCTTTTAAATGGCTCCCAGTTTATCTGTTTTGGTTGAAATTGGTAGGTAAATCCGCCCTTATACTGATTCAACGAATAATCATCAATCAAAATATTACTTCGGCTAACGCTGTTTTGGGCGTACGTAAAAGTGAAGTTTTCAATATCATAGACGTGCGATTTTGCCCCCTCTTTGGTTTTTACCTTGCGTACGTTTGAGAAATTGAATCCCCTTCGGGTGTTATCATCAATCACTAAGCGTTTGTAGCGTTCTCGCTGAATTGGGTCCGAAATATTCGCCAAAGCAATCTCTAAGGGCATATCGGGGTCGAGCGGATTGAAATGCGGCACAACGGTTTGCTTATCAAAATTGACAAAAAACGGTATTTTCAATCCCCATTTTTCGGGTAAAAGTTTGTCCAATTCAATATTCGATGCTACGCCAATGCCTCGGCCGTTTTCACGTGATCTGTCAGAAATTTTATCTTGCACGCCCCCAAAACCAAAACCTTTGTAATTACCGTTGATGGTGACGGTTGCCAAGTCGGCCAATTTTATATTAGCAGCAATGAGAGCCGCATCACCCGACGTTTGATCAAAGCCGTTTGCCCGAAGTTCATTCATCCAAACCAAATAACTATTGGCCGATTCGTCGGCCGATTTTGGATTTCGCAACCCCAGCATCATCGTCAATATGGTACTCAAATCGGGATTTCCGAGTACCGAAATTTTGAATTTATTGTCCTCAGTTGGTTTTGAATACAACACCGAAACGTTTTTGGCAACTCTATTTCGCTCGCCTTTCAATGCCACGAGTTCTGATAGAGCTACATCAATGGCATTTTCGGAAGGCCAAATAACATCTTCATTCGTTGAGCCGTTGGGCGTTATTTTTAGTTGTGGAATTTCGATTTCGTAATAGTTTTCGGTTAAATCGGTACCAATTCTTACAAAAGCACCGCCAACCTCTTTTTCGTTGCTTGCTTCGTTTTCGGCATGAATAAATAACCTCAAACGCTTATAGTTGAGCATATCTACCCTTGTATTGCGAAAGACTGCCCTCGAATCGCCATTCCGAAGGTTCGTAACGCCCAGCGAAATTGATTGCTCGTTAAATTTTATGTCAAACTGTTGTTGCGTTACGTCTTGGTCACGAATAAAACCTGGTGGTACTACGTAAGGGGTTTTACCTCCTTTTATGTTGCAGTTCTGCCCATCGTCCGAGCAGCCATTTTCTTCAATACTTACTACACCGACTTTAAATTGAGCGTCGTACGGCTCGGGAATCTCCGTTAGGCCAGCATTACTTAGATTTTTGTCAAAAACCCGATATTGGTTCGATTCTAACTGCAAAGCCGCAAAGCGAAGCACAACGGGTTGCTCAAAATCGGTCAGTACCGTTCGCATGAAGCGAATAGATTTGAAACCGTTAATATCACCAAATTTTCGGGTAAATTGTTTGATTGGCACTCTAAACAAATACCAAGTAGCCGTTGAGTTTGGACTTGTTACTTTATCTACGATGAAGCCATTGCCAACGTCAAATTTGTTTGGGCGTAAATCAATTTCGTATTCGTAAAAACTTTCTACGTCATTGATGGTATTATCGGCATTAATATCTTCTTTATCAGGTACTACCGTGAGGGCTGTCGTTGCATCATTATTATTTTGGTTGTCGGTTTGGGGAGAATTACCTTCAACGCCCGAATAGTTTTTGTAACGCTGTAATAAGTTCTTGTTTTGAGCGTCGTATTCTTGATTGATGAAAAATTTAAAATCATCACCCGAGGGGTCTTTTGCTATTTCGTCATAAACGCTCGATTTTACTCGACCTCTGATGTCGCTGAGGTATTTCTGAATGTGCGGAAAAGTCGTTTCTTCCACATTGCTCAGTCCATCTAAGCCCACATCTTGTTTTTCTCTCGAACCATTCTGATTATCAAAAGCATCGGTGATAAACTGCACACTCGGTGCTTTTCCCCAACGAGTTCGGACGGGTGCCGAGCTGGCACTTCCACTGGGTAGTAGTCCATTTTCAAAATTATTTCGGCTATCGGGAATAAAATCCTCGGAAATATCCCCCAACTGAAAAAGCAATTTTCCGCCTGTGGTGTTTCGCTTGTTGCCATTCGGTGAGCCATCACGCACCACATCATCAAACGGATTGAGCAACCAAAATGTCAGGTATTCGGTATTGGCATTTTCAAAATCATTATCAGCCGTTATTCCCCGCATAACCGCCCCAAAGTTACTTTTAGGATTCGATAAAAAGCCATCATTATCTAAGTTTGGGTTGAAATTATACATTCCTCTTTCGGACGGAAAATAACTAAAATCGAGAATATTTATCGGAACATTATTAAATTGCGGTATGGTTCGCCCCACAAAAACATCTTTGGGGTTAAAACCTCTTTCATAGATATTATTAGCTGCTTCGGTCTGAACATTTGCCGGCAAAGTAGCATTTCCACCTAAGCCACCATCAAGGTACGCACTTTGATCAACACTATAAACCGATAATTTTCCTCGGCGGTAATTGTAATCGTAGTTAGTCAAACTTCCTTGATAAAGCTCGGGTGTTGAAGCTGGCCGCCAGCGATTGGGTTGGCGAGTTAGGTCATTGATGTTTCGGGTTGCTTCAAAATCATCAATCATGGCATTGCCACCGATGCGTTTATCGTTTACGGCAGGAATGAGTTTGGCGTACTCGGCCGTGAGTTGAATCGACGACATTTCTTTGGTTTGAATCAACGGAAGAGCGTCCAACATTCGGGTTAAAAACCGAGAATCTTTGCGGAGATTCAAATCCACACCCAAGATTGTGTTATTGACAGGTTCTTGTCCGATGGCAACCCGAGTCAGAAAACCTGGGGTACTTTCACGGAGTGTCATGGCCGTTGCTCCGATGTGTATATCTTTGCTGATGTCATAATCTAACCTCGTGCCGAGCATGATTCGGCGTTGGGTATTAAACAAATCGGGCTTTTCCCACTCAATCCGAATCTGTCGGGCGGAGTTCAAGATACTCTGATTCGTGATTTTTATTTTGCCGAGTTGCGGCTCAATGATGTAGTCAGCACCTTCTTGAAGCTGTACTCCTCCCGCAAAAATCCTGACTGATTGCCCCGAAGCTCCCAGCGGAAGATTGATTTCGGAGGCATTACTGGCTTGTAAACTTCCCCGAATAAAAAATTTATTTTTGGTCGTAACTTGTTGAGCATCAGCCATTGTGGTTCGGTAAAGCTCGTTGAATACGTATTTTTCACTTATTGTTTTCTCGTTAGCGTCAAATTTAGCATCAAGTGTTTTTCCGAAAGGTTCGAGTACGGGAAATATCATTCGCCCCATTTTGGTATCAATCGTAACGTCTTCCACAAAGTCAAAATTTCCATCGCCGTCGGGAAGTTGGGGGTCATTATTGGGGTTCAAACGATCAAGATTCATAATCCGAATTAAGGGAATATTCTGCAGATTTCGGCCTTCTTGCAAATTTGGGTTATCAATACCCGTTCGGTCGTCTTTGTAGATAATCCGCAACTGAAATCCTTGTTTGCCAACCCCTGGCACGCCCAAAGCGTAAATATTTTTCATCATCAAATCCCA
>JANNEN010000197.1:0-18692 GCA_031378715.1 Emticicia sp.
GTACAATAATGGTCTTATGTCAAAGTCAGATTTAGTGAAAATCTTAGGACGTGGCGAGTTGAAAGTAGCGATTAATGTTCGAGCTAATGGTTTCTCAGCATCAGCAGTTGCGGCTATTGAGAAAGCAGGGGGTACTGCCATTGTAGATGCCACTTTTAATCGTGTAGCAACCGTTCACGAGTTACCAGTTGAGGTGGTAGCTGAGATAAAAGTGAAAAAAGTGAAAAAAAACTCAGAGGGAGATAATCTTAAATTGATTGAAGGAGTTGGTCCAAAAATTGCTGACTTGCTAATTAATGCAGGAATAGTTACATTTGCAGATTTAGCAGCAACTTCTGCTGAGAAAGTTTCCGAAATTCTTAGTGCGGCGGGTTCAAATTTCGCTTCACACAACCCAGCAACATGGGCGGAGCAAGCTGAATTGGCTCGTGACGGCAAGTTTGATGAGTTAAAAGAACTACAGGACAGACTCAATGGAGGTAAAGTTGAGTAATTTCACTTAAACACCTTGTTTTTCCTAAAAGAAATGAACAAATTTATTACGACACTCCGAAATATTTGGTCAATTGAAGAACTCAGAAAGAGAATCCTTCAAACCATTTTAATCATCTTAATTTTCAGAATTGGTTCACATGTGGTTCTGCCTGGTGTGGATGTAGCTAAATTGAAAGATTTAACCGAAAGTAACGGATTATTGGGTCTTTTGAATACATTGGTTGGTGGTGCATTTCAAAATGCCTCTATTATGGCATTAGGTATTATGCCCTACATCTCGGCTTCTATTGCCATTCAATTACTAACGTTGGCACTACCTTATTTTAGCAAATTGCAGAAAGAAGGTGAATCTGGTCGCAGAAAATTAAATCAAATTACCCGTTGGCTCACTATCATTGTTGCAGCAGCACAAGCATTGACTTATGTTCGGGCAACGATTCCTACCGATGCTATCACAATTAGTCAAGGGCTTTTTTACATAAGTTCTGTAATTTTAATCGTTTCGGGAACTGTAATGTGTATGTGGCTGGGTGAAAGAATGACCGAAAAAGGTGTTGGGAATGGAATTTCCATGATGATAATGATCGGAATTGTGTCAAGGTTTCCAGGGGCGATTATCGGTGAGGCTCAATCACGTGGTGGGAACGGACAAATTTTATTCTTTGTTTTAGAAATTGTTGCACTATTTATGGTTGTTCTTTTTGCAGTAGCTATTACTCAAGCAACCCGTAGGATTCCTGTACAATATGCAAAGCAAATTGTTGGAAATAAAGTAGTAACTGGACAACGTCAATATTTGCCCTTAAAGCTGAATATTGCGGGCGTAATGCCAATAATTTTTGGGCAGGCTTTAATGTTTATTCCAGGTTTAGTATTGACTTACTTGGCCGAAAGCACAAAAAGTGATACTTTTCAGAGTTGGGCAATTATTATGAATAGTCCTACATCTTGGCAGTATTGTTTAATTTATGCCATTTTGATTATTGGTTTCACTTTCTTTTACACGGCAATTTCAATCAATCCAAATCAGATTGCTGATGATATGAAGCGTGGAGGAGGTTTTATACCTGGTGTAAAGCCAGGTCAGCCTACTTCCGATTTTGTTGCCAATATTTTAGATAGAATAACTCTTCCAGGTGGAGTTCTCTTAGCAGTTATTGCCATTCTTCCTGCCTTTGCTGGTTTACTCGGAATGACTCAAGGTTTTGCTTCCTTTTTTGGCGGTACTTCGTTATTAATTTTGGTAGGTGTTGTGTTAGACACTTTACAACAAATTGAAAGTTACCTTTTGATGAAAAGATACGAGGGTTTGATGCAATCGGGACGTATTCAGGGTCGCCAGGTTGATTCAAACGTTGCAGTTTAAAAATAAAGGTAATGGGTAAAAAAGACAAAGTAGTTTATCTAAAGACTGAAGAGGAATTAGAAATCATAAGGCAAAATGGGCATATTTTAGGAAAAGCTCACGCCGAAGTTGCAAAGTTAATCGAGCCAGGAATTACAACAAAGGCTTTGGATAAGGTAGCATATGATTATATTAAAGATAATAATGGAAAGCCATCTTTCCTTAATTATAATAGTTTTCCTGCAAGTTTGTGTATTTCATTGAATGAAATCGTCGTACACGGAATACCAAGTAATAGAGTTTTGAAGGAAGGTGACATAGTTTCGATTGATTGTGGTGTAAATAAGAACGGATTTCATGCCGACAGTGCCTATACTTATACGGTTGGCGAAGTTCATAACGATACTCTCGAACTGTTGAAACATACTTATCGGTCACTTTTCAAAGGGATTGATCAGGCAATAGTAGGAAATCGAGTTGGCGATGTTAGCTTTGCAGTTCAAAATTATGCAGAAAGTTTTCGCTACGGGGTTGTAAGAGAGTTAGTTGGGCATGGAGTTGGAAAATTTTTGCACGAATCTCCCGAGGTACCCAATTTTGGTAAGCGTGGTAATGGGCCAAAATTGTTAGAAGGAATGGTCTTGGCTATTGAACCAATGATTACTCTTGGAAAAAGAAGTGTTATCCAAGAAAATGATAATTGGACTATTCGAACGGAAGACCGTAAGCCTGCGGCACATTATGAACACACTGTTGTCGTTAGAAAAGGTGCTGCGGAGATTTTGACGACTTTTCAGTACATTGAGGAGGTTTTAGCAAAAAAGAGGATTTTGGTTATTGAATAGTGTATAATCTGAGAGTTTGGCAATTTGATTATCAATAAGTAAATATTTGCCAAATAACTATTACAAATCAGCATATTAAATTTAATGGCAAAACAATCAAATATCGAAGTTGACGGCATTATCACTGAGGCATTATCGAACGCCATGTTTCGTGTTCGTTTGGAGAATCAACATGAGCTTATTGCCCATATTTCTGGTAAAATGCGTATGAACTATATTCGCATCTTGCCTGGTGATAAAGTTAGACTGGAAATGTCACCTTATGATTTAAGTAAAGCAAGAATTACATATCGTTATAAATAACATTGAGTGTATGAATTAATGAGTAGATTTGAGTATTTATGAGTTCATCATTTGTTGTTTCAATAATTCAATAGAAAATGAAAGTAAAAGCGTCAGTAAAAAAGCGTAGTGCTGAATGTAAAGTTATCCGTAGAAAGGGT
This sequence comes from Emticicia sp., assembly GCA_031378715.1. GTDB lineage: Bacteria > Bacteroidota > Bacteroidia > Cytophagales > Spirosomataceae > Emticicia. Next base: position 3,129 of record JANNEN010000197.1, read on the forward strand.
AAGATTTACGTTATTAACAAAAAGAATCCTAAGTTTAAACAAAGACAAGGCTAATTACTATGAGGATTGCAGGTGTTGATATCCCAGACAAAAAAAGAGGCGAAATCGCCCTCACGTATATCTACGGTATTGGTCGTAGTGCTTCACAGAAAATTCTAAAAAAGGCTAATATCAATTTTGATAAAAAGGCTGGTGAATGGAATGATGGAGAAGCTAATGCTATTCGTGGTATTATTACGGAAGAAATGACCGTTGAAGGTCAGTTGCGTTCAGAAGTTCAACTTGCCATCAAACGTTTGATGGATATTGGTTGTTATCGTGGTGTACGTCACCGTAAAGGTTTGCCACTCCGTGGACAACGTACTAAAAACAACTCACGTACTCGTAAAGGGAAGCGTAAGACAGTTGCCAATAAGAAGAAGGCTACGAAGTAATTATGGTTTATGATATCACAAGCATAAGTTAATTATCTGTGAACATCAAGATTGTATCTAATTACTATTTGATTTCCTTTCTATTTTGTAGATAAAAAAGGATTTTTTAGGAAAAAATCGAACAGAGTACAGGTTTTTCTGTACTGCCAATCATTTAATAAAGTTTTGTCAAAATGGCACAAGCAAAAAGGAAAGATAAAGCAAAGAAAAGAGTTGTGATTGTTGAGCCAGTAGGCGAAGTACACATCAGGGCTTCTTTCAACAATATTATAATATCAGTTACAAACAGTCAAGGTCAGGTCATATCTTGGGGTTCTGCTGGTAAGATGGGTTTCAAAGGGTCAAAAAAGAATACCCCTTATGCTGCACAAATGGCTGCACAAAGTTGTGCTCAAGTAGCTTATGAAGCAGGCATGCGTAAAGCTGAAGTTTTTGTGAAAGGCCCAGGTTCTGGACGTGAGTCAGCCATACGGACTATCCAAAATTCGGGTATTGAGGTTACGACAATCACCGACGTGACACCACTTCCTCACAATGGTTGTCGTCCACCGAAACGTAGGAGAGTTTAGTGAATTTACAGGAAATGGATTATTATTAAGTTAATCTGATATATACTATCATCAGGTTTATAGTTAGTTTTCCTTTTTTGTCTTAGTTAATAATATTTTAAAATAGTTTCCGTTTAGTAACGGATAAGAAATAGAAAGCATTTTAATGTTATTTTGTTAATCAAAATGATTGATAGTTTGGACTTTGGGGCTAATCAATCTCTATTTCATTTAAAAACCAACAATAATGGCAAGATACACAGGTCCAAAAGTAAGGATTTCAAGAAAATTTGGCGAGCCAGTCATGGGGCCAAGTAAAGCATTAAGTAAAAAAGCGTATCCGCCAGGCCAACATGGAAAAGGACGGAAGAGTAAGAAGTCAGAATACGGTCAGCAGTTAATTGAAAAGCAAAAAGTGAAATATACTTATGGTATATTAGAAAAGCAGTTTGCACGCTTTTTTCATTTAGCTTCTGTTAAGGAAGGTCGTACTGGTGATAACTTATTGAAACTTTGTGAAGGTCGCTTAGACAACACTGTTTATCGCTTGGGTATTGCTCCGACACGTCGTGCAGCCCGTCAGTTAGTAACACATTGTCACATTACAGTTGATGGAGCTGTTTTGAATGTTGCTTCGTATATCTTGAAGCCAGGTCAGATTGTAGGTGTGCGTGAGAAATCAAAGGCTCTGCTAACAATTGCAGATAGCTTAAAAGCACGTAATGCAAAACGCCACAATTGGTTAGAGTGGGATGCTACGGAAATGCTTGGTAAGTTTATTAGTTATCCTGAGCGTGATCAAATACCAGAAAATTTCAACGAGCAGGCAATCGTCGAATTATACAACAAATAATATTTGTCTTGTGGTTGTGCCATTGTCGTTAAAAACGAGAGTGGCACAGCTACGTTTTTTTTATTGGTGATGTAGCTAATCACCTTTCAGTTAACGAAAACAAACACACTGCATACGTATGTCAATATTAGCATTTCAAATGCCTGACAAGGTTGTCATGGAAAAGGCTGACGATTTCCATGGCTTTTTCGAGTTTAAACCGCTCGAAAGAGGGTATGGTGTGACCATCGGAAACGCACTTCGTCGTATTTTGTTGTCTTCTTTGGAGGGCTACGCTATTACTTCTGTAAGATTCCCGGGGGTATTACACGAATTTTCGAGCATTGATGGGGTAGTAGATGATGTAACAGAAATCATCTTAAACCTTAAAATGGTTCGTTTTAAAAAAGTTTCTGATTACGTAGATAACAAATTTACAGTTAGAATCAAAAATCAAAGTGTTTTGACTGCGGGTGACCTCGGGAAATTCACGCAAAGTTTTCAAATTTTGAATCCTGATCTGATTATCGCCCGTATGGACGACCAAAAGGAATTAGAAATTGAAATTATCGTTGATAAAGGTAGAGGTTATGTTTCGGCCGATGAGCAGAAGCAGAATGATTTACCAATCGGTTTTATTTCAGTCGATTCAATATTTACACCAATTAAGAATGTTAGGTATAGCATTGAAAATACACGTGTAGAACAGAGAACTGACTACGAAAAACTTTTGCTTGAAATCAAAACTGATGGGTCAATTCACCCTGAGCGAGCCTTACAAGAGGCGGCTCATATCTTGATTCAGCACTTCTTGAAGTTTACGGACGAAAATATGGTATTTGATACCAAGAAAGACGACGAAGATAATATTGTTGATGAGGAATTCTTGCACATGCGTAAGCTATTGAAGACTTCATTGCAAGACTTAGATTTGTCGGTACGTGCCTATAACTGTTTGAAATCAGCCGATATTCGTACATTGGGAGATTTGGCAAGACTTGAAGTAGCCGACATGATGAAATTCCGTAACTTTGGTAAAAAATCATTGACGGAATTAGAGCAGTTGGTTGCTGACAAAGGTTTGCACTTTGGCATGGACGTTATAAAGTACAAGTTAGACGAAGATTGACATTAGATTGTCCTCTTTCTGAAAGGAAAGAGGGCTTTTTTCATACCTTTTCGAATCGCAGAATCGAGTAAATTAATTAACAATCGTAATAGGTGGAAATGCCAAGTCTGCGTAGGCTTTTTTGACCGTTACTTACGAAACAATAACAATGAGACACGGAAATAAAATCAATCATTTGGGGAGAACCCATTCTCACAGAGAGGCGATGTTGCAAAACATGGCGATTTCATTAATTCAATACAAGCGTATCGAAACTACTTTGGCCAAAGCTAAAGAATTACGTAAATACGTCGAGCCGTTGATTACGAAATCAAAAAATGATAGCACACACTCACGTAGAACGGTTTTTTCTTATTTGCAAGATAAAGAAGCCCTTAAAACACTCTTTGGAGAAATTGCTGAAAAAGTAGCTAACCGCAATGGTGGTTATACTCGTATCATTAAATTAGGTACTCGTTTTGGTGATAATGCTGAATGTGCTTTGATTGAATTGGTTGATTACAACGAGGCATTATTGACATCGGTAGAAGAAAAATCTACTAAGACACGTCGTAGTCGTCGTGGTGGTAAGAAAGCTGACGGTACAACTGAAACAGTTGCTGCCGTTGCTGATGAATCATCAGCAGTGGTTGTAGAAGAAACTGTTGAGGCTACACCAGTAGTTGAAACAGTTGCAGAAGAAGTGGCGGTTGTAACCGAAGAAGTGACTCCTGAGCAAGAAGAAACTCCTGCACCAGATGCAACTTCAACTGATGAAGCAAAAGAAGCATAAGAATTAGTTAGATAAGTTCTTGAAAAAACCTCAAATGAAAGTTTGGGGTTTTTTTGTAGGAAAAGTGTAGAACTTACGCAAAAAGCCCAGTAAGAGCGAAAATTTGCTAAAAGATGCTCCGAAAAAAGAGTAGCAAGCCCCAGAGGGGGAAACTTCCCCCTTCTGGGGCTTTTGTGGGGTGTCAAAATGTGCCGTTATTACCAAAATTTCAGCCCTATGGGCTTTGAAACAAACTTTGCGTAAGTCCTGTTGCATTTTTAATCAAACGTCATAGATGCACTTAAATTTTGTGCTTGTTTTTTTGTTCCCGCAGATTCCGCAGAAATTATGCTGCTATTTCTGAAATAATCAGCGGGGCTTAAAAAAAAATTACTTAAATTGCAAATTTCGTACACCCAATACTAATTAGGTTCTTATGAAAAAAGTGTTGATATTCATATACTTTTACATTTATGCTGAAACAGCTATAAACGCCCAAGTACCTAATTTCGTGGTCAAAGACTTGCAGACAAATAAGCCAATACAATTTGTGGCTATTACTTCCCAAAAAGGTAATGGCAGATATACCGACGAAAAGGGTGAGTTTAGTTATCCTTTCTCCAAAAATGATACGATACTGATTTCACATCTGAGTTATAATCCATTGAAGATTACCTACTTTGATTTGCTTAATTTTCCAAATAATAGGGTTTTACTAAGTCCAAAAGTGGTTATATTGATGGAAGCAGTTGTAAAACCCAAGGTAAGCAAATTGTCCTTATTGGGTTATTATAACGAAAATACTTTTTTCAAGTGAGTGGGACCAGGAGGGCAATCTGATTTTGAAGTTTATGTCAATCACGTTAAAAATGTAGGCAGAATTGAGGGTTATCTTACTAAATTATATTTTGATTTACACGTAGATATTTTTGAAAAAAGTAATTCAAAAGTACGGATTAGGGTTTTTTCGGTTGGGGAGAACGGTTTACCGAAAGATGATTTATTGACACGAGAAATAATCAAAAGAGTTGATAGAATCACCCCGAATATAAAAATTGATGTATCGGAGTATAATATTGTTTTTCCAGGCGAGGGGGTGTTTATAGGCTTGGAGTTTTTTTGTAATTTTGAGGTAAAATCTATAAAAAACGGTCGGCATATCAAGAATATCACTAATTGTCCGCATATTCCAACGGCAAAAGTTAGTAATAATGCCACGGTAGGGGAGAGTTACTATTGGAGTATTTTGAAAGGTAAAATGCAGTGGGTTTGTTATAGTAATGGAGAAACATACAGAGGGACAAAGGGACACGTTTTTAAGTTTGGGGCTGAGGTTAGTCAGTAGATATATTTTATGTGTATTTTTCATTTTTTTAGAACATTTTTCAAGAAATTTCAATGTTTATTGACTTAAGAAGCGATACCGTAACGAAGCCCAGCGAGGGCATGAAGGAGGCCATGTTTGCAGCCGAAGTGGGTGACGATGTTTTTGGTGATGATCCGAGTGTTATTGCCCTCGAAACCAAAGCCGCCGAGATGTTTGGAATGGAAGCGGCACTTTTTTGTCCGTCGGGAACGATGACAAATCAGTTAGCGATTCGGGTACATACGCACCCTGGAAGTGAGGTAATTTGTGATAAATATGCTCATATCTATCTGTACGAGGGTGGGGGAGTGGCCCTTAATTCACTTTCTTCGCTCAAACTTTTAGATGGTGACAAAGGTAGATTGAATGCCCAACAAGTGCGTGATGCGATTAATAATCCCGATGATATCCACCAGCCAATAACCAGTTTGGTTTCGCTCGAAAATACGATGAATAAGGGTGGCGGAAGTTATTATCAATTAGCTGATATTCAGGCGATTAGATCGGTTTGTGACGAAAAAAACATTCCTCTGCACCTCGACGGAGCAAGGCTTTTTAATGCCTTAATCGAAACCCGTGAATCGGCTTCGATACACGGAAATCTCTTCGATTCGATTTCGATTTGCCTCTCGAAGGGCTTGGGCTGCCCCGTTGGCTCGCTACTTTTGGGCAAAAATGATTTCATCAAAAAAGCTCGCCGTGCCAGAAAAGCCATGGGTGGTGGCTGGCGGCAAGCGGGGTTTTTGGCGGCCGCAGGAATTTATGCCTTAGATAATAACATCGAACGTTTGCGAGAAGACCACGCTCGTGCCAAGCAAATCGGGAAGATACTGGAAGGTCTGTCGTTTGTCGAAAATATTTATCCGATTGATACTAATATTGTTATTTTTCAATTGCCCGAAAATATTTTGGCGAGTGATTTTGTGGCACGCATGAAGCAGCAAAATATCGGCTGTGTAACTTTTGGCAAGCATCTGGTTCGATTCGTAACGCACCTCGACTTTACGGACGAAAATTTGACAATTTTTGAAAAAAATATCAGAAAAGTGGTTTGAGTTCGTTAGTTGTTTGTGTACGATTTACGAGGTACGAATTACGATTATTGTTGGTAATTAAGAATCTATGGATTTTGAGCATCAATAGTTGGCCGTAAAAGTTTAATCAAAACCCAAAAAATGTGAATAATTTAATAAAAATACTTTTTTTGATATTTGTTACTGCCCAATCGTTTGCCCAAAAAGAAGTAAGGCGTGAAGTATTAAAAGTTAATCTTTCGGCGGTGGCGATGGGTGCGGCTACGGTGCAATATGAAAAGGTTTTGGGCAAGCATTTTTCGCTGGCATTGGGAGCAGGTTATCGACCCAAAAAAGTGTTTCCTTACGCCAAAGATTTAGAGAAATACCTTGATGTGGCTGATAATCGCATTGATTATATTAGTTTTGAAAATGTAAAAAAAGCTGAGTCGAGTATCGGAATGTATCACATTACACCCGAGGTTCGTTTTTACTTTGGAAAAAAACAAGCCCCGATTGGCACGTATTTATCTATTTTTGGGAAATATAACGATTTTCACGGCGACGTTCCAGTATTTGTCGATACCGATTACCGAGGGCTGCCCGTACGGCTCGAACTGCCCGTGAATACCAAAATCAAGACCGCTTCGGTTGGGTTGATGCTTGGCCGTCAGTTTCGTTTGGGCGAGCGGTTCACGTTTGATTGGTACGTAGTTGGTGGACATATCGGACGGGTATCAGTACACGGCAAATCGAACCAAAATCTTGAAGGCTTTGACGAGGATTTTCGTACTCGCCTAAGAAATAAAATTCTTGATACCTTCAAAATAAACGAAGATTACCTTGGCCTTATGGTTGGCAACGAGGGCGTACGGATTGACAATGTACAGAAACTCAATTACCTTAATCTGCGAGGTTTTGGTTTTAATTTGGGGTATCGGTTTTGATGATTAAAATATCCTAATACCTCCTTGTAGTCCTATCCAAGTGCTATTATTTACACTTTGTCCGAAGTAATTATTTTGTTTTTGGATAGTTTTCCAGCCAAATGCTTTTCCTAAATCATTGTTGGAAGCATCGCTTGCCAAGAAATTGAACGTTGGGGCAACAAAAAACGCCAGATGTCGAGCAGCTCGAATTTCTAAGCCGAGGCTCGCTTTGGTGAGTTGGTTGAGCGTCCAATCGTTTGTATTTTGTTGAATGTGTGATGATATAAGGTCGATGTTCAGACCAAAAGTACGGTTAAGTTGCCAAGCCGTACCTAAGCCGTAGCCCAATGAAAAATTTGGTTTGTTGGTTACACCAAAACTATACCCTGCCGTCAGAATGTTATAAAATCGTTTTACGCCCGTTTTCAAGGTTAAATTCATTAGATTTACTTCGTCAGTAGCTATTTCGAGGCATTTGTAGCCGCCTTTTCCTGCAAAACTTAACAGACCAATCGGGACATTATTTGAACTTTCACTCGCAAAATTAATCACACCAATTTGAACATTATTCTTGGTTTTTCGGGCAAAATTTACGGTCGAAACTTGCAAACCGCTCATCGTCCCGCCCACAAAATTGAGCGTTCCTGATACTTGAATACCCTTGTAGTTTTTACCAACAAAATTCCCAAAACCAGCCCATTGCACCCCATTACCACTACCGATGGTGGCGTTGCCAAATCCAGCTACTTGAACGCTTGCGGGGCTATCCTGCCAAACAAAATTCCCAAAGCCTGCTGCTTGTAGGCCAGTAGAATTTTTGAAGACGATGTTTCCAAAGCCTGCCGCTTGTATGCCTTTTGTGTTGCCGCCGTTAAAGTTGCCAAATCCAGATGCTTGCAAGCCTTGAAAGTTACGCCCAACAATACTACCAAATGCCGCCAACTGCACACCTTTGACATCTTGTACAACCAAATTGCCAAAACCAGAAGCCTGCAAACCGTTTACTTTTCCCCGAACGATATTCAGAAAGCCGCCCACTTCAACATTACGCACGCCCAACGAGTAACCGCCCAAAATATTGACAGAAACATTATTGATTACATTCCCGCTGAGGTAGTGATTGGTGCCAATAAAGGGCAAGAGCGAAAGTTGAAATGGGCGATAAATGGTATCCCGAACGTTATCAAGGTGAATGTTTTGTTTGGTTCGGATAAACCAATCCGTAAAACGTTGCTGGCTCGAAAGAACCTTTTCTTTGGTGGCTTCCCATTGGGCTTGGTAGTCTATTTTGGGGGTTTTGGCCATGACCGAATCCTTGGTTTCGATGCTTTCGATTTTGCTAATCGTTGGCTGAACGATGGGTAAGCTATCCAACTTTGGGTTAGGAAGCGAATCTATTTTAAACGAAATCAGCCGAATAGTTGGTTCGATTTTTATTGAAGAATGAATAGCTAATAGCTTGATATTGAGGTTTTTATCTTGTTTTGTGCGAACCAAGATTCGCTCGTCTTGGTAGTTTTGTTTTCTAACCAGCAAGTTAATATTATTGATGTCACGGGATATTTTTAGTCGGTAAAAGCCATATTGATTCGAGACGGTGGAAGCAAGCGTGACAGGCTCGTAAATACTTGCTTTTTCAATTTTCAAGCCCGTTTCCCCGTCTGAAACGTAGCCCATCACGAAAAAATCTTTTTGTATTTCTTGGTTTATTTTTTTTAGAATAACATTATTTCCACGGTTTTTGAAGGTTGCAGCATTGCCCAAAAGTTCATTCAAAATCTCTCTAACTGATTGATTTTGGGCATTGAACGATACACGTTTTTCGATGGAAATTTCGGCAGGATTGTACGAAAAACTGAAATTTCCCGCACTCGAAATACTTTTTAGGGTGTTATCCAAGCGTTCGTTGGAGATTTTGAGCGAAATGATACGTTCGAGTGGTGGGCGATTTTGGGCAAAAACCTGACTTGATAGCAATAGAAATAATGTGAATAGCTTTTTCATAATTAGTGAGAATGTGATTTAAAGCTATGACATTTCAGTTTTGATTTTCCCCTATTATTCATTACAACCTTTGCCGTCAATAATGTATTTTTCGCCTTCGGGCGATACGCTCAAATTTAGGGTTTCGGCAATGATATTTAGGGCGTTTGGCAGGGTTTCGTTGTTGAGAGTAGTGGTTAGGCGGCAGGTTTTTATTTGATTATTTTTCAAAATAATTTTCGTGCGGTAGTTTTCACTTAATATTTTTATGACGTGTTCGAGGCTTGAATTTTCAAACGTAAATACTTTGGTTTTGTAGGCAAAAACGTTTTTATCAATCGTTATTTTACGAATTGTATCGTTTTTGGCTTCAAATTCGGCCTCTTCGCCACGCACTAAAAAGGTTTCTTTTGCTTTGTTTTTGAATGAAACTTTGCCCGACTTCACACTCACTTTTACGCTTTTGGTATAGGCTTTTACGTTGAATGAAGTACCCAGAACCCGCACATCAGAGCCGTTGGCATGAATCACGAATGGCTTTGATTCGTTTCGTTGGACATCAAAAAAAGCCTCACCCACGAGCGTTATTTCCCGTGTATCTCCTTGAAAATCAGCAGAATAGCTTAAAATAGTATTGGTATTCAAGAAGACCACTGAGCCATCGGGGAGGGTTTTTTCTAAGGTATTGTTTGTTGTTTTTAATGAAATACGTTCGGTGTTTTTGTTATTTAGCAATACAAACAACAGCCCAATGCCCGCAAAGAAAATAATGCTGGCAGCAATGTTGAATTTTGTAAAATAACGCTTCTTTTTTGGAAATAACACCACCGTTTTGACTTCTTTTTCGGCAGTCATTTTTGACCTTACTTTGAGCCAAGCAGCATCAACGTCAAGGTTTATTTCTGGATTTTTAATAGCCGAAGTTTTCTCCCAAATGTATTGATAATCGGCTAATTTTTTTTGGTTTTCTTTGCTATCTTCCAACCAATCCTCGACCACGGCTAACTCATCAGCATTAGTTTCCTGTGCCAAGAATTTACCCAGAAGCTCGTCGGTTATTGGTAGATTTTTATTCATTTTCTTACAGAACGTTATGTAAAATCGTTCCACAAATAATCATTAATGGTAAATATTCGGACAATTCGATTCGCAATAGTTTTAGGGCTTTGCCAATGTGATTTTCGACTGTTTTGGGCGAAATTGCTAATTTTTCGGCAATTTCATGGTATTTTAATTCTTCAAATCGACTCATGCTAAACACAATTCGGCACTGTTCGGGCAATTTTTCGATAGCGGATTCGATTTTTTGTTCGAGTTCGTTTTTCATCACCGTATTACTGACCGATTCGTGCGAAACGTCATAAAAATTGGTGGCATATTGCTGGTATTCTTCCCGAACTTTCAAGTGTTTTATTCGATTCAGACAATGGTTATGCACGGCTCGATAAAGGTACGATTTCAAAGAAACGGTTATTTCTAAGTCGGCTCGTTTTTCCCAAATTCCGAGAAATAAATTCTGTACAATTTCTTCGGATTCGTCCATTTCTTTCAAAATCGAATTGGCGTAATTGGACAGACTCTGATAATATTTCCGAAATATTTCCTCGAAAATACGCTCATCGCCCACCCTGATTGCACCAACTATTTCTTGTTCAGATAATTGCACCGATTGAAAATTGAATTTTTTGTGCAAAACTAAGATTTTATGTTCAATTTTTCATTATTGTAGCACAATTTTCCAAGTTGTGTTATAGAATATAGCACAATTTTGAAAATTGTGCTACTTCAAGACAATCATTTGATGGTTTCCCCCTACATGAAATTAAAATATTTTTTTGAGAACTGATAGGGGAAACCAATTTTTGAATTGTCATAGTGGCATAAACACATAAAAAACAATTTCAAAATCATGAAAAAACTACAATTAACTTCCCTAATGTTGCTTTCGGCCTTGATAATGGGCATGAGTGCTTGTGGAATCCTGTCAGAAACCGTTGCCCCTGCCGACGAAAAAGTGCAGACTTTTGATGTGAAAAATTTTGATCGCCTCGAAATGGGTAATGCTTTTCAGATTAAAATAACGAAAAGTAGCAGTTTCAAAATCACAGCCACGGGCGATAAACGTGACATTGATGACCTTTTGGTGGTCGAACGCAACGGTACGCTTGGTATTTCGTTTAGAAATACTTGGAGAATCAGACGCTACAAAGTAAATATTGATATCGAAATGCCAACCTTGAAGAAAGTTGATTTTTCGGGAGCGACCACTTCAAATATCAAAGGGTTTGATAGCCTGTCGGAGCTTGAAATCAGACTTTCGGGTGCATCAAAGGGTGTTTTTGTTACGAATGCTACCAATTATGACATTGATCTTTCGGGGGCATCTACGCTCGAAATCGAAGGAAAATCACAGAAAATTAATGCCGAACTTTCGGGAGCATCAACGCTCAATGCTTTCAGTACTGACACCAAAGATGCCTCACTGACGCTTTCGGGGGCAAGTAGCGGTCGGGTGAATGTTACGCAGCAACTGAAAGTACGGGCAAGCGGAGCAAGTAAGGTACGTTACCGTGGCGGGGCCAGTGTCGATTCGGATCTCTCGGGGAGCAGTAAAGTGGAAAAAGATTAGAAAAGGCTTTCTGAAAAACATAAAAAGCACTCAGCAATGAGTGCTTTTTATGTTTGTGCGAATCAGGAGTTTTATCTAATTGCAATTTTTTGTCATCAAAAATGGTAGCTCACGCCAACATAAATCTGCGAAGATTTTACTCTAAATCTGTCGTTTGCCTCTGGGATTGTCTGAATCTTGGTGGTCGTTGTGAGTTCATTAAACAGAAACTGATAAGATACATTCAGTCCGATTTTTTGGTTTAGCTTGTAGCGTCCGTAAAATTGCGAATTGAGTGAGCCTCGGTCATTATCACCAACTAAAAGTACATTGGGCGAGGTTGGTTTAGTCTTCGTGAATGTTGATTTTTTGTTGGTTATGAATGTCGGGCTACCTTCTGGGCCAAACGAAATACCAAGTGCATCAATACTAAAACCCACTTCGATTTTGCTGGAAATCTTATAGCCTAAATTTATCATCAAATTCAATGAAGAAAGCGATGGCTTGGGGGTAAGCAACGAGTCCACACTTTTGGGTTCGATACTCAACTTGGCGGGGGCGGTTGTAAAGGTAACATTACTGCCAAAAAAAGAGGTAAATCTGATACCTGTACCGAGAATAATTCGGTCTTTTTTGCCCAAATACCAATCTTTTTGTGCTGACAAATTAATCGTACCACTTGATGAGCCAAACGCCCCTCCAACCTGAATATATTTCGATTTTTCTTGTGCTATTGCCGAAGTACTCAGCAATAAAAATAAGCTAACTAAGTGTGTTGATTTCATGTTTGATTTTCTTGTTTTGATTATATGTTTTTTTAAAATCCAATATTCCACACAAGTCGATAGGTGAGATTTTGGCTTTGTTGAGGCAGACTATACGCTCCCCAACGATAAAAAATCCCACCACCAGCACCCAAGTAAAATAGTTTTTTTAGCTTGATTCGCACAATATTGTCAATCGTCATACCTGACTCAAAATAGCCCTTTTCTAAGGTTTTTATCTCAATTTCCTTGTGTTTTTGCCCATTTTTCAACGAACCAATAGTAAACCCCTGTACCAACGAAACATCGGGTTTTGACCAACTGACGTTGGTTTTTAGGAGTAATTCTTTGAAATGATGCGTGATAAAAGCGGTGCCGTATTGGTCAGAAGTAAACTCATAAAGCCCCATCGTATTGAAATGATTTGCGGCCCAAACAATCGGAAAAGTATTGCTAATTTTCGAGCCTCGGCTGTTATACAGATAAGTATAAGGTACATCGCCAAAGACTTTTCCTGCGGCTAAGTTGATGAAAGTATCACCCAAACGAGTGCTTTTGTGCGTGTATTCCATTTTGGCGTTGAGTTTTGAAAACTGATATGCTCCCGACAAAAAACCCATGAGTCCCTGATCGTAGTTGAGCAATAAGACCAATTTTGGTACTTCCGAAATAATACTTCCACGACCAACTTGCGAAAATTTTTCACCAATCGCCAAGCGATAACCGAGCGTAAAAATCGAAGCGTGCAAAGCGTTGCTTTCTTGGCTCATTACGGGGCTATCGTTTTTCATAAACTTATAAGTATATCTTGGTGTGCGAACTTCATCGGTAAAGCCAACGGTGAGTTTGCTAAATTTTGAAACTTTGGCGGTCAATTCGATTTTATACTGTTCCAAATGGTCGGCTCGTGAAATTAAAAAAGTACGAATCAACTCATAAGGAATCTGCGGATAGTTCCAGATAAAATACTGCACATTGCCAGGTTCCGAAATATCGTTTCGGTACTGAGCGGTGAGTTGAGCATTGTCTTTTTCTCCGATTTTATATTTTAATCGCCCTTCGTATTTCCATATTTTATCGCCGAATCCGTAAGCAATTTTGCCGTCAAGTCTAAGTTTATTTGAAAAACTGGGTGATGTAAGCAAGTTTATTGTCGGGCGAAAACCCTCATAGATATTCGAGTCAAAAAGGTTTTGGGTTGATAAATCTATCTTTGCACTCAACGGAATAACGCCCGAAGTTGCCCATTCGGATATATTTAGTGATGCCGTAGAAATAAATTTTTTCAGTCCCGAAAGGTTCTTATAATACTCGTAAGTGTTTTTTTCTTTGGTAGAAAGGTTTTCTATGCGATTATTTGACCAAAAATCTTGTTTTTTTGTCGTCGCATCGGCCGCAATACTGATGGCATTTTCGGAAAAATCAGCGGTTGTGAATGTATTTTTAAAATTCACCTCCTCAATATAACTTTCTATTCTAAAAACAATCTTCACTTCTCCCACCTTAAATTCGGGCATACGCCAATCGGATTTTAACACTTTTGGAAACCATTTTCCATCAACTTTATCATAAACTTGATGAATACTGACCGACATCAAAAGGTCTTTGGCGGCAGGTTCAGCATTTATTTCTTCAATCGCATAACCATCTGAACTGATGGTTATCTCGCCTTTTAAGCCCTTAATATTTGCTCCTTTTTTCGGTAAAAAAGCAATCACAAAGCTACTATCGGCATCATTGATGAGGGTATCAAGCAATGTGAAATCATAGATTTTCGTGCTATTTTGGCTTACGGGATTTACAAATTCCATGATTTCTTGAATCCGTCGCCCTTTGAAAGTAATGATGTCGGGATAAAAACTAAATGGTTGTAGCAGTAAAGCCATACTGCCCAGAATCGTCGAAGTTTCGGAACCCGAAGTACGGCTGGCTTCCACGACTTCTTTACTTTGTCCGCCCAAAAGGTAGTTTTTCCTGACAATGGTTTCGTTTACGTACAACTCACTGTTTTCGAGTCGTTTGGCAAGTTTATTGTTTTTTTTATCTTTGTTTTCGAGAAGTTTTGTTTCCAAATCAACCGTCAGAATACTTTTATTATAACTTTTATAGGAGTAGTTTGGATAATTATCGGGGTTATTGAAAGCCTTGTTTTCGTTTGCTTTTTTAATAATCCTATCGGCAGGATTTCGGTATCTGATTACCACTTCACCCAACGATACTGCATCAGATTCCATCTTTACAAGCATGTTTTTTTCAGCAGGAAGGCTCACTTTTTTATAACCCAGATAGCTAAATGTCAGTATTTCTCCAAGTGACATTATTTTGATTTCAAACGTACCATTTTCATTGGTTTGTACGCCTTTTTTTGTCTTTTCACTAACAATATTCAAAAAAGGTAAAGGTTCTTTGGTAGAAATGTCAATGACTTTTCCCGAAACTGCGATTTGTGCCATTCCCCAATGATTTAGTCCTAAAATGAAGAGAATTATTAGCTTTTTAGTCATTTTACTGCTGTACATTCAAAACTAAGTTCAACTTTACTTTATCCGACATACCCAATGTGTTGCCACCGAAATTCCACTCTTTGCGATTGATTTCAAAATTTGCTACGAAAGTGCCTTTATCGCCCGTTTGCGTAAACGTAAACGGGATTTTTACGGACTTCGTAATGTTTTTAATCGTAAAGTTGAATGTACCCATGTACGCAGTGCCATTCTTGACGATTGCCGTACTTCTCAAACTCACCGTTGGGTATTTAGCCACCTCAAAAAACTCAGGTTTTTCTTTCATATGGGTATCACGCAAACTATTATCGGTAAAAACAGTGGCGGCATCAACACTCGTAAAAATAGTTGATGTAACTGGGTTTTCGGGATTGAAATCAATATTGGCTTTGATGCCTTTGAAACTGCCGTCAATGCCCACACCGAGCATTTTGATATAAAATTTGGCAGTGCCAGTTGTTGGGGTCCATTTTTGAGCAAAAGACTGCGTAGCCGCAATAAGAACGAAGAACAGAAGCGTTTTTTTCATTAAGATTATTGTTTTGTATGTGTTTGATGATGCAAAATTAATATGTACCAACGAAAGCAAACGTCGGCTGGAATACAAATAACAGCATTATTAAAGTATTTGGAGAATTTACCTTTAAATAAAAATAGCTCAAAAGGTTTCTGAATAAAAAATCTATGAGTCATTATTTGAGTA
>JANNEN010000247.1:0-7185 GCA_031378715.1 Emticicia sp.
AACTTGAAGCCGATGGGCAAACTTTGTGGGATAATCAGCAAGAAATTGGGGATAATTTGTTGAAGTTACGTTGCTTAGGAATTGAAATCACAGCCTTGCGATGTTTCAAGGTTATTCAGGGTCGTACACATTTGTTCTGAAACCTTTTTTGTTATTTCTTCCTTCCCAAATTTTAAATCAATTATATTCGCAACTAAAATCCCCGAATATTCATAGTCATTGCTGGATATTCTATTAATTCAACGCTAAACCGTTTAAAAAATGTTACGAAAAATCTTTAAAATCTTTGCTTGGCTGATAGCTGTTGTAATCCTTGTTGGGGTTGGTTTCTACACTTTTGGCCTGTACATGGTCAAAAAACTCCCTTGGCAGCACCCCGTTTTTGAAACCATTCGCCCCGCTGATCCTGGTACGATTGGCGAAAAAGGTGTGCTTATTTTCTCAAAAACCAATGGTTTTCGGCACGAATCAATCGAAGCGGGCATTGCGGCTCTCACCAAAACGGGTCAAGGCAAAGGCTGGAAAGTAGTTACGACCGAAAACGGGGCGTTTTTCAATGATGATTATCTTGGTCGCTTCAAGGTTGTCATTTTCCTTTCAACAACGGGCGATATTCTTACGCCCGAGCAAGAAAAATCGTTTGAAAAATACATCGAAAATGGTGGCGGTTACGTCGGTATTCATGCCGCCGCCGACACCGAATACGACTGGACTTGGTACGACAAAGCCCTCGGTACGCACTTCCGTGACCACAGCTTATTTCCGCACACGCCCGAAGCTACGCTCATAACCGAAATACGTAATCACCTCAGTACCAATGCCTTACCCGAGCGTTGGAAAAAATCGGACGAGTGGTATAATTATAAAAATAGTGTACGGGGCAAAGATAGCGTACAGGTTCTGCTCTCGCTCGATGAACAAACCTACGACGTGGGCGAAACCAAAGGTATGGGCAAAGACCACCCAATTTCGTGGACGAACGTTGCGGGCAAAGGTCGCTTTTTTTATACAGGAATCGGGCATAATCCCGAGACTTTTACCGACAAAAATTCGATGAATCATATCATCGGGGGCATTGAATGGGCGGCAAGATTTTAGTAAATAACAAGAATTATTCACCAAAACCCGTACCTTTGTACCTGATAATCAAATACTTACAATAATTACAGCAGTGATGCTGAAAATCCAATGAGGAATACCGACCGACCCAAAAAGTCAGACATTCGTGTTAATGCTGGCGAGAAAAAGCAGAGCAGTACCCCAAAACCCGTTTTCAAGAAACGAGAAAATGGGGTAGGGGGCTTTGGCGAAAGAAAACGTACATCTGAAACCAAATCATTTGAAGATAAGAAAACCTACGGTGACAGAAAACCTTATGGTGACAAGAAACCGTTCGGCGATAGAAAACCGTTTGAAGACAAAAAACCTTATGGTGACAAAAAACCATTCGGTGATAGAAAACCGTTTGAAGACAAAAAACCTTACGGTGACAAGAAACCATTTGGTGATAGAAAACCGTTTGAAGACAAAAAACCTTACGGTGACAAGAAACCATTTGGCGATAGAAAACCGTTTGAAGACAAAAAGCCTTATGGTGACAAGAAACCGTTCGGCGATAGAAAACCGTTCGGTGACAAAAAACCGTTTGAAGACAAAAAACCTTATGGCGACACAAAACCTTTCGGCGAAAAACCGAAAAGTTATACTGACGAAAAACCCGCCCACCCATTCAAGAAAAGAGATGAAAGCGGACGGGCAACTTCAAACGACCGAAAAAATGCCTATTCGGCCGACAAACCCCGTTTTCAGCGAAACGAGCCAGCCAGCCCGAGGGCAAAGTTTGAATCAAAAGAAAATCAAGCAACTATTGGTCGGAAAGATGCTCCCACTTATGACGTGGAGCGAATGAAAAGTAAACTTCCCGAAAAAATTCAAAAAAAGGTTTTGAAGGAAGACAAAATCGCATCAAAAGATGATTCGGTAAGGCTAAACCGCTACATTTCTAATGCAGGCGTGGCCTCTCGACGTGATGCCGACCAGCTTATTGCATCGGGCGAAATCACGGTAAACGGCAAGTCAATTACCGAAATGGGCTACCAAGTGAAACCCAATGACGTAGTGAAGTACGGCAAGAAAATATTGAGCCGTGAGAAATTAGTGTATTTACTATTGAACAAACCAAAGGATTTTATTACCACCACCGAAGACCCAGATGAGCGGAGAACGGTCATGGATTTAGTAAAAAACGCTTGTCCCGAACGAATATATCCCGTAGGACGATTAGACAGAAATACTACGGGTTTGCTACTTTTGACCAACGATGGAGAGCTGGCCGAAAAGCTATCGCATCCTTCGCACGAAATCAAGAAAATCTATCAGGTCGAACTTGATAAACCCATTTCGGTCGAAGATTTTGAAACAATCGCCAATGGTTTTGATTTGGAAGATGGCTTTGTGAAGCCCGACGAAATCGCCCTCGTAACGCCCGATGCCGAGGTAGTCGGCATCAAGATTCACAGCGGGAAAAACCGTATCGTTCGGCGTATTTTTGAACATCTGGGCTACGAAGTCCTCAAACTCGACCGCACAACCTACGCAGGCCTTGACAAAAAAGATTTGCCCCGTGGAAAATGGCGGTTCTTGACCGAAAAAGAGGTGATTCGATTGAAATACATGATTTAGGTTTTTGAGGAGAAAACTATATTTTTATAAAAAATCTGCAAGAATATCTCGCAGATTTTTTTGTTTTAAAAAAACTAAAAAACATAATCTACTGATAAGTAATGGGATAAATATAATCAACAATTTCAAAAATGACTAAATAACTGATTATTAGCACATTATCTTACTGTGGACTTGTCGACTATTGACCGTGGACTACTTAATAAAACTTTTATCTATTCTGAAAACATCATATTTCATACATCTTACATCATACATCAAGCAACATACCTCATTATTTATTATATTTGCCACTGATTTAACCAAAAGAATTAATTGTCGATGAATTATAATCTAAGCAACGTACCAAAACGTACAGCCAAACCACGGGAGTCGGGCCTAACGATGGTGATGGATAAAGGCCTCAGTATCAGAGAAGTAGAAGATATGCTCTCAATTTCGGCACCCCACATTGACATTGTAAAGCTGGGTTGGGCAACGTCGTTCGTGACACCAAATTTGAAAGAAAAAGTAAAAGTATATCACGATGCTGGCATTCCCCTGTATTTTGGTGGAACACTCTTCGAGGCGTTCGTAGCTCGTGATCAATTTGAGGAATATCTGCGAGTTTTGGACGAATACCAACTCGAATATGCCGAAGTTTCGGACGGCTCAATTGAGATTCCAAGCAATGAGAAATGCGAGTATATCCGTCGCTTGGCTACCCGTGTGAAGGTACTTTCGGAGGTTGGCTCAAAAGATGCCGAGAAGATTTTTGCTCCCTATAAATGGATCGAAATGATGCAATCGGAACTCGACGCAGGAGCTTGGAAAGTTATCGGAGAGGCTCGTGAAGGCGGAAACGTTGGGCTTTTCCGTAGTAGCGGCGAAGTACGTCAGGGTTTGGTCGATGAAATTATCCACGCCATTCCTGCCGAAAAAATTATTTGGGAGGCTCCTCAAAAATCGCAACAAGTGTATTTCGTAAAGCTCGTTGGTGCGAACGTAAACCTCGGTAATATCGCTCCGCACGAAGTGATTCCCCTCGAAACCATTCGTTTGGGCTTGCGTGGAGATACGTTTGCTCATTTTCTGCCCGAAAAAACAAAAAAACGCTTCAAGCTCGGCAAATACAGCGGCGATAAACGCATCATGCAGGAGGAGTGATTGTTATGTATGATGTAGGAGGTATGATGTATTATCTAAAAAACGCTCATGTCATATTTTTTTACCCCTGTTAAACTTTGTGTATGACTTTGTGAAACTCCGTGTCCACAAAAGATTTCAGCGAATCAGTAGCCTATTTCATCGTATTCAAGAATAACAAAATCCGAGTAATAACGCACGAACAGAAACTCAGCATCGCACGGGCGACCCCGTCAGAACTTTCGAAATGGAAATAATTAATTTTATACTCGGTTTATTAAAAGACCCATTGGCGGCTCTTACGCAATTTATCAACGACAACGGTACGCTGACCTACGGCTTGCTGTTTCTTATTATTTTTGTCGAAACGGGCTTGGTTGTCATGCCCCTTTTGCCAGGCGACTCGCTACTTTTTGCCGTCGGCGTATTGGCAGCTCCCGCCACGGGCGGCAAAATTGACATTACGTTCGTGATTCCGTTGCTCATTGCAGCCGCTCTGATTGGCGACAACGTAAACTATTTTACGGGAAAATATTTTAGTGATTTTATCAAATCTAAGGATAAAATTTTGTTTTTGAAACGAAGCCACATCACGCAAACGGAGGCTTTCTACGAAAAAAATGGCGGACAAACCGTTATCATGGCTCGCTTCGTGCCGATTGTCCGAACCGTTGCCCCCTTCGTGGCAGGAGCTGGTAGCATGAAATACCCAAAATACATCGCTTTTTGCATCATTGGGGCAGTTTTGTGGGTTACTGGCATCACGCTTTTGGGCTATTTCTTGGGCAATAACGAATGGGTGAAGCATAACTTCGAGAAGGTAGTTTTGGGCATTGTCTTGGTTTCGGTTCTACCGATGATTATTGGAATATTGAAAGCTAAATTTTCAAAATCCTAAACTCATTTTTTAAGAAAACCCAAACTCATGAACGTTTACGGACTCATTGGCTATCCACTCGGACACTCGTTTTCCAAGAAATATTTTACCGAAAAGTTTCAAGAAATGGGGCTATCAACAACCCACGAATATAAACTCTTTGAGTTATCGGATATTAAAGAATTTTCTGAATTATTAAAAAACGAACCGAATCTTCGGGGAATCAACGTAACGATTCCGTACAAACAAGCCATCATGCCTTTTTTGGACGGTTTGGATACATCAGCCGAGAAAGTGGGAGCCGTAAATGTGATAAAATTTCAAGAAAATGGACAACTAATTGGCTACAACTCAGACTATTATGGCTTTAAGATTTCACTCGAAAATTTTCTTTCGGACGTAAATCTTTCATCAATCAAGGCATTAGTTTTGGGCAATGGCGGTGCCGCAAAAGCCGTTGTAGCAGCCTTGAATGACTTGGGAATTGTGTATAAAACCGTTTCCCGAGCCAAGTCAGTCGATAGTATTTTTTACGACGAAATACCCGCACTAATGCCTGACTATCAACTGATTATAAATTGTTCGCCCGTTGGCACTTATCCAAATACCAACCAATGCCCTGATATTCGTTACGAGGCATTGACCGAAAATCATTATCTCTACGACTTGGTTTATAATCCGTTGGAAACACTTTTTTTACAAAAAGCAAAACAGCAGGGAGCAAAAACCCACAACGGTTTGCCGATGCTTCATTTTCAAGCCGAAAAAGCCTGGGAAATTTGGTGTAAATAAATTAAATATCAAGGAAGACTTCGCTCAGAGCGAAGTCTTCCTTATAAAATCAACTAAGAAAATGAAATTTCAAAAACACGTATTTGTTTGTACAAATGATAAAGACGCTCCAAAAAAATGCTGCGGAAGCGAGCGGGGAATGACATTGGTCGATGCTTTCAAAAGTGAACTAAAAGACCGAGGTTTATTAACCGAGATTCGGGCCCAAAAAACGGGTTGCTTGGATACTTGCGGCATGGGGCCATCGGTAGTGGTGTATCCCGAAGGCGTTTGGTACGGTAATGTTCAGCCCGATGATATAAAAGAAATTGTAGAAAGTCATTTGGTAAATAACCAACCCGTTGAGCGTTTGCAGTTGACATTTGCCCCCAAAGCATAACCCATGAAATACAAACACCTTTTCTTTGACCTCGACCACACACTCTGGGATTTTGAACGCAACTCGGCCGAATGTTTGGCTAATATTTACGAAGTTTTTAATCTTAAATCGCTGAATATCAATAGTTTATCAGATTTTTGCAAAGAGTTTTCGAGTGTTAATAAATACTATTGGGCTTTATTAGAAAGAAAAGAAATCACGCACGAGGTGCTGCGTGAAAGACGATTTCAGGACACATTCGTTAATCTGGGAGCGGAAATTGATATTGATTTCGGCTTAGAAATCAACGAATATTTTCTCGAACTTTTGCCCAAGAAAGCCCATTTGATTGAAGGGGCAGTTGAAATTCTTGACTATTTATTGCCCCGATACAAGCTCCACATCATCAGTAATGGTTGGCAGGATATTCAGGTCGATAAAATGAAAAGTTCGGAAATTCATCATTATTTCGATAAAATCATCACCAACGAAATGGCAGGTACTCGCAAGCCCGACCGTCGAATTTTCGACTATGCCCTGTCAGTAACGAACGCAAACCTGACCGAAAGTCTAATGATTGGCGATAATTATGAAGCCGATGTTTTGGGAGCAATGAATGCCGAGATGGATACCGTTTTTTATAATCCAGAAAATATGCTGACTGACCAAAAACCAACTTTTGACATTGCGAAGTTGATAGAGTTAAAAGCTATTTTGTAGAAGTTATGGAATGAAATTTTACACAAACGAAACTTCCAACTTAACACATTTTCACACACAACATATTTGCTCATTTATCACATTCAAAACCTATGCAAGCCATTGCCCAAAGTTTACACCAAACGCTTGATGAAGTATTGCCTCTTTTGAGAAAAATAAGCGATGTAGAAGCCAGCCTAAAACCGATGCCCGATAAATGGTCAAAGAAAGAAATAGTGGGGCATTTGATCGACTCGGCTTGTAATAACCAGCAGAAATTTGTCCGAATGATGGCCCAGCCGCACCTTGATTTTGTGGGTTATGCCCAAGATTTTTGGGTAAGTGAGCAGCACTATAACGATACGCCTTGGTCGGAATTAGTAACGTTTTGGTATGCTTATAACCAGCACATTGCTCATATTATTGCGTCCGTAAACTCCGATTTTCTGGAAAACACCATTACCATCAATGGCGTTGGACTTTTCAAATTGTCGTTTATCATGCAAGATTACCCCGAGCATTTAAAGCACCATTTGAAGGCTATTCTACCCGAAATGGAGTTAGAAAGCACCTTCTCAAATGTTTATAGTGCCTAAAATTTTCATCATTCTACCTTCCTACTTTCATATTAGGTAGTCCACGGTCAATAGTC
>JANNEN010000250.1:0-2268 GCA_031378715.1 Emticicia sp.
ACGAAGATGAGGCAGTTTTGACTCCGATTTTGGAGAAAATCCCCGAAGGCACGAAAGTAGTTTCGGAAAAGAAAATCACCGAGGTTGATGTAACCGAACTCACATTGGGCAACGGAATAAAGGTAGCTTTGAAACCAACGACATTCAAAAACGACCAAATCGTATTTTCGGGTTCGAGCAAGGGCGGTACTTCGTTGTACAGCGATGCTGATTACTATTCGGCCGAACTTGCTTCAACAGTAGCTTCGCAGGGTGGATTGAGCAAATTATCGGATAGCCAACTCGACAAAGCACTGGCGGGAAAAGTTGCCAATGTTTATACTTATGTGGGCGAACTAAACGAGGGCGTGGGCGGTAGCACAACACCAAAAGACCTCGAAACGGCCTTACAGGTGATGTATGCCTACATTACGCAACCTCGCCGTGACGATGAAGTAGTGAAAAGTTTCTTGAAAAATCAAAAAGAATTGATTGCTAATTCGATGAAAACACTAACACCCGAAAAGGTTTTTGGTGATTCGATTTCGACGACAATTTACCAAAATCACTTTCGCCGAATGCCGACCAAGCCCGAAGCAATGGATATGGTAAATATTGACCGTTCGATGGAAATTTACAAAGAAAGATTTGCCGATATGAGCGATTTTACGTTTGTATTTGTTGGAAATTTTGAAGTTGAAAAAATCAAGCCTTTACTCGAAAAATACATCGGTGGCTTGCCTTCAACGAAGCGTCAGGAAACTTATAAAGACCTGAATATTAACAAAGTAACGGGAAAAGTTGAGAAAACTATTTACAAAGGCTTAGAAGACAAAGCAAGTGTAAATTTGCAATTTAACGGAAACTTTGGATACTCGGAAGAAGAAAACATCAACTTAGATGCCCTATCGGAAGTATTGAATATCAAACTTACTGAAAAGCTGCGTGAAGAAGCGGGTGGAGTTTATTCACCGAGCATTCGCTCATCATCTAATAAACTGCCGAAGCCGACTTATAATCTTACGATAGCTTTTGGTTGCTCGCCAGCAAATGCCGAAAAGTTGGTTAAAATCACGATGGACGAAATTGCTAAAATCAAGGCCAATGGCCCCGAAAAAGGCGATGTAGAAAAAGTAATTGCCGAAGAAAAACGCTCAACCGAGCTACAAGTTAAAGAAAACGGTTTCTGGAACTCGTACCTTTTGGAGCAATACACCGATGGCGAAGACCTCAACTATATCAACCGTTACGCCAAAGATTTGATTGATAAAATTAGTGTAGAAAGTATCAAAAAAGCGGCCAATCAGTTCTGTGCTGAAAACGTGGCTAAGTTTGTGCTTTTGCCAGAGAAGAAGTAAGTTGGCAGTTGGCAGTTGGCAGTTGGCAGTTGGCAGTTGGCAGTTGGCAGTTGGCAGTAAAAAACTGGATTTCAAGTTTTAAAGTTCACAAAAAAGCTGCATTTTTTTTGAAATGCAGCTTTTTTTAAGCCTATTAATTGAAAAATGAAGACTTTTGACTGAAAACTTCTCAGCCTTCCATCTCCAACATTTTAGCTTCCCACAAATCGTTTTTTGCTTTCAAATCCATTTTTACGAGTTCGTAGTCACTGTTAGTTTTTTGCATGGCGTGGTTGTCTTTAAAAATATTTGGATCAGCCATTTTATTCTCCAAAACTGCCATTTGCCGCTCTAATTCGGTGATTTTCGCTTCAATTTCGGCCACTTCCCGCTCCAACTTCTTTATCACATTGGCATTGGCCACGGGCTTTGTTGAAGTTAAATTTTCTTTTTTGTTGGCTTGCCCAGTACCACTTGAAGACTGTGAAACTGCCGACTGCGAACTACCAACTGCCAATTTCTTATTTACTTCGTACCATTCCTCAAACTCATCATACGTGCCAGGATATTCTTTGATTTCGTAGTCTTCGATGTACCAAATTTTGTTGGCCACTTGACTCACAAAATGCCTATCGTGCGACACCACCACGTACGTACCCTCGTATTGATCAAGGGCTTGAATCAAGATATTGACCGACTGCATATCCAAGTGGTTGGTTGGTTCATCAAGTAGCAAGAAATTTGCTTCCGAAATCAATACTTTTGCCAAAGCCACCCGTGATTTTTCGCCCCCCGAAAGCACTTTTATTTTCTTGAAAACATCTTCTCCGTTAAATAAAAAACACCCCAAAACCGAACGCAACTCGGTATCAGATTTACCACCGTCGGCATATTTTAGTTCTTCGAGAAGGGTTTCTTCCATGTGGAGAGATTCCATTTGGTGCTGGGCGAA
>JANNEN010000379.1:0-4963 GCA_031378715.1 Emticicia sp.
ATTAGTTTTCAAAACTATCGAAAAAATCACTAATTACGGTGCTTGTAGCAAATATATTTATTAGACGAGTAAAGGATTTTAAAAAAAATACTTTTCAAATGGGCGTTTTGAGAATAAAATTTATTATAACTTGTCTATACAAGTTGGGTTTATTATTTTTGCACAGAATCAGATTAAAATCAAAAAATGAACTATACCATTCGTCAAATTGCAAAGATGATTGACCATTCATTGTTGCACCCAACAATGACCGATGCCGACTTGGTGGCGGGGTGCGAACTGGCAAAACAGTATGACGTAGCCACGGTTTGCATCAAGCCATATTTTGTAAAACAAGCTGCCGAGATACTGAAAGAATCTGACGTAAAAGTCTGTACGGTTGTAGGTTTTCCGCACGGCAGTAGCACCATGCAGCAGAAAGTAGCCGAAACCCGTCAAGCCTGTAAAGATGGTGCAACCGAAATAGACATGGTGGTTAATATCGGCAAAGTGCTTTCGGAAGATTGGCGGTATGTGAAAAAAGAAATCAATGCCATCTTGAAAGAAAGCCACAAGCACGGAGCGATTTTGAAGGTAATTTTTGAAAATGATTTTTTACCAAAAGATAAACTCAAAATAAAGCTCTGCAAAATTTGCAGCATTTTGGGTGTGGAGTTTATCAAGACCTCAACGGGCTACGGCTACAATAAACTGCCCAACGGCGACTACAACTATAAAGGTGCCACCGAACACGATTTGATTTTGATGCGGAAACATTCGTCCGACGCAGTACAAATAAAAGCCGCAGGGGGTGTGCGAACACTCGACGGCTTGCTGAACGTAATGGCATTGGGCGTAACTCGCCTCGGAGCAACGGCCACGGCCACCATCATCGAAGATGCTAAGAAACGTTTGGGCTTAGAAGCCAAAGAAGTAACAGCCACCGCAATAGGTTACTAAATATTTTATGATAAAATGATTGTGCTAAATTTATTGTTTTTGAATAAAAAATGGTACTTTCTTGATTATTTGTATGTAAAAAATATTAAATGTAAAAAAAACAATTAAAAAATTTGTGTGAATAATGTTTTTTACTTTCATTTGTAATTATTAAATTAGTTGTCTATACAAGTTGTATAAAATATATTCGACTTTCTCGAAAGTCAAAAGAGTTTGAGTACCCCGATTCGTCGGGTTTATTCATCATAGGTTAAAGTATTTTCGTCTTGGAAAGGCATTTGGGATTCCTAAATGCCTTTTTTCATAAACCGACCTGTGATAATCCCTGCGTTGCTGGTAAAATTATGACGCTATACCTTAAATGTAAATCAGATAGAAAAACAAAAATGACGACAATCTGCAAAAACTGCAATCAAACTTTTGAGGGGAATTTCTGTAACAACTGCGGACAGACAGCAAATACCCACGAAATCAATTTTAAAGGTATTTTACACGAATTACAACACAGTGTTTTGCACATTGATAAAGGGATTCTCTACACCACAAAAGAGTTATTCAGAAGACCAGGACACACAATTAGAGATTATCTTAACGGACAACGGGTTAAGCATTTTAAACCTTTTGCCTATGTTCTCATTTTATCAACTATTTACACAATAGCATCGCAGTTTTTAAATAATTCAATTCCTTTAGAAAGTTTTTTATCAGGGGTAGCAGATGGAGCAGATAGTAAGCCCGTACTTATTGTTGGAATCATAAAATGGATTAAAACCCATTATGCTTACACCACTTTGTTCACGCTTCCTTTTATATCGTTGGCTTCTTACTTATCGTTCATAAAAGCAAAATATAATTATTTTCAACACTTAATACTTAATTCATTTATTGCGGGGCAACAAACCGTAGCTTACATGGCTTTATTGCCTTTTGTTTATTTCGTGAAAGATAGACCTATTGGTGATACGATTAATAGCTGTAAATTTTTTATAGGAATGGTTTTAACTTTTTGGACATATTTCCAATTTTTTTCTTCCCGCAAACCTTACAAAAGAATTCTACTCACAATCTTATCCTACATTGTTATAGTAGTTATATTTTTATTAATGCTCATAGTGATAATTGGTGTTTCTGAAGTTTTTATTAAAGATACGAATCCTGATTGATGGAAGAACTATTCATACTTTGCAGAAATTAACCACTTTTTCTTGATAAAATTTTCGAGATTGATAGTATGAATAACCATGAAAATACCACTTTACCGACAAATTCAAGCGAGTTTAAAAGAAAAAATTACTTCGGGAAAATACGAAGAAGGGGGACTTTTACCTTCCGAAAATGAACTTTGCGGAGAATTTAACGCTACCCGCATGACCATTCGGCAAGCCCTCAATGAACTTGTGCGTGAAGGCTACATTACTCGTCAGCACGGCAAAGGAAGCACCGTTTCGGCAAGTCGAAAATCTCTGGGTCTATTGTCCATGAAAGGCTGGACAGAAATCGTAATTGCGAGTGATAGGCACGGAAAAACCTTGATTTTGGAAGGTCCGATTATCAAAAAAATGGAAGATATTGCCTTCAAACCTCTTATAGATGAAGAAATGCACGAAGAGTTTATATTCTTCAAACGCCTACGGTCGGTCGAAGATTCGCCAATAATGATTGAGCAAACTTATATTCCGAACGAAAATTTGCCTAAGTTTACCGAAGAACCGCTCCTCGAAGGTTCGCTTTTTCGCACGCTATTGATACGTTATCAAATTGACGTGCAGAGCATGACGCAAGAAGTAAGGGCAATTAGTGCCGACAAAGAAACTGCTCATTTACTTAAAATTAAACAAAAATCACCAATTTTACATCTTTTAAGAAAATACAAAACTTCTACCGAAGGATTCTATTTGTACAGTTCGATTTATTGCAATACCGAAAAATTTGCGATAAGTAGTTTCAACTAAGAAATCTCTTGTTATTTTTGAAAAATATTTTTTTTAAACCCTATTTTTGTCTTAAACCATGAAAAAAATCAAAGTCGCCGTCGTTGGCACTGGTTTCATCGGACCCGCACATATTGAAGCCCTCCGCCGCTTGCCAAATATTGAAGTTTTGGGCCTTTGCGAAGCCAATATTGAGCTTGCCCGAGAAAAAGCCGATGCTATGGGCATTGAGCGTGCCTATATTTTTGAAGATTTATTGCTTGATGCCGACATCGAATGTGTACACGTTTGTACGCCCAATTTCTTACACTATGCCCAGTCGAAAGCAGTTTTGTTGGCAGGAAAACACGTGGTTTGTGAAAAGCCTTTGGCAACAAAAATCGAAGATGCCGAAGAATTGGTAAAATTAGCCGCCGAAACAGGTTTGGTCAATGCTGTTCATTTTAATTTGAGATATTACCCGCTGGTGCGTCAGATGCGAACCATGCGTGAGAAAGGCGATTTGGGCGAAATTTACTCAATCATGGGTAGCTATTTGCAAGATTGGCTTTTTTATCAAACAGATTATAATTGGCGTTTAGAGCCAGATAAGTCGGGTGACTCACGGGCTATTGCCGACATCGGTTCGCACCTGCTGGACGTAACGGAATACATCACAGGCTTGAAAATAGTAGAAGTAATGGCGGATTTCAGTACGGTTCACAAAACCCGCTTGAAACCTCTGAAAGCCATCGAAACGTACTCGGGTAAAATGCTCGAACCGTCTGATTATCAGGAAGTTGCGATAAATACCGAAGACCACGCAAGTGTACTTTTGAGGTTTGATAATGGCAATAAAGGTAGCGTTACGGTGAGCCAAGTAGCGGCTGGACGCAAGAATAGATTGAACATAGAAATCAGTGGCTCGAAAGCAAATTTTGAATGGTGTTCCGAAAAACCCAACGAAATGTGGGTAGGCAAACGAGATACTGCCAACCAACATTTGATGAAAGACCCCTCGTTATTTTACCGTGAAGCCCAAAGCCTAATAAGTTTCCCAGGCGGACACAACGAAGGCTTCCCTGATACTTCTAAGCAATTATTTAAGGAAGTTTATGCGGCAATTGCAGCAGGAAAACAACCAGAAAATCCGACATTTCCAACTTTTGCCGATGGTCTGCGTGAGCTATTGATTTGCGAGCGAATCATCGAAAGTCACCGCAAACAGGCTTGGGTAAAGATTTGATAGTTTGGGGATAGATATATGTGAAAAGCGAGTTGTTCGGAAGAATGACTTGCTTTTTTTATTTATCAGATAAATTTGTAGCTTTATAAACGTTTATTAATTCCATGAAAACATAAAAAACTATGAAAAAGTATTTGGCCTTGTTTATCGTTTTGTTCTCAACTAACACATTTGCCCAAGATAAATCATTTGATATTGTAATCGGTGGTGGACTTTATTCAACACCGAGCCGAAAACCCATTGATGGGGGAGGTTGTTTCAATGCTGAATTTGAGTTTCATTACAAAAATCGCTGGTCTTTTTCGGCAGGTGCAATCATGACGAGGTACGGATTTGAGGATAAAACATCACCCGCCACAATAGTTTCATCGGGACTTCGAGTTTCACGAGGAAATGAATTTCAGACTAATTTCTTGGCAAAATATAAGTTGCTTGATTCTAATTTTTTGACTTTCCAAGTGGGTGCGGGTTTGGGCTTAATTACGATGGGTAGAGAAAACTATATCAATAATCCACAAATTGGTAGTTTTGGCTTTTTTCAATCAAATTCAGATTTAGGTTTTCCGCTAAGTGCCGAACTTTATACCAAAGTTACTAAGCAGCTATTGATTGGTATAAGAATGGGTTCATTTATTTTTCCAGATTATCCAATTATTGGAAATAATATTGGTTTACAGGCACGATTTAGGTTATAAATCACAAAAAAAGCGAACTATTCTTCAGAATAATTCGCTTTTCTTTTGTCAAAAACAAACTATCATCAATGCAAGAAGTGCCTCACGCCAGTCATTACCATCGAAAGTCCGTTGGCGTTGCAGTATTCAATCGAATCTTTATCACGAATCGAGCCACCAGGCTGCACTACCGT
>JANNEN010000414.1:0-16680 GCA_031378715.1 Emticicia sp.
TAAGAATGTTACCGCATCGGCGGTCCGATTTATTTGTTTCTCATTCCTAATGTACTAAACCTATGCACAGAAAATCAAAAAAGTGTGTAACATCAAGTATCGTTAATATAACATTTCTGAACTCATTTTTCATTACCCATGACTATCCGCATTTTGTGTTTTGGCATCACCCGTGATATTATCGGGCAGTTTGAATACCCAACGATTCTCGAAAATAACGCCACTGTCGGAGATTTAAAACAACATCTTTCATTAAATTTCCCTACTTTTGCAACCTTGAAGTCGCTTCGGGTAGCCATCAACTCTGCCTATGCCGAAGATGACTCAATTTTAAAAGAAAACGATGAAATAGTATTGATTCCGCCCGTAAGTGGTGGGTGACTTTGTGGAGCGAAATTTAGTTTCGTCATAAATAATTAAACGAAATAATAAGATGGAAAACCCAGTTTTAATTTTTGGTGCGGGAAACCTCGGCAAGATAGCCTTAGATATTTTTAACCGAAATAATGTAGTCGTCTATGGTTTTTTAGATGATAATAAAGCCTTGCACAACACCGAAATAGGCGATATAATCGTACTGGGAGAAACCGATGACGACGGTTTTTTGAAGCTCATCGGAGCAAAAACTGAGGCTTTTGTAGCCCTCGAAAACACCAAAGAACGCAAAAAAGCAGTAGAAATGCTCAATAATCGCCGAAAAACGATGCCTATCAATGCCGTACATAATACGGCTGTGGTGTCGGCCGATGCTTTCATTGGACATGGTAACTTGGTAGCAGCACGAGCGATCGTCAATCCCTACGCAAGTGTGGGCAACCATTGTATTTTGCACGCTTCGGTAGTCATAGACATTAACGCCAGCGTAGGTGACTATGTGCAAATCGGAGCGGGGGCAATCATCAATAGTGAGGCCGTGGTAGCCGAAGGAGCATTTATTGGTTCGGGGGCGGTGATTATTTCGGGCGTGACGATAGGAAAAAATGCCCGAGTGGGGGCGGGGTCGGTGGTCGTCGAAAACGTAGTCGATGGTACAACAGTTTTCGGAAATCCTGCGAAAAAAGTGTAGTCAATCTTCGGTGGGCAGTTTACAAAAAAACAGCCCACCAAAAGCTACGAACCACTCAATGCTCTTTCGCAAAAATCTTTTCTCCTGCTTCGATAGCGACTTTCAAGTGATTTTCTTTGGGCGGAATCGGGCAACTATATCCCGCACCAAACGCACAATAAGGATTATAGGCTTTGTTGAAATCTAAATAAATCTTATCACCTTCGATTTCTTTCATTCGCAAATCAAGGTAACGTCCACCGCCGTAACTCTCCTTTCCATTGGTCAAATCCTTGAATGGAATAAATAAATAATCACGGTATTGTGGTACGCTTCGCAAGCTAAGTGATTGATAGACAGCGAGTTTGTGCTTCGTTCCGTTGATTTCAAAACTTAACTCACCAAATTTTGTGTAAGTTTTGGTTTCTCCCGATGAAGTGGCCATTGCAAATGGTTTTCCTTTTTTGGTTGCGGTAAATGTACACGCAACCTTGTATTTTTCGTTGGGTTCATAAAACCGCAAATACGCCAAATCTTCTTGCTTCAAAGGCGATTGCGGTGATTTCAAGAAATCCGCTTTGTATTCCGCTCGGTGCTTTTCGATTTCGGTCTTGAAATCTTGGGCGTAGGAATTTAATATCGTGAACAGAAAAAATAGTACAATTTTATTCATTATTCATCAACGTTTGGAGTTCAATTTTTAGTGGTTGGAGGTGTCGTTGAACGATATTCCAAATGATTGCATTGTCGATTGCATCGTAAGCATGAATGATTCTATTACGCATATTAATCAGGTTTTTGCCATTTTCTATCAGTAGCGTAGCATCAAATTTTGTTATCCGATTCATGGCTTCTCCCGCAATTTCGATTTCTCGCTCGACCGAACGTCGCAACTGTTTGTTCTGCTGATAATGGGTAAAACTACGATTTTCGCCCAAATACTCATCAATCGAGGTAATAGCATCAATAATATCTTGCAGATATTTTTTTACTTCATCACTCATAAATTGGCATTTTTGTTTTTTCAACTACTTTTCTAAAAAAAGGATTTTGTATAGTACTATCAGTAACTAAGTCTATATTTCGGCCTAAAATCTCTTCAAGTTTCATCTCCAAGCTAAAAAAATTATCGGCGTAGTCATCGAAGTACGAACTTTCAAACGAAATAATAAAATCAATATCACTCTCATTATTAAACCTATCGGTACAAACTGACCCAAAAGCATAAAGTTTTTCTACTCTATGCTGTTTGCAAATAGCAATAATTTCGGGTAATTTATGGTGAAGTATTGGGTGAAGCATGGTGCGATTTTTTAAAAGTAATGCTATTGATTAATCGGCTTGATAGTTCGGGCAATAAAAATACTAAAAAATATCATAGCCATTGCAAAATAGCCCACGATGGGATAATTTTCGAGATAGCCCGATGGCGTTTTGTGAATAATAAAACCGCCGATATTGGTCGCAATGGCTTGGGCAAAAAGCTGAACCGATGAGTTAATGGCCATAAAACTTCCCCGTTGCTGTGGCGAAACCACGCCCGACACGATGGCTTGCGTAGGAATTAGGCGACCATTAGAAAACACAAAAAATATACCCGAAATAGCCAAAACTCCCCACAAAACTCCCGATGGCATATTGGTTATCAAGAAAATCGGAATCATTGAAAGCAAGGCAAAAGTTACAAAAACGGGATATTTTCCTTTTCGGTCAGCGAGTTTCCCGACCAAGGGAGCCGAAAAAATCGTGAGTAAACCCCCAACAAAATAAATCAGAAAAATATTATCTTGGCTAAATCCAACATTGGCCACTAACGTTGGCGAAATGTACGGAATAATGCTAAAATGCCCCAACATAATAACCGTTGAAAGCCCCAACGCCCGTAATTGGTTCGGATTATTAAGAATATCAGTAATGACACCAAAAGGATTTTGATTTATTTGACGATTTTGGAGGTGTTTGTCCAACTTCGGCACGTACTGATAAATCAAGAATACAACCACAACACCAAGCAAACCGAGTATCAAAAACGGCGAATGCCAGCCGAAATGATTGGCCAAATAAAGCCCCGCAGGAATACCCGCCACGGCCGCCAACGAAAACGCCGTAGTGATAAAACCCATCGCCGTGGCTCGTCGCTCATACTCAAACGTATCGGCCACGATTGACATCACTTGGGCTCCGATGAGTCCGCCGAAAATGCCCGCCACAACCCTTGCCGCAATCAGGATTTCGTAAGTTGGGGCAAACGCACAGGCAATCGTACCAACTACAAAGCCAATATAAGCAAGAAGCACTACTTGCTTACGGTCATAATTATCAACAAAAAATGCTGCCAAAAAACCCGAAATGCCCGCACTAAGTCCGTAGGCCGACACAACAAAGCCAAATTGTCGGGGTGAAATATCAAAAATTTTCATTAATTGTGGCCCCAGCGGCATCATTATCATAAAGTCAATGATGTGCGTAAAGTTTATACAAGCCAATATAAAAAGGAGCAGTTTTTCTTGTTTAGTCATTTTGGAAGGTTTTTGTAATTGGCGGTTAGAAATATTAGACCGCCAATTCCTGTTTTTGTATTGTATTGATAATCAGAGTTTTGTTTTGCTATGGTCAATCGACTATTACCTGTGGACTATTTATCTCTATATTTTCAACGAATGACTTTAAAAAATAATTCCTTAAATTTTTTTTCAAGATTCAGGCAACCATTTTCGGAGTAGTTGCATTTCTATAATTGATATGGATTTAGAAACGATCATTGAGGGTTGCAAGCACAACAACCGAACGGCTCAAAAAGCACTTTACGGCCGATACTTGGGTACGTTGTATCGGCTAAGTTTGCGGTACGTTCGGGCGGTGGGCGATGCCGAAGATTGTACGTCCGAAGCGTTTGTAAAGATTTTTGAGAAAATTCAAACCTTTGATTATCAGGAGATTAACTCGTTTGAAGTTTGGATAAAACAAATCACAGTCAATCAATCGTTGATGTGTTTGCGGCGAAGAAGTTCGTTTTTGATGCTTGACATTGCGGAGGCACACGACTTGGGCGGAGAAATGTTTTTAGATGAAAACATTGACGCAAAACAGATTTTGGCACTCATCAAAGAACTACCCGATGGCTACCGAACGGTGTTTAATCTTTACGCCATTGAGGGTTTTCAACACAACGAAATAGCCCAAATACTCAATATCAGTGAAAATACGTCAAAGACGCAATTATACAAAGCAAGATCACTATTGCAGAAAAAATTAATGTCCGAATTAGGAATCAGCAGATGAAAAAACAATTTGAAAATATTGACGATTTGGCTCAATTCAAGATTAATTCGCTGGCCGATGAAGATGTTGAAATGAACGAAAATCTGATTTGGGCAAAAGTCGAAAAGCAATTAGACCGAAAACCAGAAATTATCATCTTTTGGCGGCAAAGAGCTGCCGCCGTGGCCTGTATTGTTTCTTTGATTGGTGGCAGCTTTTTGGTTTTGACTAAGAATAAAATCAATGAAGTCAGTAATCCGAAAATTTCCGAACCGATTGCTGTCAAAGTACCATTGGTTGAGAAAATCGAAGTCAAGAGAATTACAAAACGCACTGATAACCAACAAGTTATCCATACAATAATCGTAAAAAAAGAAGTGAACCAAGAAAGACTTGAACTAAATATCGGGCAGATAGCAACGCCCAAAATGATAATTATCACAAACCCAACAGCAACCTTCAAACCGATAGAAGCCCCCCAAACTTTACCACAAATTATCCAGAAAAAGACACCAAAAATGAGAATAATGCACCTCAACGACTACCAAGACGAACCTTTTGAGGTGTACACAAAGCCCAAATCGTTTTTTGTACAAGCCGATATTCAGAGTATCATCAAAAGCCAAACCTCAATTATACCTTACGCACCAATCACCATTCCAAACTAACAAAACGACATCTTATGAAAAAGCTATTATTTATCTCAATGCTCATGGCGAGCGTTGGTCAAGGTCTTTTTGCCCAAAACGTTAATTTCGACCAGCAATGGAATCAAGCCATTGAAATTCAACTCAAAAACAACGCAAAGGCTTACGTTGTCAGTAACACTACGCCCTTTTTTCTGGAATCACCAAAGTATAATCTCGACTCAATCGTGAGAACGGCTCTCGCAAAATACAAAGAAATTGAGGAAGAAACTGACGAGTTAGCTTCAAAATCGGTAACGTATCACTATGGGTCGAATGATAAAAATTGGAAATATACCCTCAAAAATCCCAAAGAAGGTTTTACGGTAAAAACCTATCCCGTCAATGAAAAAAGATACGGCATTGTCGGCGGAAGCGAATTTGTAAAACTAAAAACCACGAAAGATACTTTGGTTATTAACTTGATATTTGGCGACTTACCCGAAAAATATAAAGGGAAAGCAAACATCAAAACTACGCCAAGAATCGGCTATCAACTCAGCTACGGATTTATTGTCAATAACTTTTCGGACTTAGAAAACATTGATTATAAGCAAGTTAGCTCCGAAATAGAAACCGAAATCAATAAAATTACGTCAAAAATTGGCTATCCTGCTCTGATGAAAAATCCTTTAATACCAATCAATACCATAATTATTGATGAAGTTACCGACACGCATCTCTATTGGAATAGTAAGGTTAAGCAAATATTTACGCTTTCATCGCACGTGAGTGGGGGCTGGGTGAGAGATAAGTTTGTACCCGAATTTGGCTTTGATGCCCTCATCGTAACCAAAGGAAGAACTGGTTTTGGGCTTGGAATCAATCAATTTTTTCATTTTACTAACCAACCCGATAACACCGTTAGCGTGAATAACAGTAACTTTATCAATGTTCAGGTGGCTTTTTTAAGTGGCGACCCAAGGAAGAAGTCGAATCGTTTTAAAAAAAATCTGCCCGTTGGTAATGTTTCGGTGGGCTATATGGTCGATAAATCAGTTTATTTCCCAAAAAACACTTGGCGATTAGCAACAATGTATCCCATCACGAAGCATTTGGCGGTTGAAGCAGAGTTATATTATGGCAAGTTGCAATGGTTTCCAAGTATTAGATTCAGGGTTTGGTAAGGTAAAATTGGTAATTCCGCCTTACTTTTGTAAAAAAAACCAACACCAATGCCCAACGAATATATCATCAATCAGCAACCAGCAAAAAACATCTTGATTGATGGCAAGAATTACGACTTTTTTAGCGGAACATCTTATTTGGGCATGAACCAAGACGAGGATTTTAAACAACTGCTCATTGAAGGCATCAATCGCTACGGAATGTCGTTTGGAAGTTCACGCAATGGTAATTTGCAGCTGAATGTTTATGAACAAGCCGAAGAAAAACTCGCCCGTTGGACTGGTGCCGAAGCCGCCCTCACGGTGTCGTCGGGAATGTTGGCGGGGCAAGTCGTGGCACAGTATCTCAAAACCCAAAACGCAACGTTTTTTTATGCCCCCAGTAGCCATGCCGCTAATTTTCACGAGCCAAATGTAGCTCTGCCAAATGTAAGTTTCAGTATCTGGGCGAGTACAATCGTTCAGGAAGTTTCGGAGAAAAACGCCGACCATTCCGTAATCGTATGTAACTCCTGCGACCCGCTCAAACTTGATACTTACAGTTTTGATTGGACGAGCCAACTGCCTCATAATCAGGCAATTACGCTAATCATTGACGATTCGCACGGACTCGGAATTACGGGTAAAAATGGCTCAGGAATTTTTGGTGAAATCATCGTAAACGACAACATTAATCTTGTCGTAGTTGGCTCGTTGCACAAAGCGATGGGTATTGCGGGGGGAGTTATTTTCGGGAAAACTGCCTTAATTAATGAATTGCAACAAACCGTTTTCTTTGCCTCTTGCTCTCCTATTGCCCCTGCGTATTTGTATGCGTACTTGCAGGCTGACGCTATTTACGAAAGAAATTTATCGAAATTGCAGGCAAATATTGAGCAATTTTCTGCCCAAATAGGTGCCAAAAATTCACTTTTTCGTTCCATAAATAATTATCCAGTTTATTATTCTTTGCGAGATGAATTGTATGATTTTTTGTTTGAGCAAGGAATCTTTATATACAGTTTTGCGTATCCCGTCAAGACAGCAAAGCCCAATACTCGCATTGTGTTGAGTGCGTGGCACGACGAATGTCAGATTGATTTTTTGGTGGAGAAGATTAGGGGTTTTGCTGAAATTACTGTACCGACTCATTAATAATGGCCGTAACGGTATAACCTTTTTTGCGGAGTAAATTGATAATGCCCTTTTCGCCCGCCAAATGGGCTGCCCCAACTGCAAAAAACGTTGATTTTTTTGTCGTGACTTTGGCTATTTTCTTTATCCAGCGTTTGTTTCTTTTGTCTAACAGCAGATGCTCATGGCGTACTGAGTAGGTATCGAGTGAGGTTTTTATCAAAGCATTGAGGTTTTCTTCTTTGTAATCTTTCAGTAATGTCTGAAACGATTCCTGCATTTTGTCGAACTCTTTTACGCAATCTAAAAGCATATTCGCTTGCTTTTGTTGCGAAATTTTCTCGAAAATTGATAGTTGTTTTGCCAACGATTCAAGGCCAAAAATGCTTTTATTCTGCATGTATGCCATTTCGGCAAAGCCTTTTTCGACCGAAATAGGTTGATTACAGCCAATCATGGGCGAATAAGTATAAGACAATAAATAAAAAGGTTTAATCATGCCCAACACATCAATAGAATAGTCGGTGCGATCCTTAAAAAAACTTGCTAATTGCTCATAATCTTTGGCTTTCAGCAGGTTTCGGAGGTGCGTATTGCTTGCCATCGAGCGTTGCATATTGGCCGAGAGTTCGGGGTCGTCTAAATCCAATTCGAGGTATAATTGCTCGGTACTATTGAATGCTTTTTTTGCGGCGTTCGAGAAACTCAAATCGCTCGGGCATATCACATGGATAGTGCCGTATAGATATGATGATTTGGGTAAATTCTTGCCCGAAATTTCCCATAGTAAAGCATTTTCTGTTGGTATTTGACCAAAAGACAGCGATTGAAAGAGGTAAAAAACTAAGCAAATGACGATGGAAAAATTCTTTTTCATAGATGTACAGAAAAGCATTATAAATGCACTTTCTCAACAACCATGCCACAAGTGTTTTTCAAATATTTATGCCTTCAACTCCCGATAAGTCAGTGGAGTTTCTGGCGTTTCGGCTGGCGTTCGGCCCTGCAAAACTGAGAGTTTTACGTTGTTGAGGTGCGGCAAAACCAGCTTCCCAAAGAGTTCACATTCTTCTTTCAATGGGTAGCCCGAAAGAATAAACGAACGAACGCCCATGTCCATATAACGGTTCATTTTTTCGATGATTTGCTCGGGTGTGCCTACAATCGCACCGCCACAACCCGACCTCGCTCGCCCGATTCCTGTCCAGAGCATTGGTTCTACAAAATCGTCTTCGTCGGCATTTGCCCGAAACTCATCTTGGCGTAAAACTCCCGCTGATTTGGAGTCTTGGGTGCGATTTTTGAGCTTTTCGGCCGTTTCTGCGTCAAATTTCGACATTAATTGCTTGGTGTAGGCTTTTGCTTCGGCTTCGGTTTCCCGCACAATTACGTGCAAACGCATACCAAAATCAATCGTTCGGCCATAATCTGCGGCACGCTTGCTCATGTCCTGCATGGTGGCATAGATACTTTCTTCGGGTTCGGGCCACATCAAAAACACATCACAGTATTTAGCACAGACATCTTTTGAACCTGGCGAGATTCCCCCAAAATAAAGCAACGGTCCGCCATTTTGTTGGTAAGGTTTCACGGGGTCGGCATTCATGCTAAACTGATAATATTCTCCCTGAAAATCAATACGGTCTTGTGTCCATGCTTGTTTCAAAATTTCGATTACTTCTCCACAACGCTTATAACGCATTTCGTGGTCTTCTTTGGTGCCAGGCAGGTCAGAGTTAATAATATTTACGGTCAAGCGTCCTTCCAAAATATGGTCGAGCGTAGCCAAATGCCTCGCCAACATCGGTGGGTGAATCTCGCCCGTACGAATAGCGGCCAGCATATTGATATTTTTAGTGAGCGGAGCCATTGCGGAGGCAAAAGGCAAAACTTCTTGCCCAACAACGTACGAAGTTGGTAGTAAAATGTTACTAAAACCCAGTTCGT
The DNA here is from genome assembly GCA_031378715.1 of Emticicia sp. Lineage (GTDB taxonomy): Bacteria > Bacteroidota > Bacteroidia > Cytophagales > Spirosomataceae > Emticicia. The sequence goes on from JANNEN010000414.1 coordinate 9,180, forward strand.
CGGCAGTCGTCATGATGTCCGAGCAATGAACAAAACTGCTTCGGCGAGTGGGGTCAATCGTACCCAGAAATGCGGTATCGCCTCCACATAAATCATCAAACCATGCAACTTCTACTACTCGCTGTTCGGTGCGGATAGTCACTTGCTCTATCTTTTCGGTAATCATATTCTTTTATTTCAATTTATACCACTCAATATTTTTGAGTGCTGCCCGTCTATTTACTTTTTCGGTTGGAGGATAATTTTTGGCAAGATAATCCAAAATGACGGGTTCGGCTTCGCCCAAATCCCATAATTTGTGTTTTTGTTGCATCAACCGCACTTTTTCGAGCCAGCCTTGTCGGTCGGTGTGAAACTGGGTGATGAGTTTACTCGAATGGCACCCCGTACAATGAGCCGTTACCAAATCTAATCCCTGCGAAACTATCAATCCAGTTGAAGCATCAAGCACTATGGTTGAGTCGGTAAGGGTTTGTTTTCTGAAATTATTCTTCGTACTATTCTCTTGCTTCAAACTTGCACTTATTAAAAAAGCAGCAGCAATAATAAGAATCAGAGTTTTATGTAAATGTTTCATAATCAGTTGTTTATGCTATTTTTATTGCTATTCTGTGACATGAATTATTGAGATAACCACCAGGATTCCAGGCTGGAATAACCATCGGTTGCGAGATATTATTACTGTCCGTTGCTTTTACCCAAAGTTCATAATAGCCTTTTTGGGGGAAATTTATTTTTGCCGACCATTGCTGCCAAGCCAGTCGGTTTTTGGGTTTTGACAATTCACATTTTTGCCAAGTTGCCCCAAAATCAATCGAAATTTGTACTTCTTTCACCTCAAAATCTCCCGCCCAAGCTTGTCCACGTACATCAAGTGTTTGTTTTTCGGCAATCATCGCCCCAGTTTTTGGGTAGGTAATGACCGATTTTACGGGCATTGATTCAATGATTTTGAAATCAGCATCGGGTATTTTTGCACCCGCTTCAATGGGATAGCTTGGTACTCGGTAGCTATGCCCCGACATTTTTTCGCCATCGTGAATTTTATTTCTAATCGAAATTCGATTGAGCCATTTCCCAGAAACCGAAGCGGGCCAACCGCCAACGACCAATCGCAACGGAAAGCCGTGTTGGAGCGGAATTTCTTGCCCGTTCATTGCCCAAGCCAAAAGGGTTTCGTCTTCGAGGGCTTTTTTCATCGGTACACCTCTCGAAATCGGTGATTTAGTGGTATCACCACTCAAATGCGTATCTTTTCCGTAGTAACCAACGTAAACGGCATCATCTTTTACGCCCACACTTTCGAGTACATCACGTAGCCTTACGCCCGTCCATTCGGCACAACTTACGGCTCCATCTTGCCACTGATTTCCCGATGTTTGTGGACTAAAACCGTAGCGACCGTTGCCGCCACATTCGAGCGTTAGCTGATAAGTATATGTTTTGAATTTTGTCTTTAAATCATTGATAGTAAACACCTTACGGATTTTTGCCGACTCGCCTTCAATGATTAATTCCCATTTTTTAGCATCAATATTTTCGGGTAAATTACCGTTGTTTCGCACAAACATTTTATCGGCGGGGGTGATGGCATCGTCTAATAAATGGGGCGGCGTTTCGATGTTCCACGGGCGGTCATTGAGGAGCATTAAATCTTTGTGCTTACCTTCGGGCAAATCTGCTACAAAAGGGTTTTCGCCTAAAAGCTCGGTTTCTTTTGGTAGATTTTTGGCAAAAACGACGTCACTTCCAAGTACAGAAATGAGTCCTAACATACTTTTTTGAATAAAACTACGGCGATTATCGGGGTTTTTCATAGAGCATTAAGGTTGAAAATGAATCACATAACACAAAGATAATATACAAACGATTAGCCAAAGCCCCACTGCCTGTAAAACTACTTTTTTACCTACTTTTTTGATATTTTCGATCGAAATTGACGAGCCAATAAAAAACAAACTTACTACCATAGCTTGTTTTGAAACAAGATAGATAGTATCATAAAGTTTCTGGAAGGCAGGTAAACCGCTATATATACACGAAGCTGCCACAAAACCAATAATAAATGTAGGTATCTTGAATGATTCACGGTTTTGGGCGAAGCCTAAAACCAACACCAACGAAATCGGAATTATCCATAAAACCCGTAGCATTTTTGTAATTGAGGCAATGTTCAGGGCGGCATCACCGTATTTCGATGCGGCACCCACCACCGAACTCATGTCGTGTATAGCGATGGCTGCCCACGTACCGAACTGCAACTGCGAAAGCCCCAACCAATGTCCGATGGTCGGGAAGCTAAAAAGTGCTACGGCATTCAACAAAAAAACAACGCCCGTCGAAACCGATAATTGGCTTGAATCGGCCTTGATAACCGAACCAACCGCAGCGATGGCACTTCCGCCACAGATTGCCGTGCCAGCCGAGATGAGCAAAGATATTTTTTTGTCTATTTTTAATAATTTGCCGATTACAAAACCAAGCCCCAAGACTAATACTACAAAAAATGCCGTGCTACCGATGTTTTCTTTGCCCGCCTTTAATAATACGCCAATGTTGATACCAAAACCCAAACCAATGACTGAGGTTTTGAGCAAATATCCGCCCCATTGATTGGTTTTTTCCTTGAATGAATTACCAAAAATAAGTGCATAAACTAAGCCTAACAATAATGCCCACGAAGAGTTTAATAATTTCGGTATGCAACATAGTATTGCAAATATGATAAATACAATTAACTGTTTTTTCATAAGGTCAAAATTAGACCCTCAAAGATGTGCAAACAAATACTGTTTTTTTATTGATAATTACTTTTGGTTATAGTGCCTTTCGGCAAAGCGTATAAAAGTTGTGGAAAGGCTATCTTGTTGCCCTTGAAGATTTACAAACGAAAATTTACGTAAAATCTTAAAATTATTGATTGTCAAGATTTTCAATTCGCCCTGTTTTACTTCTTTTTCTATGGCACGAATCGAAAAAAACGAAAGGGCGTGCGAATGTTCCAAAAATGATTTAATGCTTTCGGTGCTGCCCAAGTGCATCACAATCGGTAGGCTCGAAAGCTTGACGCCATTTTCACGCAATGTGCTTTCGATTACCTCCAATGTACCTGAGCCACGCTCCCGCATGACCAACGGAATATTCGATAAATCGGTCAATTCTATTTCAGTTTTTTTTGCAAAACGACTTTTGGTATGAACCACCGCCACGAGTTCGTCTTCCATGAAATCAATGTATTTCAAGCCAGAATGATGCTTTTTGCCTTCCACAATGCCCAAATCAATACTCTTTGAAAGTACAGCATTGACTATCAATTCGGTGTTTCCGTTGAGCAGACTCAACTCAACCTTTGGAAATTTTTCGTGAAAAGCCGCCAAAACTGGCGAGATTAAATACTGAGCAATGGTCGTACTGGCACCTAATCGGAGGCTTCCTTGGTATTGATTTTTCATTGCTCCCAACTCAAAAAGTGCTTCTTGGTAAAGTTGAAAAATTTCTCCTGCGTAGCGAAACAGAATTTCCCCTGCCGAAGTTAGGGCAATAAAACTCCCTTTTCGCTCAAAAAGCCTAACGCCCAAATCCTCCTCCAAAAGTTTGATGTGTTTCGTGATGGCAGGCTGCGTAATAAACAATTCGGCCGCTGCTTTGGTGAAACTTTGATTTTTTCCGACGGCATAAAAAACTTTTAGTCTAAAATCTTCCATTGGGCATTTTACTATAGATAAAAAAGAATTTATGTAATTAAAATAAGATTTTTAACCAAAATAGTCTATGAACACTATTAAATCTATCTGCTAAATATGGTATTGTATATTCAACATTCAAAAATCTACTTAAAATATTTAATTTTACAAATTAAATCTAAAAAGGAGGATTTATCAATTTTATTATAACTTTTTGTAATAATCAATAAACAATTATGTTTTTTTAAATCAAAGAATAAATGTTTTTTTTGTATAAAGTTTTCTTTGTTTAATTCTATTTTCCGACCTTTGCAAAAATAATCACAAACTAACCTAAATATTTTCTATCAATGTTGAAAAAACCTCTACTTACCTTATTTGGTATTATTTTCTCTGTTTATGCCTTTGCACAAACGACTATTTCTGGCACAATCACCGATGCCACTTCAAACGAACCCATAGTTGGGGCAAGTATTTCTATAAAGGGAACGATTGCTGGTGCATTGGCTGATGGCAAAGGAAACTTTAATCTCAAAACAAAATCTTTGCCAGTAACATTGAGAATTAGTGCTGTTGGCTACAAACTTGTAGAAATCGAAGCGAAAGATGCCACTGTAAATGTAAAATTATCAGAAGATATCGGAACACTTTCAGAAATTACGGTAACTGGAAACCGTGTCGAAGAATCTATCACGAAATCGGCTGTCAGTGTCGAAAAATTAGACATTCGTAAAATCCAACAATCGGCTTCGGCAGATGTTTATGGGGCCTTACAAACGCTCAAAGGCGTTGATTTACTTTCGCAAAACATGATTTTCCGTTCGGTCAATATGCGTGGTTTTGGAGCAAACAACAATAACCGATTTGTGCAACTAACCGACGGAATGGACAACCGTTCACCTGGGCTGGGCTTTGGTTTTGGTAACGTAGCGGGTGTATCAGACATTGACATTGAGAGTATCGAGATTTTGCCAGGAGCATCATCAGCACTTTATGGCCCCGACGCTTTGCAGGGTATTATGCTCACAAAAACAAAATCTCCGTTTGAGTACCAAGGGCTTTCGGCACAAGTAAAAGGTGGCGTAAATAATGTTGGTAAGTCAGACATGGACGCTACGCCTTATTCAGACATTGCTTTGAGATACGCCAAACAAGTGGGAAGCAAGTTGGCTTTCAAAGTGAATTTTCAGGCAATAAATGGTACAGATTTTATCGCCGATGATTATTCCGACCGTTCGACGAGAAGCCGTGCGGGCTTTTTCGTGACCGACCCAGCAAGCAAAACTGTGAGCATTGGGTATATTCCGAACAATAATCCTGCTACAAACTCACAGTTTGATGCCTTGAATATCTACGGTGATGATATCACGAACGGCGGTTCGTTCAATTTTACGGCTGCTAACACTACCAACACTGCTTTGGCAGGAAAAACTGTCACTCGTACGGGTTACAAAGAAATCGACCTCACGGGCGATAATGGAAAGATATTTAGCTACCGTGCCAATGCTGCTTTGCATTATAAATTGACTGATAAAGTTGAAGCAAGTTTAGGTTGGTACTATGGTACAGGAAACTTAATACGTACGGCTGGATTTCGTGAGTATTTTCCGAAATACGTCAGAAATCAATTTAAGTTTGAACTCCGTGGTGACGATTTCTTTGTTCGTGCCTACAATACTTCACAGCAAGCTGAAGGTTTTAGTTTAGGAAACTTGGGAGCAAGGATGTTGCAACTCTGGAAGCCAACGGCTACGTGGGCGGGTGATTTTGGTAAGGCCTTCACAGGCGATTTTCAAGCGGCACGTAATGCGGCTGATGCAGGAAAACCATTACCAGGTAGCCCAGCGTTTCAGTCAGCTTTTGATAAACTTACTACCACAAACTCAAACGTTGCCACAGGTTTGGGCGTAAACGGTGTGCGTTTGCTTGATAATTCGGGAATGTATCATGCCGAAGGAATGTATAATTTCAAGAAAATACTTCCCGAAATGCTTGAAGTAGTAACGGGTGCGAGTTTCAGAAAATATAATTTATTGACCGAAGGCACGGTGTTTCCGAGAGATGGAAATGGCAAAGAATTTACGATGAACGAAATCGGTTGGTATTTGCAGGCTTCGCCGAAACTGAAAATCAATGATAAAATAACATTCAAGCCAACGGTGGCTGTTCGTTATGATAAAAATCAATTCTTTAAAGGCGGTCTTACACCTCGTATCTCTGGGGTTTTCACTTGGGGCGAGCATAACATTCGTGCTTCGTGGCAGTCGGCATTCCGTAATCCCTCGCCTAATCAATTGCTTTCTGATGGTGTCGGTTCTCCTGAGGTTGGCGGCTCACGTGCTGCATTAGAATCTGCTAAATTGCTTACAAATCAAGGCTATTATGAGGCTTCGGTATTGAAATTCCGTACCTCGGGCAATGCCGCAGACTTGGTAAAATACGATGCAAATCCTGATGCGTTTACGACCGAAAAAATCAAAACGTGGGAAGTTGGCTACAAAGCATTAATCAAAAACAAGTTTTTTGTTGATGCTTTCTACTATCAAAGTTCTTATAATGATTTTATTGCTGCCCAAAATATTTCGCAATCAACAACAGGACAAATTGATGGGCTAAAAAACGGTACTACTACTAAGGTTTATCAGGCGAATTTTAATAATTTCAACGAAATTTATGTGAAAGGCTATGGCTTAGGACTCGAATATGCTCTCGGAAAAGGCTATAATATTGGCTTTAATTATGCCAAACAAATCGGAACAATCACACTGAAAGATAATTTCGGCGTAACCCGCAAAGATGGTTTCGGTGATGAAATCGTGAAGCGTAAAATGTCAGATCCTGTTGTGTCGGCTGTTGGTCGTAACTTCTTTATCTCGCCCGAAGACCGTTTCAACATTACTTTTAGCAACCCAAAAGTTACGGACAAAATCGGTTTCAGTGTTAATTACCGTTGGACATCTGAAATGTGGGTTGAGCAAGGAAACACGCAAGGCGACATCATGCTACCATCTTGGAACACCCTTGATGCAGCAGTATCGTACAAACTTCCTAAGAAGTTGAAACTTAAAGTTGGTGGCTCAAATATCCTAAACAAATATTATGCACAAGGGTACGGTTTGGCTCGTATTGGCGGACTTTACTACATCAGTTTGAGTTATAATTGATTAAATAAATGATAATATAAACGCCCTTCTCTTCTAAATCATTGAAGAGAAGGGTTTTATTTGTACAATTATGCAAAAATCTTGGTGGAAAGAAGCCATCGTTTATCAAGTTTATCCCCGAAGTTTTAAGGATAGCAATGCTGATGGTATTGGTGATTTGCAAGGAATTATCTCAAAATTAGATTACCTCCGTGATTTGGGCGTTGATGTAATTTGGCTAAGTCCACATTTTAAATCTCCCAATGTTGATAATGGCTATGATATTTCGGACTACGAAGCCATCATGTCGGATTTTGGCACGATGTCAGATTTTGATGAAATGCTTGCCAAAATTCATCAAAATGGTATGAAACTCATCATTGATTTGGTGGTCAATCATTCGTCTGACGAGCATTTTTGGTTTCAAGAAGCACTAAAAGGTAAAAAAAATCCTTACCGAGATTATTATATTTGGAACGCATCTGATACTACGCCCAACGATATACGAAATGTTTCAAATTCCAACCTCACCCCCAACCCCCTCTCCAAAAGAGAGAGGGCTTTTCGAGGAGTAGAAAGTCCCCTCTCCAGTGGAGAGGGGGTTGGGGGTGAGGTCTTTTCTGCAAAGTTTCGTACACCCGATTGATATTGAAAGCAAATAATTCCTAAAAATCA
>JANNEN010000446.1:0-6787 GCA_031378715.1 Emticicia sp.
CAAAGGAAGATTTTGATTTAGTCTTTGACGACTTAAGTCGTCTTTAGTAAAAATAAAAATCAAATTATTGCAATAGACCCCGATTTCAATCGGGGATTCGAAGGTAAATATTTTTTATAGGAAAACCGTTTCCTTTTCAAACCTTATAGGTTTATATGTGAATTGTTTTGTATAATTTTGAAATTCCGTAAAACAAACCCTACAAAATGCCAAGTAATAAATTCTTTACAAATCGAGACGATAATACGCTGCTAAATAAGTTTGCGGGTACTTTTAAATCAAACCCCGAAATACAGTTTTTTGATGCCCTTGTTGGCTATTTCCGTGCTTCGGGTTATTTTAGTGTGCGTGAACACCTCAAAAATATAGACAATATCCGAATTTTGGTAGGAATAAATGTGGATAATCTCTTGAAAAATGCTCAGGAGGCTGGTTTGGAATTTTTCAAAAATCACGATAAAACCAAAGAAGAATTTTTGAATGATATTATTACCGATATTCAAGAAGCAAAATATAATAAACGAACCGAAGATGGAATCTTTAATTTTATTCAAGATATTGTTTCTAAAAAAATCATCATCAAAGCACACCCCGACAAGAAAATCCATGCCAAAGTTTATATTTTTTATCGAAACATTGACGATAAATACGATAAGCAGATTTCGGTTATTACGGGTTCTTCCAATTTGACCGATGCGGGTTTAGGAACGGGCAGTCAGTTTAATTATGAGTTTAATGTTGAATTGGACAATTATGACGAAGTAAAATTTGCCCACGATGAGTTTGAGCTACTTTGGAACGAGTCGGTGCCACTGCTGCCCGTTGATGTGCAAGACCTAACCAAAAAAACGTACCTCCAAGAAATTACGCCTTTTGAGCTGTATATCAAGATGTTGATTGAATATTTTGGCAATCGTGTGGAGTACGACCCTTATAATATCGAACTCCTTTTACCCCCAAAATTCACCCGACTAAAATACCAAACCGATGCTGCCAATCAAGGTTATGCGATGATGATGAAACACAATGGGTTTATATTGGCTGATGTCGTGGGTTTGGGCAAAACCATTGTGGCGGCAATGATTATCAAGAAATTTATCTACGAAAATGGCACCCAAACCACCATCTTAATAGTTTGCCCGCCCGCCATCGAAGATGCGTGGAAAAGAGCCGCTACCGATTTTGATATTCTTCGTCACCTACAATTTATCACCACTGGAAGTTTGGGTAAAGTTTTAGACAGCAGTAATTATGATTTTCTTGGTGCCGAATATTTTGATTTGGTGGTGGTTGATGAGTCGCACAAATTCCGAAATTATGATACAGGAATGTACGTTGAGTTGCATCAGATTTGTAACCGTCCCCGAAAAAATGTGGGTTTGGACGGCGATTCCCGAAAAAAAGTAATCTTGGTGTCGGCTACGCCCATGAATAACCGCCCAGAAGACATCGAAAATCAATTATATCTCTTTCAAGACAAGCGAAATTCTACGCTCGAAACCGTCCGAAATATTCAAGATTATTTCAAACAAATAAACAAAGAATACAAAGAGCTGGCAAGCGAAGAAACGCTAAATATTGAAAAACTAAAAACGCTTTTTAATAAACTTCGCAATGATATTATTGAGCCGTTGGTTATTCGTCGAACCCGAACCGACCTCGAAACCGATGACTATAAAGCCGACTTAAAAGCACAAGGCATTACGTTTCCGATTTTGAAAGACCCCACGGAATTGTACTATTTTTTAGATGAAAAATTAGCCGCACTCTTTGCCGATACCATTGATATTATTGCGGGTGTAGAGCCAAGTGATAAAAAAAAGAAATTGCCCCAAGCATTGGGCTATTATCGCTACGGAGCTATCAAATATTTGCTCAATGCCGAAGACAAAAAAACCTACGGCAACGTTGAGTCTATCTCCGACCGATTGGCTCATATCATGCGATTGTTGATGGTCAAACGCCTTGAAAGTAGCTTCAATGCCTTCAAAGAATCGCTTATTCGCTTGCAAAAGGCTTGTCAAAACATGATTGATATGTTTGCCAATGACCGTGTTTTTATTGCACCCGACCTTAATATAAATAAGTTATTGGCTGATGGTTTTTCGGAAGATGAAATCCAAATAAAAATGGAAGCAAAAGGTGGCAATAACCGTGAATTCAAGGCGGAAGCCTTCGATACGCAATTTATCGAATTATTGAAAGAAGACAAAGCCAAGATTGATGCACTTTTGGCCCGCTGGAAAACCGTAACCAACGACCCAAAATTGGAAGCATTTACGCAAGGATTATCAGATACTTTTTTTCAAAAAAACAAAAACCACGAAGGTAAATTAGTCATTTTTAGCGAAGCCAAAGATACCGCCGACCAACTCACCAAAATAATGCAGGCCAAAGGCTATAAAGTGCTGGCTGTCAGTGCCAAAAACCGAAAAGAAGTAGGTGCCGATATTCGTTTAAACTTTGATGCCAATGTCGATGAAAGAGAATGGAAACACGATTTTGATGTAATAATCACGACCGAAGTTTTGGCCGAGGGCGTAAATTTGCACCGTAGTAACGTAATTATCAACTATGACGTACCTTGGAATAGTACAAGATTGATGCAACGCATCGGGCGAGTAAATCGGATTGGTTCGAGGGCAAAACAAATCTATGTCTATAATTATTATCCTTCGGCCGAAGGCGATGTGCAGATACGATTGGTCAATAATGCCCTCCGAAAACTCCAAGCCTTTCATACCGCTTTTGGTGAAGACAACCGAATTTTTTCGGCATTGGAGGAAGTCGGCGATGGCAAACTGCACGGGACTAAACTCAAACAAGAACAAAGCGAAGTGCTGAAATATTTGATTGAATTGCGTGAGTTTAAAAAGAAAAACGAAAAATGGTTTAGTGCCATCAAGCAAGTACCGAATAAGGCGAGGGTCAGGCGAGAGCATGGCAATATCAATCCATTGATGATACCCGTGCCGAATCAAATTCCGCTGAATTTGCCCGATAGCTCGCTCTGCTACCTCAAAGCCGACAACCACCCTGGCGTGTTTTGTTTTGTGAGCGATGCCAACAATGTGCAAGAACTTAGTTTTTTAGATGCTGCCAAGTTATTTAAAGCCGAAATAGCCGAAAAAGCCCTCAAAACCCTTTCTGACAAGCATTTTGGGCAAGTAGAAACCGCCTATCAGTTTTTTAAATCTGATGTAATACAGCAAAACATCAGCAATAATATCAATCGAAAAGACCTTAGTCCTGCTGAAAACAAGGCGATTACCAACCTTTCGCATTTGATAAAACACGCTCCTACGCCTCAGAAAAAAGAATTACTCAAAACGGTGCTGAGTAAAATCAAGGCGGGTGGATTTCCGAATAAGGGTTTGCCCAAAGAAATTAATGATTTTTGGACAACGACAGCTAAACTTTTTACCCAAAATTTAGAACAATTTTACGACAAACTATTTAGCGAAATACTCGACCGCTATAATTTCTCGGATACCGCACGCCCCGTAGAAAAACCAAAACAAAACATCAAAAACCCTAAAATAGTGCTTACATTAAACTTATAATTTCACCAATCCAAACCTATATCCAAACCTTATAGGTTTTGAAAACCTATAAGGTTTAAATCATCGAAAAACAATGGCTGGCAAAATCTTACTTCAACAAGCACTACAAAAACCTTACGAACGCCGTGTGTTTATTACGGAAATTTTACAGCCTGTTTTTCAAAACAAACTGCAAATACCCACATCGCCCATCAACGAAACACCCAACCTTACGCAATCCGAAACGAGCCTTATCAAGCAAGTGCTACGCTACGGAAGCATTACGCTTGATGATGATACCGACATCGTTTGCTACGAAATAACGCTGCACGATGCCGTGCGATTGGAGCAAAACCGAATCTCGATTCAGCAATATGTGCGTAAATTGATGGTAGCTGGCGACGTGATGTTACTTAATTTTGTGCAACAAAAAAGCCCTACTTCTTGGCGTTTGAGCCTTGTGGCGAGCGATACAAAAGTAAGCGACACGGGCGAAATCAAGGCCATAAAAACCAATGCCAAACGCTATACTTATCTGCTGGGGCAAGCCGAAAGCTGCTTGACGGCTGCTTCGCAATTGGCAATTTTGGAAAGTAAATCCATCATCGAACGCAAAGATTTGATTGAGGCTTTCGCCGTAGAGAAGGTCAGCAAGCCATTTTTTGATGAATATACCAAGATTCACTACAAACGATTTAATGACTATTTGATGGCTTCTAATTTTAAGGCGGCCGTTTTTAATGGTGATGAAAAAGCGATGCGTGATTTTGTCAAAAAACTACTGGGGCGTATCGTTTTCTTGTACTTTGTGCAGAAAAAAGGCTGGCTCGGCAATAAGCCCGATTTTATTATGCATCTCTTCAAAACTTCGGGCGGCAACGAAACTTTTTACCCGCTTTGGTTGTCCGAATTGTTTTTTAATGCCCTCAATGCTCCTCGCCCAAATGACGCTTTCGTGATGCCCGACAAAACGGTGCTAACGATTCCGTTTTTGAATGGCGGACTTTTTGAAAAAGACAAGCATGACGAACATTTTCTGACGTTTCCGCCCCAGTTTTTTCATAATACCGACAACGCCGAGAGCGACAGAGAACGGGGCTTTCTCGATTTTTTGAACGCCTATAATTTTACGGTCTATGAAGATAGCCCCGACGACCACACCGTGGCGGTGGACCCCGAAATGCTGGGACATATCTTTGAAAACCTCCTCGAAGACAACAAAGACAAAGGGGCATTTTATACCCCCAAAGAAATTGTGCATTATATGTGCCAAGAGAGTTTGATTGAATATTTAGCCCCCCCCGCCCCCGATGGGGGAGCTTTTTCAAGTTCATCTTCGATGAACTTGATTTCTGAAAATGAGTTTTTAGCTCCCCCATCGGGGGGCAGGGGGGCTATTGAGGCACTTATTAAGCACCAAAGGATTTCGGAGGGCTTGCGGCCGCACCTTAAAGCCATCAGCCATAAGCTCGAAAGTGTGCGTATCTGCGACCCTGCCATTGGCTCGGGGGCGTTTCCGATGGGGCTGCTGCACGAGATTTTTAATGCCAAAATACTCCTGCACGAAGCCATTGAGGGGGTTTCGCCCACGCCAACGCAACGGGTGGAAATGAAACTCCACATTATCCAAAACTCGATTTATGGCGTGGATATTGAGCGTGGAGCGGTCGATATTGCCCGATTACGCTTTTGGTTGAGCCTCATCGTGGACGAACAAACGCCCAAGGCACTGCCCAACCTCGATTATAAAATTGTGGTGGGTAATAGCCTCGTGAGCAAGTTTGAAGACGAAGTAATATCCATTGACTGGGACAGGAAAGTGAGTGCGGGCAAAGCCCATGATTTTGTGCAAAATATACAACGCTTGCTAAAAGAAGTAGCCGACAAGCAATGCCAGTATTTTGATGCCGAAGTGAGCAAAAAACCAGCACTAACCAGCAAAATACGGGCATTGAAGCTCGAATTGCTCATCAATCAGTTTAGCTTCAATAAAGATAAATACATGAATACTACGCCCTTGCAAGGGTCAGCGTTTCCGACGGCCCGAGAAATAAAAGCCAATACCGAACGCTTGCTGACGATTGCCAATTTTGATAAGCAAATAAAAAAACTACAAACCCTACAACAACACCCCGAAAGACCTTTCTTGCATTTTGACTGGAAACTCGACTTCCCCGAAGTGCTAAACCCCCACCTCGTAGCCGAAAATGGTGGATTTGATATTGTGATTGGAAATCCGCCGTATTTTAATGTAGAAACATTGGGTATAAAATCTTCGTATGTGAATCAAATTAAAACCCAATATGCTGAAATATGGATGGATAAAAGTGATATTCTGTTCTATTTTATAAATCAAGGTATTGAATTAGCTAAAAAGGATAGCAACGTTTTTTATATTATTTCTAATGCGTTCTTGTTTTCAGAAAAAGCTCAGAAATTACGCAATTACATACTCCAAAAAGCACCAATTCAACGTATCATAAATTTTGAAAAATATTTAGTTTTTGATAGTGCCATGATTACTACTGCAATAGTGCATTTTGGAAAAAGCAAAAATAATACAATAATTGATGCTCTTACACTCAAAAATCCAAAAGAAAATTTTGAATTGGCAGTCAAAGACCTTAATGGTTTTATTAAAGTTGAATTAAAACCAAACAATGTCTTTGCCTTGGTAAATGATGAGACTGAAAAACTGAACTCCAAAATTGATAAAGATAAAAAACCACTTGGTGAATTAGTTTTAGTTGGTTCTGGTATGCAAACTGCTGCAAATGAGGTGTTTAGCAACGAAGATATTATTAATCAAAGCTTTGCCGCTGAGTTTCTTAAAAAACGGCTCAATGGAAAGGCAATTAAGAAATATTATATTGATGATTCGTACATAGATGATATGATTTACTTTGAAAATGTAGATAGTTTTGAAGATTTACCTGAAAACATACAGCAATATTTACTCAGCCATAAAGATATTTTAAAAAATAGGGCAACTGTAAAAAATGAAGGTAGAGTTTGGTGGAGATACAGCCGTCCGATGCACAAAGACTATTATCATTTGGATAAAATATGGACATCTTACAGGGGGGCTAATAATTGTTTTGCATTTGATAATACAGGTTTTCACATAGGTTTAACGAATACTACTGTTATTTTTGATACCAATTCAAAGGTAGTTTCTTTGAAATATATTTTAGCATTACTAAACTCTAAGGTACTCAACTACCGCTTTAAATCAATCGGAAAAC
>JANNEN010000081.1:0-6819 GCA_031378715.1 Emticicia sp.
CTAAGCAACGAGGGCAACGGTCTGTTTTATTACACATCTGTTTTTAGTTTTGAGTTTGGATTCACAAAAGTAAAAACCTCGTTGCTCTTTTTTATATTATACCAAAAAAAATATTCCCAGCACCCTAAATGTACCACTACCCTTTTTTCATTGCTAAATTTTAAAAATACACGCATGGCAACCGTAAATTTCTACCTTGATACCCGAAAAACCGAAGAAGGATTTGGTATCATCAAACTACGAATTACGCACAATCGAGAACAAAAGGATTACTCCACAAAAATCAAAATTGCAACCTCTATCTTTGAAAAATTAAAAAAGCAAGATAGTGAATTAGACGGTCGTATCCGTGACAACGAGGTTATTAATTTCCATCGTTTACTATTCGCTCCAAAAGATAACCGAAAGGTTTTTGCCGATGGTTTTGTGCTGCGTGCCAAGATTATTATCAAGAAATTTGGTGATAATTTTGATTTCGATAATTTCAAAACTGAGTTTGACAATTATGGAAAAGAAACGATTTGTATTGATGACAAAACCGATTTAATCAAGACTTTGAACACCAAATGTGAAGCCCTGAAAGCCAAAGGGCAATTAACGCACGGCACAAATTTTGGTTTGGTAGCTAAGTCATTAAATCGCTTTGTTGAATACTTACAAATTCAAGAGCCAAACCGATTGAAACCAAAAAAGAATTTTGTTTTAAGGTTTAGCCACGTTGATAGTGATTTCTTGACCGATTGGAGTGTTTTTATGAAGGAACACGGCAAAGTATCTCAAAAAAAGAAAAATGGTGTACCTATTGGAGCGTCGGGAGCTTCCGAAACGACCATCGGAATTTATAGTCGAACGCTACGGGTCGTTTTCAACGACGCCATCGAAGCTAAAATCATCGACCGAGATACATATCCATTTGGTAATAAACGATTTTCTCCACCAGTAGGAAGAAACATCAAAAAAGCACTTTCTACAAGTCAAATTGATGCCATCAAAGCATATATTCCAACTCCAAATACCTTAGAACAGCGTTCACATGATTTGTGGCTTTTTTCGTATTTTGGCAATGGCATGAATTTTACCGACATCATTCACCTAACTTGGCAAGACATCACCGAAGATAAAATCACGTTTCAAAGACAAAAAACGATGAAAAGTAATACTGATATTTCGGTGAGGATAAACGAAGTAATGAGAGGAGTTTTAGACCGATGGGCAAGTAAACAACAAACTGTAAAAGATTTTGTATTTCCTTTTTTGGTGGAAATTCAATCCCTCGAAAAACGCAAAGCGGAAGTGCATCAAATTATCAAAGTGACAAATTATCACATGAATCAGATTGGCGAAAAGTTGGGAATCAAAGAAAAACTCAATACTTATGTGGCACGTCACAGTTTTGCTACCAGAATGTTGCGAAGTAATGCTCCATTGGCAATGATAAAGGAAAAGTTGGGCCATAAAAAAATCGCCACAACTGAAAGTTACCTTGGTAGTTTTGAGAAGGAAGTTGAAGACAAATACTTAGATGAATTGTAGTTTACCGAATTTGTAGTGATACTTGTAGTGATACCAGTTTTTTAAGGGCATAAAAAAAGAGCTACATTTTACTGTAACTCTTTGATTATCAGACCATTAAACCGTGATCCCAACAGGATTCGAACCTGTGACCTACTGATTAGAAATCAGTTGCTCTATCCAGCTGAGCTATGGGATCATCATTGAGTTGCAAAGATAGTGTCTTAGTTTTATAAAGTCAAATTTACTTTGAAAAAACTCTTCATTGAGTTTAGACTATACAATTCCTAACGAAATTCTTTTGAAACTTTCATAATTAGCGTGAACTTTGGAACACAATCAAGTATTTTCAATTTTACCAGTAATCAATGTTATTCAACTCACTGCAATTTCTGTTTTTCTTTATCACCATCACTTTAGCTTATTACAGTTTGCCCCACCGTGGACGAATTTGGCTGTTGTTGTTTGCAAGTTGCTATTTCTACGCAGTTTTTCAGCCGATTTATATTCTTATCTTATTCGTCACTATTGTAGTTGATTATTTTGCAGGAATCTGGATTGCCAATGCTGCAGGTCGAAAACGGAAATTATTGCTCGTTTTGAGCCTAATTACCAACATCGGTTTTTTGGCCTATTTCAAATATACAATTTTTTTATTGAAAACCTCAACAACGTTTTTTTTAGAATAAACTTCGATGCACACCTCGAAATACTCAAAATAATCTTGCCAATCGGACTTTCGTTTCATACTTTTCAGGCTATGAGTTATACTATTGAAGTTTATCGAGGCAGTCAGAAAGCCGAAAGAGATTTTAGTATCTACGCACTTTATGTAATGTTTTACCCGCAATTAGTTGCAGGGCCAATCGAGCGTCCGCAGAATTTGCTTTGGCAGTTTCATAGTAATTTCAAATATGATTTCGAGAATCTTAAAGAAGGTTTGATGCGAATGGCGTGGGGAATGTTCAAGAAAGTGGTCATTGCCGACCGACTGACGATGGTCGTTGATGCCTGTTATAATTCGCCCCAAGACCATAACGGTTTGACCCTTTTGGTGGCAACGATTTTCTTTACTTTTCAAATTTATTGCGACTTTTCGGGATATTCTGACATTGCCATTGGGGCGGCTCGGGTGATGGGTTTTAAGCTCATGGAAAACTTCGACGCTCCTTATGCTTCGAGGTCAATCAGTGAGTTTTGGCGGCGTTGGCACATTTCGCTTTCAGGCTGGTTCAGAGATTATTTGTACATTCCGCTCGGCGGAAATAGAGTGGGGGAGTTTCGCAGATATTTCAATCTATTTTTTGTCTTTATGATGAGCGGACTTTGGCACGGTGCCGCTTGGACATATATTATTTGGGGGGCTTTGCACGGAATTTACTTAGTTTTAGCTCAATTACGTGACAAATACGTAAATTTTTTACCAAAAAATATAGCTCCTAATAGGCTCACCGATGTCTTAAATTTATGTTTTACTTTTATTTTAGTGATGTTTACGTGGGTGTTTTTTCGGGCTAATGGACTGACCAATGCTAAAATAATCTTTCAAAAAATCTTTAATCTTGATAATTATGGTACCATTACCACACCTTTTCAACCGAGCGAAATGCTTTTTTGCTGGATATTAATTCTACTTTTATTGATGAAAGACACCTTCATAAAACATATTTCAGTTAAAAATACACCACAATTTTATTTAAAATTTACAGTTTTACTCATATTGTGTTACTTTTTCGGTGTTTTTGGCTCAAATCAATTTATTTATTTTCAGTTTTAAACGAGCTACCTGATGAAATATATTTTTTTATCGATATTCGCTTTTTTGTGGTTTACAGGATTCTCCGAAAACTTCGCCCGATGGTTGTCTGAAAATAATGTAACACCCAACGATTACCGTTACGGTGATTTGTACCGAATGTCAAATTTGGCTCAATTCAAAGCCCCCGTGGAGCAATGTGAAGCACCCCAAAGTAGCCCATCAAGGAACATTGCTTTGGTGATTTTGGGCGATAGTTTTACCGAAAAAGAACGTATCGAGAAGAATCATTTCAAGGGTTTAGTAACTTACCAACGCTTTTTTATTTCGGATACTACGCAGCTAAAATTAGATAAATCCCGTCGCAATATTCTAATAATCGAAACTGTTGAGCGGCACGTCAGAGAACGCTTTGCTTTACCTTATAAAAACTTACAAATTATTGATAATGAGGCAGTTAAGGAGATAAAAATAAGTAAAACTGTTTTTCAAATAGCACTCAATTATGAAGTCCCTTACAATACTGAACGTCATGAAGCCTTGCTTTTTTCGTCCGATTTTTTCTTGATCTTTAAGGAATGCAAAGCGTGGTTAAATTGGAAAATTTTCGGCAGACTTGATAAAAAAGTATTGCTTTCAAAAGACCAAAAACACCTGCTGTATGAACTCGATGCCCAACCTTCGGGCATAAATTCGTGTTTCGATAATGTATCAGAATCAGAAATAAAAACCATCGTTCAGCACATCAATATCACCAATGATTTTTATCGAAAAGCAGGGTTTGACGAGGTTTATTTATCAATAATTCCAAATAAAACCTCACTCGTAGCCACAGACTTAGGTAAATATAACCATCTAATTGAACGAATACAGCAAGATTCTTTGCTCAAAATGCACTTCATTGATGTACATAATGCGTTTAAAAAATCAGATAAACCGTTGTACGAAATCGGAGATTCCCATTGGAATTGTGCGGGCAAACAAATTTGGGTGGATAACGTCAATGCAAACATGTAGAGACGTGGCACTGCCACGTCTAAATGTCAAATTTGGTTCAAGCCGAAACGGTGGTCTCTACGTCGAATTCAAAAACATCAATGCAATTTTGTTCTCGTGAAGACGTGGCGGTGCCACGTCTCTACGCACAAAAAAATAATATTTCGGCAATTACCAAATCCTGTTCGGCTTGCGTGAGCATCGGGTAAATCGGAATACTCAAACAATGGTCATAATATTTTTCAGCATTCGGAAAATCACCTTTTTTGCTGCCCAAGCCCTTGTAATACGGCATTAAATGCACGGGTATGTAATGTACTTGGGCAAAAATTTGCTTTGTTCGCAGATAGTCATACAAACCTTTGCGGTCTTCAATCTGAATCACGTACAAGTGGTAAGCATGGCCCACATTTTCGGGAGGAATAATCGTTTTTACTCTCGTACCAGCAAAGGCTTTATCGTAACGTTTGGCAATCGCTTGCCGTTTATCAAGGCCTTCAACGGCTCTTTTTAATTGCGAAATACCGAGGTTGCAGAGTACGTCGGGCATTCGGTAATTATAGCCTAATTCTTGCAGTTCCATATACCAGCCGCCGTGGTTTTCGAGCAAATCCGAATCGCCTTGATAAACCATTCCGTGCGAACGGAATTGTTTTAGTTTGCGGTAAAGGGCTTCATCGTTGGTCGTGACCATGCCGCCCTCACCCGTAGCAATATGCTTGACGGGGTGAAAAGAAAATATTGCCAAATCGGCCAAATTTCCATCGCCACAACGGTAATTATTTCCTTGATTATCAGTAAAATTACCGCCTGGGGCGTGGCATGAGTCTTCTAAAATCCACAAGTTAAATTCATCAGCTAATTCCCGAAACGCCTGCATATCAACGGGATAGCCCGCAAAATCAACGGGAATAATACCGCAAAAAGTACCTTTCGGGTGGCTTTCGAGCAGGGTTCGCACTTTACTGATGTCAAGCACGATAGTTTCGCTATCAATATCCACAAAATGCACTTCACCACCGCAGTAGCGTACGCAGTTGGCCGATGCCGCAAACGTGATGGGCGAAGTGATGACTTTTGAGGTGGCATTTACGCCCAACGCCATGCACGAAATATGCAAAGCTGCCGTGCCATTGGCTACTGCCACTGCATATTTGCAACCGATATATTGGGCAAAAGCCGCTTCAAATTCAGCTACTTTTGGTCCAGAAGTTAAGAACGGAGATTTGAGGGTTTCGACAACTGCCGCTATGTCTTCGTCCGTAATGTTTTGTTTGCCGTATGGAATCATTTTGGGAGTAAGTGAGAAAATTTAGCCGATAAATTTATGACTCATAAAGTATTGATAATTAGTGGTTTATATTGCCATGAAATGCCATTTTAAACTATTGACTATTTATTTGGGTTGGAAATCAGCGTCAATGTGCGTGATGATTTCGGCACGAATTTGCTCAACCGTAAGCCATTCGTCGTTAGTGCCTGAATTATACTTAAAACCTTCGGCTACATACTTTGCATCAAATTTTGCCAAATATTCATCGGTATTCCAAATCGGCGAAAACGGCATGATTACGTAATAGTTTTTAGTTTCGACGGTACTCAACGAGTCAGTTTCAGTAATCATTTCCTCGTGCAATTTTTCGCCTGGACGAATACCCACGTGCTGAAATTCACAGTTAGGTCCAATCGCCTTGGCTACGTCCATGATTTTGTAGGAAGGTATTTTTGGCACGTATATTTCGCCACCCCACGCATTTTCTAAGGCGTAAAGTACCATTTCTACACCATCTTCAAGCGAAATATTAAAGCGAGTCATGCGTTCGTCGGTGATTGGTAGTACGCCAGTTTTTGCTTTTTCCAAGAAAAACGGCATCACTGACCCACGAGAACCAATTACGTTTCCGTAACGAACAACCGAGAAAGTAATATTTCGGCTACCCCGCATATTATTGGCCGCCACGAAGAGTTTATCCGAACAAAGTTTGGTTGCCCCGTAGAGGTTTATCGGAGCCGCAGCTTTATCGGTCGAAAGTGCTACGACCTTTTGCACATTGTTGGCCAGAGCAGCATTAATGACATTTTCGGCACCAAAAACATTCGTCTTGATGCACTCCATTGGGTTATATTCGGCGGCGGGAACTTGCTTCAAAGCCGCAGCATGAATGATATAATCAATGCCTTCGCATGCACGTTTCATGCGTTCACCATCACGGACATCACCAATAAAAAACCTGATTTTTGGGTAAAGGTGATGCGGATACGTTTGTTGCATCTCATACTGTTTGAGTTCGTCCCGTGAGTAAATCACTACTCTGCCTACTTTCGGATAACGCTGAAAAATGGTTTCAACTATCTTTTTTCCTAACGAACCCGTTCCGCCCGTGATTAATATTGCTTTGCCGTTCAAATCAAGCATTTCTAATAAGTTTTTGTTATTTTTTGGTAAAGTTACTGAATTGTAGGCAATGACCAATAATTAGTTATTTTTACTTACCCATGTTACACACTTTTTTAATTTCCTCCGTGCGACGGTCGCCCCTTTTTTCAAGGGGAGG
>JANNEN010000097.1:0-4575 GCA_031378715.1 Emticicia sp.
CAATACAGCCATTTCATTCTTGGTAAACTGTAATTTACAGCACTATTCTGGCGAAACTGGCTTGAGTTATTTAGGACAAATTGGCGGCCTAATGTTTTTGCAATTTGTAACGGCTGGCTGCGGAATGGCCATGTGCGGAGCTTGTACGTTGCATATTGATGGTGAAGCCGTGCGTTCGTGTTCGGTTACTGCCGAATCTGTGGCGGGAAAAGAAATCGTAACCCTCGAGGGTCTGTCCGAAAGCGAAACTAATCTGCACCCAGTTCAGCAAGCATGGCTCGATGAGCAAGTGCCGCAATGTGGCTACTGTCAGTCGGGATTTATGATGGCGGCCGCCAAGTTTATCAAGGATAACGCTAATCCAAGTGATGAAGAAATCAGGAACGGTATCGCCAATATTTGCCGTTGCGGTACGCAGCCACGTATCCTTAAAGCTATCAAGCGGGCCGTTGAAATCACCAACCAAAATCACTAAGAAAAGAAGAGATGTCGAAAGAAAACAAATCATTTTCTCGCAGAAAATTTCTGCAAAGGGGAGCAATCGTATTGGGCGGTTCGGTGGTAGCCAGTTATTTTGGCTGCTCGCCGATGCGTCGTTTTACGGCACAAAAAGCCGAAACCATGGAGTTACCCGTTGATATTTCGACGTTCAAACCCGATTTTTGGTTCGAAGTTTTGCCCGATAATACCATCTTGCTAAAATCGCCCAAAATCGAAATGGGGCAGGGAATCTGGACGGGTTTTGCGATGCTTGCCGCCGAGGAACTTGAAGTGCCAATCGAACAAATAAAAATCGAACACGCCGCCACCAACACAGGCTTGACCGACGGCATGGGTACGGGCGGAAGTACCTCAACATCAAGCCTTTATGAGCCGATTCGAACCATGGCGGCTACGCTTCGAGAAATGCTCAAATCGGCCGCTGCTACCAAATGGGGCGTAAATATTGGTGACGTAAAAACTGAAAACGGTGTTTTGGTTGCGGGGAAAAACAAAGCAACTTATGCTCAAATAGCCAACGAAACCAAAAAATGGGACACGCCGAAAACGCCCGCTTTGAAGCCAAAATCGGCCTTTAAGTACATCGGTAAAGACACAAAACGCATTGACTTAAAACCCAAAGTAATGGGTACGGCAAAATATACGATGGACAGTGAGCTGCCCAATATGCTATACGCAGTGCTTTTACATTCACCTTACATCAACGGCACAATCAAAAGTATTGATGTGAGCGAAGCCGCAAAGTCGGTGGGTGTCGTAAAAGTTGTCCAGATTAGTAACCCCGAAATCATAGCAGTTGTAGCAAAAACTTTTTATGCCGCCGATAGTGCCAGCAAAAAAATACTTGCCACTTGGGATTTTCCCACCGAAACACAAAAAACGAAAAGTACCTCAAAGGCAAGCGATGGATCGGAAATCACGCAAACAATTACAAACACATCGAATGGAATCCAACAGGCTGATTTAATAAAATTAGTAACCGTTGGCAATGGAAACGAAGTAAACATTCAGCAAGAAGGCAACGCCAAGCGAATTTTGAAAGATAATCAGACGGAAATATTCAAGCAAGAATACCGAACGCCAATGGCCGCCCACGCCCAAATGGAAGTAAACGGAGCAATTGCCCACGTAGAAACCGACAAAGCATTGATTATTACTGGCTCGCAAAATCCTGCTCAGGTACGTGGTTGGGTAGCCAAGGCTATCGGCATGGACACTGATAAAATTGATGTACAAACACCATTTCTTGGCGGTGGCTTTGGGCGAAAAATGACTAAGGGATTGGCCGTAGAGGCAGCCTTAATCTCGAAAGCCATCGGACAACCCGTGAAGGTATTTAATAGCCGTCAGCAGGAGTTTCAAAATGGCTTTTATCGGCCAAATACGCACCACGTTTTGCAGGCAAAAATGAATAAAAATGGCAAAATCGAAGCCATTTCGCACGAGCAAGCTACGCCTGATATGATTTTGAGAAGTTTGGCAAAGGGCAGCGATATTGCCCTCAAACTCTTGGGTTCGGATTTTATCTCGGCAGGACACGGAGCTAGTATCATGTATAATGTACCAAATAAATCAACTTCAATCTGGAATACCGAAGTACCCGTACCCGTTGGTATTTGGCGTGCAGTAGGAATGTTTCCCAATACCTTTGCCATCGAAAGTTTTACGAACGAATTGGCACGTAGCGTAGGCAAAGACCCGATTGATTTTCGTATTGAAATGCTAACTGATGAAGCCGATAAAATAGCCCAGCGGAGTAAAAAAGTATTAGAAACCCTTATCGAAAAAAGCAACTGGAAAACCCCCAAAGTCGAAGGTATTGGGCGGGGAATTGCCATCGGCAACGACCGAAAAGCCATCGCTGCAGCCGCTATTGAAGTAGCGATTATAGAAGGAAAAATAAAAATTAAAAGCGTTACGCATGTATTAGATGTAGGCATAAGCATAAACCCTGCGGGCATAAGAGCCCAAGTAGAGGGGGCAATTATGATGGGAATTAGTGCCGCACTTTATGAAGAAATTACGGTAAAAGATGGGCAAATCGAACAGGGGTATTTTAGTCAATATCCCGTGGCTTCATTAGCCGATGTGCCTGATATTCAGTCGTTTATCCTTGAAGGTGATGATGTGCCGTATGGGGCGGGCGAGCCTCCATTGGCACCAATTGCCCCAGCCATTGCGGGTGCAATTCTTGACTTGACGGGCAAAGCCTTGCGGTCACTACCCTTGCGGTTGAGTTAAGATTATTGAAGGGTTTTGGCTTTTAGAAATCTTGATTTGCACATTCTCTGAAAAAAGGTTATTTTGCATTGCGAAGTAACCTTTTTTGGCTTCAAGAAAAATATTTAGCCCAATGAAAAAAAACAAAATCAGCTTATTTGTACTATCTTTTTTTGTGATTATTAATACTTTTTCACAAGAAAAAAAGAGTACAATCATTGCCAAAGGAGCAATACTCACCAAACTCGGGGGCGAATATGCCTTCACTGAAGGGCCAGCCGCTGATGCCGACGGAAATGTTTTCTTTACTGACCAGCCCAATGACAAAATTTATCGATGGTCAGCAAACGATGGAACGATTACAATTTTTATGGATAGAACGAGCCGATCAAATGGACTTTACTTCGACCGTGAGGGAAATTTGCTTGCCTGTGCCGATGCCGAAAATAAACTTTTGAGCATCGACAAAGAAAAAAACATTAGTGTACTCGTCAATGATTTTGAAGGCAAAAGATTCAACGGGCCAAATGACCTTTGGGTTGCTCCAAACGGGGGTGTTTATTTTACCGACCCTTATTATCAAAGAAAATATTGGTCGCATACAGCAATGGAACTTCCCGAAAAACGGGTCTATTATTTATCTCCCAACAAAAAAATAGTGACTATTGCCGCCCGAGCATTGATTGCACCCAATGGCATCATTGGCACACCCGACGGCAAAACGCTATACGTAGCCGACATTGGTGACAAGAAAACGTATTCCTACAAAATAAACACCGATGGCACATTAAGCGACCGAAAACTTTTCGCCCCGATGGGTTCGGACGGCATGACCATCGACCGAAAAGGCAATGTTTATATGACAGGCAAAGGTGTAACGGTTTTTGATAAAAACGGTACTCAAATTGAGCAAATCGACACCAACGAACCCTGGACAGCTAACGTTACGTTTGGTGGAAAAGACCGAAAAATACTCTTCATTACTGCCTCTAAGGCGGTTTATACCCTCAAAATGAAAGTAAAGGGAGCTTAAAAGAATGTAGAATTGAGCATGTAGAATGTTGCTTATTGGTGCATTTACCACAAGAAAAATTTCTGTCAAAACCATATATTCACCCATTCACCCTTAACCCATTTGCTTACCCACCCAAGCCTCGGCTTCGGCGTAATCTCGGCAAACCAAATACGGTACGGGTTGGCTCTGGAAACTAAATATGGCCTTCAAGACATTCCTGATGATGATATTCGGAATAATATATGCCGTGCCAACACAATAATCTTTCATTAATTGAGTATTATCTTCAAGCCACTGAGCCTGCATTTTCTGAAAAGTCACCGATGGAAGCACGGCGTAAGTTGCATCAAATATGATACTTGTGGACTTCTTTTGCTCATAAACTGCTTTTACTTCGGCCATGTACAGCGGGAAATTCTCAGCATTGGCGGCTTCGCCCGTAAAAGTTACGGTTACGATTGGAAACTTACTTTGGTTAATTTCGGCGTATTTTTTCATGGAAAACTTGAAAAATATTCTTGATTAATTGAAATATCTGCTTGTAAAACCTTTTCTATATCACTATTGTTTTCAATGACTTATCGAATAAAAATATTTTTCGTAACCTTTACAACCTTTTATTGGTAATTTTAGTCAAGGGTATTATAAGCGACTGATAGTATTTAATCGCTAATTTTAAAACTCATATTTGCTCGATAATCAGTGTTTTACGTTGTCATGGTCTATCAAGGGTTGTCTATATCATTAAAGTATTTTTCTATGAAAAAAATAATCTTACTGTTCATTTTAGCTCATAGCCTTTCGGCTCAGACCGATTTCACGAGCCTCTCTTGGAAATT
>JANNEN010000195.1:0-9197 GCA_031378715.1 Emticicia sp.
CTGACTTTGTGTCCGCAAGAACGGCATTTAGCAAAATCACAAAAGATGATATGGTAAAGATTGCCACTTCAAAAGACTTGTCTTATTATGATGGCTTTTTGACTTTAATCGAAGATTATGACGGTGAAGATAAGATTGCAAAGAGGCAAATATCAGGTGATGCGATTAGTACGCTTTTTAACAAAGAAGGTCTTGTTTTGATTGGTAAAGATGCTCATAGATATACTCTTGATAAAGCAATCAAATTTACTAATTATAAAGAAAGTGATTTTGTGGCCTTTCAAAATGGTGTTAAATTACCGAATATCACAACATCTCCGATCGTAAAACAAAAAATCTTTTTAAAAAATGGTCGTTCAATATCCAATAGTGAACACTGCACAAAATATGTTGGGTCAGGCAAAAGATTTGCCGCAGATTATAACTTGAATAAGTGTGATGGTAGTGGTTGTCTTTTTGATGAAAATGAGTTTTACAGATTTAGCACAACAGTTCAATACCAAGATAGATTTATGGGTATTTGGTGGAATGCTAATGCAGCCGAAATCAGAAGAGAGGGTTTGGTAAACGGTTGGTTTTCTCTCAATTCTGGCCAACAGTACAATAGTGGCTGGATTAATACCGAAGAAACAACCCCAGCAAATAATCGTTATATTGGTAGTATTTGGGTAAAGGTTGCTGGCAAAGTGAATAGTAGTAGCTCCGAAGAGACGTGTACGTGTAGTAATTAAAATTAAATATGCCTCTGCACCCCGTGTAGAGGCATCATTTCATGAAATACTTTAGCCATTTTATCGCATTACTTTCATACATTACCGCCCACGGACAGCGGGTGATTTCGGGTGTTGTCACCGATAGCCAATCGGGTGAGCAACTCGTTGGGGTAAGTGTCAAGTTAGTAAATACTGACATAGGTTGTGTGAGTAATAAATACGGCTTTTTCAGCACAAAAGCACCCAATCAGAAATATACGCTTCGCTTCTCATACATTGGTTACGAAACCCAATTAATTGATATTGACTTACGGAACGATACAATGCTTACTGTACAAATGTCAGAAAGTAGTATGCTGCTCAACGAAACTACAATAAGGGCTACTGATAATGCCAGCGAAAATGCGGTTACTGGCAAAATAAACATTCCGATTTCAAGATTAAAAGCTATTCCTACGATTTTGGGTGAATCTGATGTTTTTAAAGCTCTTTCGATGACTCCTGGTATCACCATCGGCAATGAGGGTACGGCGAATATCTTGGTTCGGGGTGGTACGCCCGACCAAAATATGATACTGCTTGATGATGTTTCGGTTTATAATGTGTCGCATCTTTTTGGTATTATCTCCATTTTCAATGCTGATGCCATCAAAAATATTGATGTCTATAAAGCAGGATTTCCTGCTCGGTACGGGGGGAGAATTTCGTCGGTGATTGATATAACGATGAACGAAGGCAACAACAAGCAAGCCAAACGAGAAGTTAGCGTCGGAATGTTGAGTTCCAAATTTTTATTGGAAGGGCCAATTTCTATTGAAAAAACGGGCAAATCGTCGTACATGGTTTCTCTCCGAAGCTCGTATTTAACACCTTTTTTATTACCCCAAATAATTTCTTTTAATGCAGGAAAGGCCGAAAATGCGTTCAATTATTGGATGTACGATTTGAACGCAAAAGTGAATTATCAATTAAAAAATAAGGGACAGTTTTTTTTAAGTATGTACCGAGGGCAAGATTTTTGGAGTGCCAGAGAAGGCACAAAAGACTTGAAAAGTATCTATCGCTTAAACTGGGGAAATCAGACCTATACGGCGAGGTATAACAAGATTATTAAATCAAAAATATTCTTAAAATCCGTTTTAGCTTACTCAAAGTTCGATTATTTTATTGGAAACTCAACCAAAGATAAAGGTAAGGCTGACGAATATTCGTTAAACTCATCGCTTGATGATATAACCTTTAAAACGGACATTGATTATTTTTATAATAATAAGCATGATTTTAAAATAGGTGTTCAGAACATAATCCGCAAAAGTAATCCTTCGTTTGTAAAAATCACGAATGAAAGCATTGATGTTTCCAAGATAAATCAATCTATCTGGCTCAATGAGTTAGCACTTTATGCCGAAGATAATTACCACCCTGTAAGTTGGTTTCGGAGTAATATTGGGCTTCGATTTGTAAATTATTCAATGAATACCAAAAGTTACTATACTTTTGAACCACGAATTAATCTTAATTTTTTGTTTCCCAACCAGTTTCAAATCAAAGGGAGTTATACGAAAATGAATCAATTTATTCATTTACTTTCTTCCAATTCTGTTGGTTTGCCAAATGATATTTGGGTACCCGCAACCGAAAAAGTGCCACCACAACAATCGGAACAATTTTCCCTTGGATTTTATAAATCCTTCGGTAATGCCTATGAATTTAGTGTCGAAAATTATTATAAAACTTACACAAAACTCATTGACTACCAAACGGGCAAATCATTTCTTTCGGCTCTCAATCAATCGTGGGAGAGTATTATCTATCAAAATGGCATTGGAAAATCGTACGGTTCGGAGTTTTTTCTCAACAAAACCAAAGGTTTATTCACGGGCTGGGTTGGCTACACCTTGGCTTATAATCAACGCCGATTTGATGAAATAAATGACGGAAATTGGTTTGATGCTAATTTCGACCGAAGGCATTACCTCAATATAACTGCAAACTATACGACTTACGATGATAAGTTTGTCTTTTCGGCTAACTGGGTTTATCACACGGGGCAACCAACAACCGTACCCATTGCGGTTAGTGGTACTAACAAGTTTAACCTTATTTATGGAAACAGAAATAATTTTAGAATGCCCGATTATCATCGGCTTGATGTAAGCATGAGCATTAAGGGAATGACCAAAAAACACCGTGACCGAACTTGGACTTTTGGTCTGTATAATGCTTACAACCGAAAAAATCCTTATTATTTAGACCTTTCTGGTTTTTCTCAGTCGGAAGCTTACACTACGAATCGTAGGCTTTTGCAAAAATCAGTTTTGCCAATTATTCCGTCAATCAGCTATAATTTGAAACTAAAATAGTATGAAATATATTATCATTTGGGTTGGTGTATTTTGCTTGATGTCTTGCCGAAAAGAACTTGACATTGAGTTGCCTTTTGAGGGGTCGAAGTTGGTTGTAGAGAGTTTTTTATCACCAGATAAGGTGATTACTTTAAAACTAAATAAAACTTATCCAGTAATTGGTAAGCAACTTTTTGTAGATGGCATTACTAATGCACAAGTGGATTTATACGAAAATAATTTGTTAATAGAAACCTTGAAGTATCAGAATAAAGGCATCTACTTTTCGGTAAATAATACAAAACCCAAAACAGGATTCAGTTATTATTACAAAATAAAAGCAGAGGGATTTGCCGATGTGGAGAGTATTCCCGAAAAAATACCCGTCGAATTGAAAAACTATCAAGGCGTTTTTGATGAACCGCTCGAATCTCTTTACACCAACGGAGCGGCAAGAAAACTGCAAATTACAATCAATGATATAAAAGATGAAGATAACTTTTATTCTATAAGAGTATGGGGTGAATATAAAGGCAACGTTGTGGGAGGAAGTTGGTTTAGATTAGGACAGATAGAAGATGTGGGAAGTTTTTGCGGTTTTACCCGAGCCGAAGATTTTATTAGTGATGAATGTTTTAAAAATAATAAAATCACTCTCAGCTATGCAGTGGGCTTGAATGGTACTTTACAAAGCAGCGAAATCAACAAACCAACATACAATGTAAAATCCGAAAAGATAATTGTTTATTTTTCTACACTTAGCAAAGCAACTTACCGATATTACGAAACTGAAAACGAGGGTAGTGATTTTTTTCAAGCATTCAATGCCCCCGTCAAACAATACTCAAATATCAAAGGAGGTTACGGAATCGTGGCTGCTTTCACGCAGTCTAAAATTGAGTTTTTGGTCAAATAACCCCTTACCCAAAAATCGCACTAATGGTGCAAGAGCTAAAATATTGACAGTTTAAAAATTTCAATTTTTCCGATTAAACCGAATAAATTCGGTTGCTTTAATAATCAACGGAATTTATATTTAAGTACCCGAATAAATTCGGCATTTTGAACTCTTTTTGAACTATCAATTACTTAATTCATGTTGCACTAACCATAATCCCAAAATCGGGCAAAACTGGGGCGGCTGAACAAATATCATCTTCCATGCAGATTCTTACGGTTTTACGGGAGGTATAAACGTAATTAAGTTTAGTTTCTTGGTAAATATTCCAGCCAATTTTAAGCAGAATGCCGCCCGCACCCGCTTCAAAATACTGTGTTAGTTTCTTCTCGATTTTATAGGGTTTATCATTCCTCCTCCTCCTCCTCACTATCACCATAAGTAAAGCTATAATTTTCGTCAATGGCGTTCGTTACGCAAAGGGTTTCTAAGTCGGCTTTGAAGTCATCGGGGTTTTCGGTCAGAATTTCAAACTTTGTGATGTAGGTATATTCTACGCCGTCTTCGTCTTCTTGGGCTTCGTAATCGAAATAAAAATCTTCTTCGGCCTCAACGTACTCAAAGCAAAGTTTTTCTAATTTGGCGGCAAATTTCTCGGTGTTTTTTACTTCAATCCAAAAATCGGTTACGTAAATAATGCCATCAACGGCGAAGTTTGATTCCTCGGTTTCGTCCCAAACGCCCTCACTAAAATCAAGGTTTTCAACCGATTGTATTATCCAAGAATCATTGCCGTTGAGGGTTTCGTTCATCATGTAGTCGTACGGAATGTAGCAGTAGCCGTTATCGCCCCATTCGGCTCCCCACGAATTGCGAACGATAAAAACCTTATCAGGGTCGGAGTAGCCCACGCAGAGCATGGCGTGCCACCCGTGGGTGTCCCGCACATTATCCGATGCTTTGGGCATTGTCACTCGGCCTTTGTTGTTGGTGCAATTATCAAACGAATCGAAGGTATTGACACAAAACGAAATCGGATAACCTTCGGCGAGGGTTTGTTTCCAGGTTTCGAGATTGGTTTCGATATATTCGGCATCAACGATTTTAAAGTTTGAACCATGGTCGTACGATTCTTGGTCGGGTTCGTCCAGTATCATGGTTTCGTCGTTTGGCCAAAGTTCTTCTGAGCAAGCACCGTATTCTTTTAAGCCTTCAATGGCCTTGTACATCACCGAACCGCAATCTTCGTTTTGCGAGTCTTCGAGCCAGCGGGCGTTGTAGTAAATATAAAGCCGACTTACGTCCGACGATTCGCCGTTATTGCGTTTGGCCAAATACTCGTACGCCCCCGCAAAGGCGTTTGCCACGCAGCTAAATCCGACCTGCATTTCTACTTCGGTGAGGTGTTCTCTTAAATCAACTTTCTGGGGGAGTTTGCTGAATCTTCCAGCAGTTTTTCGTTTTACATCGGCAGGAATTGCTCCCGCCCGATAGCCGCCAATACGGTTTTCCATGAAGTTTATTAGTTTTGAATGAGTTGGCTGAAAATGCTCCTCAAAAATAGAAATTTTCTTGATATTGTTAAAATTTATTACAGAAAAGACTATTTTTTGTGGATTAAAAAAAACTTATCAAACGGATATAAATATGATATTTTCTTGCTAAAACCTTAATTTTTTTGCTAAAACGACTCAAATTTTAATAAAATCTAATACCGATACTTTCGTAAAACATAGCTAATTACTTGATTATAAGTACTTTGGCACGGTTTTTACAACTAATATTATTGTAGCCGCAAAAGGCACATTTAATAATCAACTATGTAGCATTAATATACACAAAGATTTTATTTCACTCAATAGCAACAAAAGCAAAAAAGGGCAGAATCTTCTGCCCTTTTTTCTTGTACATCGGTGAAGTTTTACCAATGATTTAGATAAAACTCTTCTTTGCTTCGCATCAATTTTTCATCAGCATCGGTTTTATCAAAAAAGCCGCAAAGGTGCAGTACTCCGTGTGCCAGTACTCGCCTAAACTCGTGGTCGAAAGGAGTTTTGAAGTCTTTTGCATTGTCCGTAACTCGTTCGATGCTCACAAAAATATCACCCTCAATCAGTTTTTCGTCCTCCGAATTATCAAAAGTAATAATGTCCGTGAGTGTATCGTGGTCGAGATATTGGAGGTTTATTTGGTGCAAATACGCATCATTACAAAAAATATAATTGATTTCGGATAATTCAAAGCCTTCATTTTCAATCATTTTTTTAAGCCACCGTTTGGTTTTGATAGGATTGGTAACCTTAAAGTCTATTTCCTCACTATGAAAATGTATCATTTTACTAAACTTCTTTTTTTATCCAATGTCATTAAAAATGCGGGTAACAAAATCAAGTTTGCAATCATTCCCATCAAAAGCGTAATCGAAACCAGCGTGCCGAGATAGATAGTGCCTTTGAAGTTGGAAGCGGCAAAAATCCCGAAGCCAAAAAACAAAATAATGGCTGTATAAAACATACTGATT
Organism: Emticicia sp.; assembly: GCA_031378715.1. Lineage (GTDB taxonomy): Bacteria > Bacteroidota > Bacteroidia > Cytophagales > Spirosomataceae > Emticicia. The sequence goes on from JANNEN010000195.1 coordinate 6,478, forward strand.
CCTGTGTACATAATGGTTTCGGTGATTGCTTCGGAAACGGTTTTGTTGTGGTTTTTTAGTTCGTCTTTGTATTTTGTGAGAAAATAAATCGTTCCATCTGACGAAATTCCGAAGGCAATACTAAATACCAGCGTAGTGGTTGGTTTGAGTGGAATCCCGAAATAACCCATCACGCCAGCCGTAATTATCAGTGGCAGAATACTCGGAATCGTCGAAATCAGTATCATTCGTACATCAAAAAACTGCGTCGCCATCACCAAACAAACCAATAAAATGGCCAAAAGCGTACTTTCTATGAGGTTTTGGAGCAAATAATCGTTTCCTTTCATAAACACTACGCCGTTTCCCGTGATGCGGGCATCAATTTGCTCATCTTTGGGCAGCCATTGTTTTGCCTCACGGTCGTAGTTAAAAATCGTATCAATTTTTGGTTGTAGGGTTTCGACTAATTGCCTTATTCTGACTGTTCCTGCATCGCCACATTGAAAACTCACCCGTGTATATTGTTTGGTACTGTCGATAAACGGTGCGGCTAAATTCTCTTTTCCTTTGACGGTACCCACGTATTCTGCTAATTTTTGTAACTCTAAGGCCCCAGGCAACTGAAAATATTTTGGGTCGCCGCCACGGTAGCCTTGATAAACCAGCTTGATGGCTTCGACCAGCGAAACGGGATTTGTGAAATCATCATATTTGGCAAACTCACGCTGCATTACCTTAATTTTATTCAAAACTTGGGGGTTCAGCACGCCGTTTTCTCGCTTCGTATTTATCATCACTTCAAAAGGAACGATGCCGTGAAAATGCTTTTCGATAAATTTTAAATCGGCATAAATCGGGTCATTTTTAGGCAGATCATCAACGATAAATCCAATGGCTTTGAGGCGAATTGTACCCAAGCCAAAAACAACAATCAAAACCCCGATTAAGGTATAAAGGGCAGTACGGCGGGTATGAACGATGCGATTGACAAAGGTCAAAAACTTAGTGATGTTTTTATTGTCGAGGTGGCGTACACTCTTGGCACTCGGGGCGGGCGAGTAGCTAAACATTATCGGAATCAATATCAATGAAATCGCCCAAGTGGACATGATACCGATTGCGGCCACCAAACCAAATTCAAGCAAAAGGGGGCTTCCAGTGAAGTAAAACACAAAAAAACCGATAGATGTAGTCACATTCGCCAAGAATGTTGTTTTGCCAATTTTTTCGATGGCTACCGCCAAAGCCCGTATTTTATCGTTGTGTTTCAGAAATTCCTCTTGAAATTTATTCACCAAAAAAATCGTATTCGGAATCCCGATAACAATAATCAAGGGCGGAATTAACCCCGTCAAAATCGTGATTTTATAACCCAGCAGCACAATATAACCCACCGACCAAACTACCGAAATGACGACTAATAGTGCAGTAAAAATTACGGTTTTGAACGAACGCAAAAAGAGGTAAAGTAGCCCAATCGTGACCAAAAAAGCAAGTCCCAAAAAAGTAATCATTTCGGCCGAAACTTTGGATATAAAATTGGTTCGGATAAAAGGCATTCCCGAAAAATGCACATCAATATTATTGGCTTTTCCGAAGGCAACCGCCGCCGCTTCTATTTCTCGGGAAGTCGTGATTCTACCTTTACTGTTGAGTTTCGCTTGGTCGAAAGTCACCGCCATCAAGTGGGCGTTGCCTTCTTGGCTATAAATTACGCCTTTATAAAATGGCAATCGGTCGATTTTTGCTTTAATTACATCAACTTCGGCTTGGGTCTTGGGGCGTTTCGGAACGAGGGGCGGAAAAGTAAATTTTTTGGCGGAGCTATCTTTTTCAATACCAAAGAGGTTAGCGTTGGAAAGAACATTCTTGATGCCCTCAATCTTTTTGATTTCTTTCCCCAAATCGTACCAAGCATTGAAGGTTTGGAGTTCATAGATTTTTTTCGATTCAATGGCAATCACCATGACGTTGCCGTCTTCACCGAAACGCTTTTTGAAATCCTCGTAAAATTTAAAGTTTTCGTCACTTTGCGGTAGAATCCTTGCCAATTCGTACGACATTGTGATTTTTGATGCCATAAAACCCATAAAAAGGGTTGTTACGAACAAGACAAAGAGCCAAATACGTCGATTTTTAAGAATAAGTTTTGAAATATTATACCAGAACATAAGCAGATTAATCAATTTCGGGTTTGGGTGATGCAATCCGCAAAAATACGTCTTTTTATTTAAGTTTGAAATGAAACACGAGATTCTAATGCAGTATGATTTCGTTTTTCGGTTAAAAGTAATATTTATTTAACAATTCCTTCGCTCCTGTAAGTGGCAAAATATTTTCGGATAGTACCTCGGCTTCAATATTTCTAAGGTTTTCTGCAACTGATTTATTTTCAAAAAAACTATTTTCTAAATTCTGTTTAATGTAAGCATACATCCAGTTGAGGTTTTGTTGTTGCCGATTCTGCTTCCAATAACCGTTTGCCTGCATTTGTTGCTTAAATTCTAAAATTACTTGCCAAATTTCGATCAATCCCAACTTCCCCAAAGCCGAACAAGTCAGCACGGGCGGATACCAATTGCTTGCCGTTGGTGGGTAAAGGTGCAATGCGTGGGTATATTCCATTTGGGCATTATTGGCTTTTAGTGAATTATCACCATCAGCTTTCGTGATGGCCACGGCGTCGGCCATTTCCATAATGCCCCGCTTGATGCCTTGCAGCTCGTCGCCCGCCCCCG
>JANNEN010000219.1:0-1792 GCA_031378715.1 Emticicia sp.
TTGGAAGGTGGTATTGAAGATCAAGTAATTAAATTTATTGAAGACAAAAATACAGAAGCTGGAAAAGATAATTGGTTCAACTTCAAAGCATTGAATTTTGCTTCGGGAAGTGCCGTTATTGATTCATCTTCGATGAATGAAGTAAAAAATATTTCGGAAATCATGAAAGCGTATCCTGCAGTAAATATTAAAATCGGTGGATACACTGACAATACTGGTGATGATGCGGCTAACTTGAAACTTTCGGGTGAGCGTTCGGCGGCGGTAAAAGCGGCTTTGATAGCTACTGGAATTCCTGATGCACGCTTGGAGTCGGAAGGCTACGGTGAGCTACAACCTGCGGCATCGAATGATACAGAAGATGGTCGTGCGGCAAATCGCAGAATTGCGGTGAGTGTTAGGAAAAAGTAAATTTTATAATCTAATGTTACGCAGTCTTAATTTCCTCCCCTTTTTTCAAGGGGAGGTATCCTGACGAAGTCGGACGGAGGGGTTTTTCGGCGTAGAATCTGTTTTGAAAGGACTTCGACGACTTTTAACCACACCGTCAAAATTCGACTTTTTCAGAATTTTGCCACCGAGCGTCGGTCGTCCCTCCTTGAAAAAAGGAGGAGAAATTAACCACCATACGTAACATGAGTTATAATGTAATTTTAAAGGAAGACTTCCGACTTCCCTTCAAGGGTAGTCTTCCTTTTTTTGTTTATTCTACAAAACTAATTATATTTACAAAAAAAATAAAAATATATGGAACAATTAGTTGGATTAAAATATGATAGATTCCGTTTGAATGATGACGAATTTTATGACTTCTGTACGCAAAACGATAGTCTTAAATTTGAAAGAGATTCACAAGGAAATATTTTTATTATGCCAAATACAGGGGGAATAACAGGAAAGCTAAATGCTGAACTTACAGCAGATTTGATTATTTGGAATCGTAAAGCCAAACTTGGTCATGTATTCGATTCATCAACAACTTTTCGTTTGCCAAGTTCGGCGGCACGCTCGGTAGATGTTGCTTGGTTGAATAATAATAGTTGGAATAAATTAGATTCAAATCAACAAACTAAATTTCCACCGATTTGCCCAGATTTTGTTTTAGAACTCATGTCAAATACAGATAGCCTTAAAGATGCACAAAAAAAGATGTCTGAGGAATGGATGGCTAATGGCTGTAGATTAGCTTGGTTGATAAATCCAAAAACGCAAAAAACTTATGTTTTTAGAGAAAATCGGGAAATTGAAACCGTTGTGGGCTTTGATAAAAAACTATCGTGTGAGGGTGTTTTGGTAGGGTTTGAATTAGATTTGAGTATTTTGAAATAGACATCACTCGTCTTGAAATTCCCTGTTTAAGTATATTTCGCTCAACGAAACCTCAACATTAATTGATTTTAGATAAATAACATCTTCAATATTTCTGTACGCTCGGTATTGCCAGAAAAAAATATCTTCGGTTTTAAAATACACCTCAACCAAAACGCCATCCTGCGAGATTAGTACATATTCTTTGAATGTTTCAATGCTTTGATACGCATGAAATTTATCCCCACGGTCGTATTTTGCGGTAGAGTCCGACAAAACTTCTACAATTAGTATTGGATTATTAACTGCGTGTTTCGTTTGAGGGAAAGTTTCTGTTGCTCCGCAAACAACAAAAACATCAGCATAAACAAACTTTTTATTGGAAGTGGCAATTTTGGCATTGCTATTAAATGTTCTACACTGTTTGCCTTTTTTATTGATTGCGTTTCCCAAAGCTGTACTTGTATTAGTAGAAAGTAAGCTA
>JANNEN010000240.1:0-37595 GCA_031378715.1 Emticicia sp.
CATCTGGCCAGTTTTCAATCCCACCTATAGTATCAATATCAATTAGTTCAAAATACTTGTCTATCAAGTTTCCAAAAAAAAGTACACAAACTTCTTTATTTGAAATTTATTGTTTATTAATTGCAACCCGAAAAGCATTTAAAATATGCTCACTATGAGATTCAATAATTATTTGGACACCTGTTTGAGCTACAAGTGCTAAAAACTTTATTAATTCAGATTGTGCTTTTGGGTGAAGATGTGCTTCTGGATTTTCAATGATTATAATTTCTTCGGACTTCGCTATAAGTCCTGTTACAATGATTGGCAGAATATAATAAAATCCATAGCCTACATTTTTGGGCTTGAAGCGATTTAAGAGTGGTAACAATACCGGTGAACTTTCATCTAATCCTTGTACATCGAATTTTGTTTCTCCAAAAATCATACTCAACCATTCTTGTGTTTGTTGCAAGAGTGTATTTGCATTTTTTCCACGATAAAGTATATCATTTACTGGAACATCTTTTAAGAATTCAAGAACATTCAATAAATTTTCACCCTGAGAACCAACATTTATGAATATGGGTAAAGATTGTTTAACAACATAGTTTTGTGGCCCAAATCTATCAGCAGATACATAGTGTATTTCATCAAATAAGTGGATGTTGAATATTTGCGTAACATTACCTAAGCTGTCAGAGTTTTTGTATTCAGGTAAATCTAAATCAACTTCTAAGTGTGATGTACTTTCTCTCAATATGGCATCAACAGACTTGTCATTAAAATCAAATTTTATATTTATTGGTTCTTCTCTGACAGTATCCTTGTTTTTTATATCAGAAAAAGTTCCCAAGTCAATAACTTGTCCCTTTAACGAAAACTTACCATTATTACTGTTTTCGGCAGTTTGTTTGAAAAGCAAAATACTTTGTAAAACTGTAGATTTTCCACCACCATTTACACCTGTAAGCAAAGTGAAATTAGAAAAAGGGAATATTGTTTCCTCTTTGAAAATCTTAAAATTTTTGAGTAATATATTTTTAATCATAAACTGAGGATTTCTTGGACTTTATCAAATCGCATTTTTACTTTACTCTTATTGTTCGTAGTTAATCGAATGGAATCTTCAAATTGAGGGTCTTTTAGTAGCTCATTGTAATAATTTTCTAATATTTTATTTTTGTGTTCTATAATATATTTTTCTTCACAAATGGAAAAAAAATAAGCAACAGATTCTAAAAGTGCAATATTTACTAAGCCTTTTTTCTCATTAAAAAAATATCTAAAATTGTTTTCACCAAAGAAACTATATGTCAATTTCATTACCTTCTTGAAATCTTTTTTTATCATTTCAATGTCACTATCACCCATAACATTTATCATCATCATAGCCTTTTCAATAAAATCACTCATATCCCCTTTGTAATCTTTTTTATAGTCCAAAATACGAAATGAAATATATCTTAAAATAGCCTCTCTATCCTTCATCCGCTTGGGACTTATTCCATGATTAATTGCTTCTTTAAAGTAGGGTTCTTCTGATAAAGTTTTTAATAAATTTGTCGATTTTCCTTGAAAAAGGCAATTCCGAACTTCTTGTCGATTTAGTATGGTACCTCCAGTATTGATTCTATTGAACAAATCATATATTACTTTTGGTGGGATTGATGGTTTTAGAATATATACAGTGAATTTTTTATCTTCTATTTTGGATTTGAGGTCATCTAAATCTTCAAAAAATTTACCATTCAATTTAGTTAAAGCTTGCAAACCTTTTAAAGGAAACTTATTATCTAAATAATCTCTCAGAGTAGTTGTTCTTTGTAAACCATCAATAATTATTAAATCACCATCTTTCTTTTCATTAGCATAAATAGGAGGAAGCGGGAAGTTTATTATGATTGACTCAATAAAACGGCTTTTCTGCTCAATATCCCAAACTAAATTTCTTTGAAATTCAGGATCAATAATTAGTTTACCTTGTTTGTACTTACGTATCCATTCAAAGATTGTTTGTGGCAACTCTCTTATATCTAAATCCTCGTTCGAAGGGTCATATGGATATAGACTTGCTTCTTCTGATTTTTCCAAATCAAAAGTATCTTTGTCCAACTCAATAATTAATTTAGAATTATTGAAATCGCTCAAGCCTTCATCATATGTAATCTCTTCGAATAGTAATTCTTGCATTTTTGTTAAAAGCTATTTACAAATATCGTTTCTTTTAAAAGTCAAATATAATTCATCTTCTATCTATAAATATATAAATAGTCCAATATTTTTTTATCCACGTTAGGCTGAATTGAAATTCAGTCTTTGTGTCAGCCGTTTTTAAAACGGCATTTGAGAATGTGCGTTCAAAGAACACCATACCCCCCGTTAGTCATAATGTCAATTCAGTCTATGTATCAGCCGTTGTTACAACGACATCTACGAAATGAATACAATCAAAAATTCTATGCAAATCACAAAATATATTTCATGTAAATATTATAATAGAAATCATGCAAATCTTATAATAGAATCAAAAAAGTCTTATATTTGTGCTTTAAATAAACTTGTATGATAAAGCGAAGTATAGCAAAAGCGATTACTGAATTGATGCTTGTTTACCCAGTAATTGCTGTAACAGGACCAAGACAATCGGGCAAAACTACGCTACTGAAAAGTATGTTTGAAGATTATCGGTATGTTTCACTCGAAAACCCAGACAATAGGCTTTTTGCCGAACAAGACCCCAACGGTTTCTTAGAATTGTATAACCAAAAAGTCATTTTCGATGAAGTGCAGCGAGTACCTTCTTTGTTTTCTTATATTCAGACTTCGGTCGATGAATCAAAAATGATGGGGCAATTTGTGCTGTCGGGTTCGCAAAATTTCAGTTTGATGAAAAATATTACTCAAAGTTTGGCGGGCAGGGTTGCCCTTTTCAAACTTCTACCCTTTGATTTTGAAGAACTACAATCACACAATTTATTACCACTCAATTATGCTTCTATGATTGTTCGTGGGTTTTATCCTGCCTTATACGACCGCCCAATTCCTACGTCGGTTTTTTACGCAAATTATATCGAAACTTATGTAGAACGAGATTTGTCGGAATTGCTCAATGTGAAAGATATTCGTTTGTTCCGAACGTTTTTGAAATTATGTGCTGGTAGAGTTGGGCAACAGCTAAATATGACAAATCTGGCAAACGAAGCAGGTATTTCACAACAAACCGTTAAATCTTGGTTGTCTATTTTAGAAAGTAGTTATATTGTTTATCAACTTCCACCATTTTACAAAAATTTCAACAAAAGGTTAGTAAAAAGCACCAAATTGTACTTTTATGATACTGGTTTAGTGAGTTTTTTGTTGGGTATTAAAAGTGAAAAAGCTATCCATGAAAGCGAATTTAAAGGAGCTTTATTTGAAAATATGGTTATTAATGAATACATGAAACAAAATTATCACCATAATTTATACCATGAATTTTATTATTGGAGAGATTCTAACGGGCATGAAGTTGATTTGATGGTAAGCAACGAAACGGCTTATGATATTGTAGAAATAAAAGCAACAAAGACTATTTTACCGAAACTTTTTCAAGGTTTAGATTTGCTCAAAAACATTGGAAAAGAAATAATTAAACAAAAAATATTAGTTTATGGTGGCGATGAAAGTCAAAACCGTACTGACTATAAAGTGTGGGCGTGGAAAGATATTAGGATTGATTTTTGAGCCTCCGTTAGGCTAAATTTTAATCCGTAATGGAATTATCAGTCAAAACGTCAGCCGTTTTTTAAACGTCATCTGATTATGATCCAATACTTTTATTTTCATAGAACGTGATTTTTCCGTTCCCTCAGCGTCTCCCTTTTCAGAATCTCTGAGAATTTTGTCTATGCACTTTTTTAACTCTTACCAATTCTGATACTCTCCAAATTTAGTGAAAAAGAGAAATGTTGAGGAAACAGTAAGCCTACCCCAGTATGAAGTGTTTTTCATGCTAAAAGTGTTTTTGTTTGTGAATAATTACCTACACTTGTAGATAAGTGCATCAAATGTAACAGAAAAACTAATTGCTCAACATTAGAATTGCGTTAAATCTGATTTAACGGTCAAATAAAAATTAAGCGGCAGTATTTTTACTTTTAACCCCAGCCAAAATAGCTTGTAATAAATCCTTTTAGGAATTTGTGCCGAGTAGAAAATAAAAAAAGTTCACCTACTGCTTACACAGAAATAAACGCTGGCAGGGCTTTAAGCCCCTGCCAGCGTTAGTGAAATTGTTGAAAACCCCAAAAATCATTAATTAATTCGCCTTTTCTCATCTTCCAAACCCGTGCTTCGCTGACGAGCTGATTTTACTTGATTACTGCCAAAGTTATAGCTAAAATTCAGGCGAACCATTCGGCTTTCCCAACCGCCCGAACCCACAATTTTGATACCGCCAAATTGCGTTGTTCCTCGCCACGGTGAGGTAAAGAAAATATCACTTACGGCTAATCTTGCCGAAATTCGTTCTTTAAAAATCTTTTTTTGCAATGCCAAATCTACCGAACCCACATTACGAGTTACGTACGTGCCGCCCCAAATGCCTGGCGAACTATACCAACCCGAAAGCTCTAAATTCCACTTTTTGGGCAAATTAAAGGTGTTTTGACCATAAAAACTCAGCACGTTGGCACTTACAGCTTTAAATTTCTTTTCGTCAGATTTAAAATCGGTGTGGTAAGCATCAATACTGGCAAATACATTCCACCATTTGGCTACTTGAAAAGGATAAGTAAAGCTGAGGTTGAGTACTCGCTGGTTGGCAATGTTTCGCTCCATCAAAAAGTTTCGGTCAAACCCCGTTGTGTCGGTAATTTGAGCAAAAAAATCTCGCACAAAACTATAACTCAAAGCCGTAGTAAGGGTATAATTATAGGTGTGCGAAACTTTGATATTATCAGTATATTGGGGTTGCAAAAAAGCATTCCCTTTCTGAAAAGTGAGTTCGTCAAGTTGCCATTCAAAGGGGTTGAGCGATTGATAAGTTGGTCGCTCAATGCGTCGGCTGTACGACAAAGCAAAGCTATTTTTTGGGTTTAGATTATAAGTAATGCCCGCACTCGGAAACAAATTTGTGTAGTTTCGCTTTACTTGGGCATCGGTATTATCTTGCAAACTTGTCAGATTTCCGTCCGAAATTGTCTGTTCGAAGCGTAAACCTGCCTGAAAATTTATTTTCTTTACCGTTCGGTCAAAATTCACATAGCCTGCGTTGATTTGTTCGGTATAAACAAAATTATTGCTTCGATTGACATTGAAAACATCTTGCCCATCAATTACATTAAAAAAATCAAAGGTATTATCAGTTTGTACGTACGAAAACTTCACGCCCAAACTCAATTTTCCTTTCAAAAACCGCTGCTCATAATCAGTTTTTGCGGTAATAATTCCGATTTGGGTTGGCGTTTTCATTCGGAAAGTTCGCTCAAATAATGTCTGAGTTTCGCTGGCATTTTTATAAAAATTTGGCTGAAAACTCTGGCGATTATTGCTGTATCGACCAAAGTCTATATCAACGCTCAACTCGTGTCCGAGCGTATCAGCAAATTTATAATTGGTGTTCAGATACAAATTATAATTATTCGATTGGCTGCGATTATCCGCTATCAGCACTTGTTCAATTTGGTTGCTCACCATCGGGCTAATGGGCGTGCGGCTGTAATTTTTATTGTCGTTGTCATTAAAATTTCCGTTCAGAATAATACCAAAAGTGCTTTTTTTCGAGGCAAAATAATCTAATCCAACTTTTATATTATTGTTTTTACTATTGCTGATGGTTTCTGATTTTTGGTCAAAAATAGTATTTACTTGTTGGCGATAAAGGTTCATAAACGACCAATTTTGTCCAAAACGATTGCTGTAAGTTCCAAAAAAATTGGTTTTTCTGTTGCGATTATTGAGCGAAAGTGAGTTGTTAAATTTTCCAAAATGTCCGTAGCCAAAACCCGTCGAAACGGTGCCATTGGTGCCAAAACGCTTGTCTTTTTTTAGTTTAATGTTGATAATCCCCGCATTTCCTGCGGCATCAAATTTGGCAGATGGCTGCGTAATTATCTCAATGGCTTCAATATCGGAGGCTTGTAGCGATTTTAGGTAATCGTTTAAATCTTGCCCCATCAACACCGACGGCTTGCCATCAATAAAAATCCGTACACCCGTTTTACCTTCCAGTATCAGGTTTTCGTTGTTGTCAATTACCACGCCTGGGGCTTTTCTGAGTAACTCAAAACCCGTAGTGCCAGTAGCACTGAGCGTACTTTGTACATTGAAAACCGTTTTATCTGCCAAAACTTCAATCATGGGTTTTTGGGCTTTTACGCTCACTTCTTTTAAGTTTTGTGTATCAGCTTTCAAGATAAACGACTGAAAATCAACACTTTGGTTAATAATTTCAAAATTGGGCGAACGAAAATTTTCCAATCCGATGCTGCTTATTTTCATATAATATCGGTCAGTTTTCAGATTATTAATCTTAAAACCACCATTGGTATCGCAAGCGTCCGCTTTCACGAGGGTAGAGTCTTTGGCATAAAAAACCGTAACCGTAGCAAACGAAACGCCCTCGTTGGCTTCGTTTTTAACCAAACCTTTCACCGAAAAACTTTGGGCAAAAATGGTGGTTGAGCAGAGAATAGCAAGAAAAGTGAGTGTTGCGAATAGCTTTTTCATGTTGTTTATTTTGTTTTGATGCCACAAAATTGACCAAGAAAAAGTAGCGACACACGCACATTTCGGCGAACGAACAAATAAACCGTTGAATGGTACAGTGTGCAGTTCAGCGGCAAATAAGTCGATTCGTCGTAATGTGTTTGGTTAATATATGTGTGAACTCTACATTTGCAATTTAACTAATTGATACGGAAGTCGAACGCTGGCAGGGTTTTGAACCCTGCCAGCGTTACATTTGTTGAAAAAACATGCAGATGAAAATAAATTGGCAACGAGAATTAATTTGGGGCATAAAACGGGGGCATTTGTCGGCTATGCTGTTGGCTTATACATTTCTTTGTGTTTTTTATGCCCTCACGCTCTCCATCAATGGGTCGTCTTATTCCAAAGAATCGTTCTTTGATATTTTGGGTACTTATCTCCCCAATCAAATCATTGATTATCTACTAAAATTCTTGCTGACAATTCCAATTTGGTATTTTTATTTTCGTGTAATTCAGCGTTGGACTATGAAACGAAAAATAATTTTACACCTATTTACGCTACTTATTTTTGTATTTACATGGCAACAAGCATTTTATTTGATGACCGAAGCCTTCGGTCGTGGACACTTACAAGGAAGTTCGCAAATTTGGGATATTTACATTCCTACCTTTATTTATGTAGTTCAGTTTAGCGTTTTTCACGCCTTTGAATATTATTCACAACTGCAAAAACAAAGAGAAATTGAAGCCCAACTTCGGCAAGTTGCCCTTCAAAGTGAGCTTTCGGCAATAAAAGCCCAACTAAATCCGCATTTTTTGTACAATGTTTTCAATACAATTAGTGCCTCCGTTCCGCCCGTCATGGAAGAAACCCGTGAGATGATTGCCGAACTTGCCGATATGTTTCGGTATCAATTACGGGCTTCAAAAGAAGACTTTGTGCTGCTACGAGATGAACTTGATTTTGTAGAAAAATATTTAGCCTTAGAAAAAAAGCGTTTTGGCGAGCGTTTACGAATAAATATTAACGTTGAAAAATCCGTTCTTGATGAAAAAATCCCACCCATGATTTTACAACCTTTGGTCGAAAACGCCATCAAGCACGGCATTTCATCGCTGATTGACGGTGGCGATATAAGCATCAATATTCATAAAATTAGTGATAAATTGCGGTTTGAAATTGCTGATACGGGCGTGGGTTTGCAAGAAAATCAGATAGTTTTTGGTAAAGGAATTGGCTTGACAAATACCCAATTTCGCCTCGAAAAAATCTATCATTCTACCCTGCAACTTATTGATAATCAGCCCAATGGCTTAAAAATTGTTTTTGAAATTTAGGAAAAACTATGCAAAAAGTAATCATTGCCGACGACGAAGCGGCTGGCAGAATTTTAATCAAACAATACTTGGCAGATTTTCCTTCGCTGATTATTGTGGGCGAGGCTAATAACGGTGTTGATGCTATCAAACTAATCAATGAATTTAAGCCCGATATTATTTTTTTGGATATTCAGATGCCAGGCTTTACGGGTTTTGAAGTGCTGAAATACATTGACGAAATCCCCCAAATTATTTTTTCGACCGCCTACGACAAATACGCCCTGCAAGCATTTGAAGTTCATGCCATTGATTATTTGCTGAAACCCTATACTCGAGAGCGTTTCAAGGCAGCGATTCAGAAACTTCGTAATAATGAACAACAGCAGCAGCCCAACATTCAGCCATTAGCCGAAAGTCTAATCAATGCCGCCCAATATCCCGAAAAGATTTTGATTCAGATTAACCAAAAGCTCATAACTATCTCACTATCAGATGTTTTGTGGATTGATGCCGACGGCGATTATTCAAAATTGATTACGGCAAAAGGTAACTATTTGAGTAATTATGGCATCAGTCATTTGGAAAACAAGCTCAATCCCCAAAATTTCATTCGGGTGCATCGCTCTTCGATTATCAATTTGGCTTTCGTGAAAGAAATCCAAAAGCAAATCAGCAACTACGATGTAATTATGCAAAATGGCGATGTGGTCAGAGTGAGTCGAGGCTACATGGAAAACATCAAACGATTGACTTACTGATTTATAAAACAGTCGATAGTAAGTAATGTTTAATGATAAATGTTGAATATTTAATGGTATAAAATGCTTGTAATAAGCAAGTTAGCTAAATTTAAAATGTCGATTATTTCCATTCAACTACTTAGTATAAATCACTGAAAAGCAATACTTTACAAAAATATGAACAACGAATTAAGACCTTTTTGGCGTAAATTTTTTAGTTTTAACTGGAAATTTGGACTTTTTCTGACCCTAACAATTTGTATTCCACGCTTTGTGTTGGTGCTAAATGCAAATTCCTCTGGAAATTATGGCTCGATTGGGCTGATAATGTTAATCTCGGCACTTACTCCACTCTTTTTTTTAAGTAAGTTTGGACGAACAGAAATTGGAATAACAAAACCTAAAAAGTATAACTGGCTCTTGATTGCTTTGATTGGCGGACTAATGGCAAGTTTTTTCCTTTACTTTTTGGGGCAAATTTTGTACGGAAACTCTTTTGAAAATTGGTACAACTACATTGGAAAGTCGTACAAAATTCCGACCGCAATCAGCCCAAACGATAAGGTAGTTTTATTCTTAATTATGGCATTTACGGGAATGACATTCAGCCCAATCGGAGAAGAATTATTTTTTAGAGGAATCGTTCACGCAAGTTTTGCAAAATCAGTCGGCGAACGAAAGGCATCAATCGTTGATAGTTTAGCGTTTTCACTGACGCACATCTCGCATTTTGGATTAGTTTTCGTTAATAATAGCTGGAATCTTTTCACCATTCCAACCCTCATCTGGACATTGAGTATGTTTTTGGTGAGTATCATGTTTTTTGCCATTAAACGATACTCAGGTTCTCTTTTAGGGGCAATCGTATGTCATTCAGGATTTAATTTGGGCATGATTTATAGCATATTCTACTTGATGAATCGAACTATTTGACTCACTGCAAAAAAGATGCTACTTTTTTAGTATATCAAATACTGCACCTGTTGTTTCGTTCTAAGATATGTTTATAATTGTATTTGAAAACCTTTTTGAGCCTTTAATTAATTAATCGCCATTGACTACCGTCGTATATAATATGTACTCTTGAACCTGGCACACAACTACTGATAGTAGTCGAAAGCCCCGTTTTGATTGCTTGCGTAAAAGTCAAACTTCCACCACCGTGATTTGTGATAAAATATTCTCTACCCGTTATTGATATAGCTGCGGGTAATGAGCAAGAGTGTCCACCCGCACCAGCATAAAAAATGTGGTGCATTGTGGCATCTACTGCAAAATTAGTGGTTGGCACATACACTGGTGTAGTAACTGAGCCAGTGAGAGCCAAACCTGGAGCATTAAGCGTACCACCTAATGTAACATTTCCTTTGTCTTGAACAAGATTTGCCCACTGAAAACCATCGTAGATTTTGGCACGGTGTGTACTCATGTCGAATGTCAGCATTCCTTTTTTGGGAGAACTGATAGCTGCCAAACTTGTGGCATCAAGTAATGGTAGCTGAATATGAGAAGGATTTACTGTTGTTGAAAGTGAAACTGGACAATTGCAATAGCCTGAAAGCACCAATGAACTTGTATTTGTACCCGTGGGTGTTAAACCAAAACCTCCCAAAGGAACACAAAATCCCGACCAAATTCTCCATATCTCATTACAAGGTGGATTAACATCTGTACTCGTATTTTGTGAAGTGTAATAGACATTGTAGGTTGGATAAATAGGGTTGAGATAATTAAAACCCTCAATAAACCAATTGTTGCTTCGGCGTATAATGTAGTAGTCAATATTATACCCTGGTACGCCACTTGCTGGTGGGACAAATACACTTGCTTTGTAAAAATTTGTTCCAGCATCACTGAAAATATAACAATTTGAATAAGGTATGATACTGGATTGATTAAAAGTAAGATTAAGAGCAGGATAAGTGGTAGAGCCACTTATGGTGATTTGGGCTATCGAATTAAAAGCTAAAAAGCTGATAATCAAGCAGATAAGTATTTTTTTCATTGTTATTTTTTTAAATATTGATTTTTAATTATTATTAAAGACGAATTACCCGCCAAATACTTCCATCAGATACAATATGAATTGTACCATAAGTAAAACTTGTAAATGTACCTGAAGGCTGTGAAAGCGTTAAGACACCACTGAGGCTACCGTGATTTGATATATAATATTCTCTCCCTTGAAGCCCAGTTGCTGCTGGTAAAGTACAAGTGTGTCCGCCAGTACCATCATAAAAAACATAGTGCATTGTTTCATCTAAGGTAAAATTGGTGGTAAATATTCTTGTTGGAGAGCTAACCGAGCCTGCCAATGTTACAGATGAGTTTGGTGCCATAACACCAAATGTTGTCCCCGTTCCTACCAATACTTTCCCTGTGGCATCTGCACCAATAATTAGTTTTGCATTTCTGGTAAGTGTGCCTTCGTTAGCGACATTTCTTAGAATCATACCTGTAGGAATGCCACTTCCATAGCTGGCATCACCAAAGGTCAGTGTACTGTTTTCTGGTATTTTCAGCTTGCCTTGTGTAGTCAATGAACCGCCCAAATCTACGTTTCCTTTGTCTTGAATAAGATTTGCCCATTGAAAACCATCATAAATTTTTGGGCGGTGGCTATCCATGCTAAATGTTAGCATACCTTTTTTTTGGGGGCTGATTGCTGCCAAACTTGGAGCGTCCAACAATGGCAATTGTAAATTGGTTGGGTTTAATGTAGCACTTAGAGATATTGGACATTGACAATATCCAGTAAGAATAAGCGTACTGGTGGTACTTCCAGTGGCAACAATACCACTACCATAATAGCAATATCCAGTATAAATTCCCCAAGTTGTATTGCAAGGAGGATTTGGGTCTGTGCTTGGAGCAATAGATTTATAATAAACAAAATATGCACCTCCTACATAATGACCTTCAATATACCAATATCCACTTCTTCTAACAATCACATAAATTATTGGTGGAGAGGGGTAGCTAAGGTCATTGACAGCATAGATATTTGTGCCAACATCATAGGGTGTGAATCCAACTGAACAACTTGAACTAAATGCACCAGTAGATGCCAAAGTAAAAGTTTGATTAACTGACGGAATAGTCGAGCCACTTATGGTGATTTGAGCTATCGAATTAAAAGCTAAAAAGCTGATAATGAGGTAGATAAATGATTTTTTCATGATGTTTTTTTAGATTTTAGTTATTTATCATTTCAAAAAAAGCTTTCTTACGTCGGCGAGAGGGCGTGAGCGTTTCGCCATTTTGGAAAATGATTTGTTCGTCATCAATTCGCTTGATGCTGTCAATGTTGATGATGACAGATTTATTAATACGAACGAATTTTGGAAAACTCTGAAAGCGACTTTCGATTTCTTTTAAAGTTGTTGCTACAATGATTTTCTTCCCATCAGCAAAGAAAACATAAGTATAATTCACATCGGCTTGGAGGCGAATGACCTCCTCGGGGTTGATTGTTTTTCGCCCGCCGATAAATATTGATGGTTGGTTCATGGCTGTTGTTTTTTAATTTTTGTATGTGACAAAGGTCAGCCAAAGTTTTTATGGAAAAAACCCCCAATATTGGGGAGAGGAATAAACTGTTGCGAAGAGAAGTTTTTCTTGATTACAAACAATAAAAAAAACAGGCATAACAAACTTGTATTCAGTTTATTATGCCTGTTTTCGAAGAAAGGGATTTTAATGCTATTTCCCTCAGAGAAGTCTGATTCTCAAATGCCGTTTTAAAAATGGCAATTCCCTTGGGGCTAACACCCAGACTGAATTAAAATTCAGCCTAACTTTTACCAGTAGTCAAGCGAACAGGGTTTGAGCCAGAGAGAAATGATAAAAAAATAAGAATAAAAGGTACAGTTTTTTTATAAAAATTGCGGTAAAACGAATATTTTCTACTTGACTAACTTAAAATCTAAATCTTGAAAATCAAAGCTAAAATCGGTCAGCGGCGAAATTGCCTCCATCCTAATGCTTGCGGCATGTCCTGTGTTATCTAAGCCAAACTGCACAAAAGCATCGGCATCAAGGCTGCGATCGGCCCATTTTGCTACAAAAGTATTGCCTCTGTAGTAAAGCATTTCACCCGAAAGCCTCGGCGAACGCTTGGAATAAAACATCAATTTGCCGTTTTTTAACGAAACAACTACCTCGCCAAACCAAGCGTCGCTGAACGTACCCGTGTATTGACCAAGATCGGTTTTTGCACTATTTTTTTGTTGGGCATCAATGGCCGTCCAGATTTCGTTCGTGATTTTCTTGGCGTTTTCGTTGCCTGCCACCACCCGAGCGTGGTATTCGGCCACCCGATCAACTTTGGGCATTCCGAGATAGCTGTCTTTGATGGTATTCGTGATTGCCGTAAAAGCCGCTCCCACCTGCTGATTTGTGAAGACAATAACACCCAATTTCATTTCGGGCAAAATCGTTACCTGCGTTACGATTCCCGCCAGCCCGCCCGTGTGCGTCACTTGTTTGTAGCCTTTTACATCGCTCAAAAACCAACCCAAACCGTAGCTCGAAAAGTGTGTATTGTAGGGCGTTTGTCCACGCACGGGGATAATAGTTTGGGGTGTCCACATCTCTTCGTGGGTTTCTTGGCTAAAAAGTCGCTTCGAAGCATCGCCGTATTTGCCTCCGTTGATTTGGGCAATCACCCATTTGCTCATCTCCGATACGCTGCTGTAAATTCCACCTGCTGCATTGGCGGTTTCGCTCCAATCAATGCCAATGGCCTGGAGTTTTCCGTTGACGGGAGCGTGCGGGTCTATCACATTCGACTTGTCTTTTACTCTACTCAGTGATGCCGCACTTTTGGTCATTCCGAGGGGTTGCATGATACGTTTTTCGATAAAATCCTCCCACGAAACACCCGAAACCCTCGCCACAACTTCACCCGCAACGATGTACAGGTTGTTGTCGTAGTCATATTTTGAGCGGAAACTCGAAACAGGTCTCAAAAAACGGAGGTTATGAATAATATCGGCCTTAGTGAAATTGCTCGAATCGGGCCACATCATTAAATCGCCCGCCCCAAGGCCAAGTCCGCTGCGGTGCGTGAGGAGATCTCTAATAGAAAACTCTTCGGTCACGAACGAATTGTACATTCTGAACTCAGGAATATAATCCGTTACTTTATCGTCCCATTTTAGTTTTTTTTCATCGATCAACATTCCTAAAGCTGCCGCCGTGTAGGCTTTGCTGTTCGATGCCACGCCAAAAAGTGTATTTTCATCAACTTTTTGCATCGTTTTGAGCGAACCTACGCCGTAGCCTTTGGCATGAATCACCTTATCGTCTTTGACAATGGCCACCGCAATACCAGGCACATCGAAGGTTTTGAGGGTTCGCTCAACGAGGATATCAATTTCGGGTGAAGTAATAACTTGGGCTTTGCTCGAACAAATACTGAGCGAAAAAAACAGGATAAAAAGCGTAGTCTGAAAAAATTGACAGAGATATTTCATAGTTTTGACAGGAAGAGGGTTGATAATTGCACCAAATTAGCAGTATTTGGGCAAAAAAACTACGCTCGGCAGGATTTTAAAAAGTTCTTTTGAGTGTAATTAGGGTGTAGGACAAGTTGGGTGAAATATAAATTTCACCCAAATATCCTTTGGTTTGATTAAAATAATCAGTTTTAATAATGGTTTTTCTGCAAAATATTTCAATATTGAAGCGTTTTTTACTATTGAAATTTAGCCATTCCAAATAAAATTTGGTACTTTTTTAAAATTTTACCAACTTGTCCTACACCCAATCACTCATAAATCTTACTACTATGAGCAATCCTGATTACTTCTATAAACAGAATATTATCTTCAATAGTATAAATGATTCGATAATCAGCTATTCGGATACGCTAAAGATTAGATGAACCTTTAAGTTTTTTGCAGCCGTTTGGACGTGGACTAATTGCAAATGAGTCGATACTATCAGCGATTTTATTGGCATATATTTTTGGAATATCAGAAAGTTCCTTCAAGGCTTTGGTACTAATTTCGATTTCGTACTCCATCAGTCAATCACTTGTTTGGCTTTCAGTATTTCTTTGGCTGTTTTCCAGCTAACCTTTGGTGTATCTTTTCTCAATTCGCAAATAATTAAGTCCGCTAATTCTTCGAGGCTTTCTTCTGTTTGATTTCTCAATTTTGTAAAATCAAGCAAAAGTCCCGTTCTTTCACCACGATTATTTGTTAAAAATTGTACTTGTTACATATTAAAATCCGAATAATAGTAGAGATTAATAGAAATAAACCTTACTAAGGAACGTGTTAAAAATAACCGCTTCGGCGGTCCGATTGTAACGATTTTTGGGTCTTTTTTGCCAAACTATCGCCTAAAAATCGCTGCGGCGAATCGACTCATTTAATTCATTAGATTCCGCTTTTTAGACTCGTTTTGACAAAAAATCCATTAGAAATTCTGTTATAATCGGACCGCCGAAGCGGTTATTTTTAACACGTTCCTAAGCAAAAAACAAACATGAAATTAGAGAAAACGTAACTTCTTTTGATTTGCAAGATTGATTTTAAAATCAAAAAACCCTAACTCATTGATAATCAAGTAGTTAGGGTTTTATTTGGTAGCGGGAACAGGACTCGAACCTGTGACCTCCGGGTTATGAGCCCGACGAGCTGCCAACTGCTCTATCCCGCGATGTTGTTCCGTATATCGGATCACAAAGGTACGATAAGTTTTGACAATAAAAAACTATCTTTGCAAAATATTAATTTAAAATACGATTATTAGTCGTGAACACCTTAAATGCAAGAAGAAAACATTTCGCCCGACCATAAAGCGGGTTTTATCAGTATCGTAGGAAAACCTAACGTTGGCAAATCGACGTTGATGAATATTTTGGTGGGCGAACGCCTATCTATCATTACCTCAAAAGCCCAAACTACTCGCCACCGAATCATGGGTATTGTCAATGGTGTGCATGAAGGCACGGACTTTCAGTTGGTCTATTCCGATACGCCTGGAATCATTAAGCCGATTTATGAACTGCACAAATCCATGATGCACTTTGTGCATGGCTCGCTTGATGATGCCGATGTTGTGCTGTTTGTTACCGATATTTTTGAGAAGCACGACGAAGATGATGTTATCCAAAAATTACAACGTACCGAAACGCCTATCTTGCTGATTATCAATAAGATAGACTTGGCAAAGCCCGAACAAATAGAAGAGAAAATAGCCTATTGGAAGGCCAACTTTAAGGCCGTGGAAGTGATTCCGATTTCGGCTTTGCACCAGCAAAATGTTGAAGGGCTATTCGCCAAGATTATTGCATTTTTACCAGTTCATCACCCATATTTTCCGAAAGATGAACTGACCGATAAGCCAGAACGTTTCTTTGCGGCCGAGATTATCCGAGAGAAAATCTTTACTAATTATATCAAAGAAGTGCCATATAGCTGTGAAGTGGTGATTTCGAGTTTTAAGGAAAAAGATGATATTATCGTCGTGAGTGCCGATATTTACGTGGAGCGAACGACCCAACGGGCGATTTTGCTCGGACACAAGGGCGAACGCATTAAAAAAGTGGGCGTGGAGGCACGAATAGAAATGGAAAAATTCTTTGGAAAGAAAATTTTCTTGGAACAATACATCAGAGTTGAACCCGATTGGCGAAATAAACGCCAAAAATTAGAACGGTTTGGGTATGAATAATCAATTTTGAATAATAGAATGAGTGAATGATAAGATAAATAACATTCACTCATTCAAAATTAATTCACCGTGCCGCCATTCCAAACTTCCTTGTGCGGTTGGATTAGTGCCAAACTTCCGTCACGGTTTTCGGCCATCAAAATCATTCCGTTCGATTCGATTCCCATCATTTTTCTTGGGGCAAGATTTGCCAAGAATGTTACTTGTTTACCAATCATTTCTTCGGGCGAGAAGTGTTTGGCTACTCCGCTCAAAATGGTGCGTTTTTCAAAACCATCATCGACCAAAAATTTTAGAAGTTTGTCACTTTTCGGCAACTTTTCGGCTTCCAAGATGGTACCGATACGAATATCCATTTTGGCAAAATCATCGTACTGGATCGTTTCTTTCAAAGGCGGTACTTTCAGGTTTTCTAATTCGTTCATTCGCTTCGATTCTTGTAGTTTGTGTACTTGTTTTTCAATATCGGCATCTTCGATTTTGGTAAATAAATGCTCCGAAGGATTAAGTTTTGAATCAGCCTTTACTAAATCTATACTTCCTGCCGACTCCCATTTCAGCGGCTCAATATTCAGCATTGTGAATATTTTCTTGGAAGTAAATGGCAAAAACGGTTCGGAAATAATGCCCAGATTTGCGGTTATTTGTAGTGAAATGTTCAAAATTGTGCCGATTCGGGCTTTATCAATTTGTTTCCAAGGTTCGGTTTCGGTCAAATATTTATTGCCTAAACGAGCCAAATCCATCATCGAAGCAAGGGCTTCTCGGAACTTGTAATTTTCGATAGAATCGCCTATTTTTTGCGGAAAATCTTTTAATTCGGCAATCGCTCGTTCATCAACTTCTTGCAAATCAGTTATTTGCCCGTTTCCACGGCGGGGAACAATTCCTTCAAAATTTTTCTGAGTCAAAACCATTACCCGATTGATGAAATTAGCAAAGATTCCTACTAATTCGCTATTGTTTTTGGTCTGAAAATCTTTCCATGTAAAATCATTATCTTTCGATTCGGGCATATTTGCCGAAAGGGCATAACGCAATACATCTTGTTTATTCGGAAAATCGACCAAATATTCGTGCAACCAAACCGCCCAGTTTCTCGAAGTCGAGATTTTATCGCCTTCCAAATTCATAAATTCGTTTGCTGGCACGCTGTCGGGCAAAATATAACTTCCTTCGGCCATCAACATCGCAGGGAAAATAATACAGTGGAAAACAATATTATCTTTACCGATGAAATGCACCAATTTAGTTGAGTCATTTTTCCAGTAATCCTCCCAGTTTTTACCATTTTGTGCTGCCCATTCTTGCGTAAACGTAATGTAGCCGATGGGGGCATCGAACCAAACGTATAGCACTTTTCCGTCGGTGTCGGGCAAAGGCACGCTGATTCCCCAGTCCAAATCACGAGTCATGGCACGGGGACGAAGCCCATCTTTCAACCAAGATTGGCATTGTCCAAACACGTTGGGCTTCCATTCTTTGTGGCTATTTACGTATTTCTCGATTTTGGGCTGCATACGGTCGAGCGGTAAGTACCAATTCTTGGTATTTTTCATGACGGGTTTTGAGCCTGAGAGCGTCGAACGAGGGTTTTTTAGCTCCGTTGGTGAAAGCGTCGAACCACATTTTTCGCATTGGTCGCCGTAGGCATTTGGGTTTCCACAAGTTGGACATTCGCCTACGATGTATCTATCTGCCAAAAACTGTTGAGCAACTTCATCGAAATATTGTTCGCTGGTTTCTTCGTCGAAATAGCCTTTATCAAACATCGTCGTAAAAATCTCTTGCGAGTTTTTATGGTGCGTTTGGTTGGAAGTGCGAGAATAAATATCGAACGAAATACCAAAATCAGCAAACGAATTTTTGATTTGTTCGTAGTAAAAATCAACAACTTGTTGAGGAGTTTTTTCTTCTTTGCGAGCTTTTACCGTAATCGGCACGCCGTGTTCGTCAGTACCGCTGATAAATGCCACATCAGCTCCTTTTGAGCGGAGATAACGCACATAAATATCAGCAGGGATATAGCAGCCAGCCAAATGCCCGATATGAATGGGGCCATTGGCATAAATCAAAGCGGCAGTAACGGTATATTTTTGCGGAGTTTCGGTCATATTTTCTTTGTTATTCCGCAAAGTTACGGTATTGCTCCATAGAAACGAAAAACCCCTCAAAAGTTTTTGATTTTGAGGGTTTTTGTTGATGCCGTTTTTAAAACGGCTGACACAAAGACTGATTTTAAAATCAGCCTAACTGGGAATGTCCTTTATTTAATAAGGTATAGCTTCAAGGAGAGGCGAGCCATCATCAGGTCCAATTTTTAAAACTTTGCAAACTATAGAGAAATATATAGGAAGTATACCTTTAACAGATTTACCGCTTGCATGGTGATTTCTCGACCTTAAAGCATCAAATTCATCCCATCTATTTTTGTTAGATATTAATTCATTCACTTTCCAGTGTTCCTTCCATGTGTTTGATTTGAGAATCCAACAATAATTTGCAAGTTGATTTAACTCAGTAATAGTTAAATCATGTTTTTTTAAATGATGATTTAAATGTAATATTCTACTCCAGGTAATTTTAATATTTAAAATGCAAACTTTTATGAAAACATCTTTTTTTTCATAAATTTTAGAAGCAAAGGAAATATTATCATCAATATTTTCAATTTCCTCAATTATAACTTCTTCATGAGGAAACTTATAACTATTTGCTCTGAAAGTTGATGCTACTTTTTCAGACCAACTTGCTTCTTCACTATTTCCAACTACAAAACAAGTTGCCACATCAACCACTCTTGTTCCGTTTACACCAGAAATTTCAAAAGGTTCTACTATCCTCGTTTCAAATCCTCCAAGTATTTCATCACCAACTGATTTAGTGTATAATAATTCAGGTTTACCATCCAAATTAGATTGACTAAAAACATTGATACTTGAAATTTTTGGTTCAGCATGTGCAATTACCTTTTTCCCATTTGGCATTTTGATTTCTACACTGTTGTTTTCTTCCAATGTTAAGTGAGCGTAATAGATGCCGTTTTTAGCAATCCTTTCATCTCTTTTAATAATTTTAACTAATTTC
The DNA here is from genome assembly GCA_031378715.1 of Emticicia sp. Taxonomy (GTDB): domain Bacteria; phylum Bacteroidota; class Bacteroidia; order Cytophagales; family Spirosomataceae; genus Emticicia. The sequence goes on from JANNEN010000240.1 coordinate 19,508, forward strand.
ATACAATTAACACTTCTTTTTCAGTTAAAAACTATATACCTATGCATACTATTTCTCATATAGTTCAGTGTACCAGCCGTTCTTAGAACGGCATCAATCACCCCCTAACAATCGCCTCTTCCATATTAAAAATCATCAAAATAGTCTGCATCATGGCGGCGGTGGCATTTTTATCTTTTGTTGGTTTTTGCTTAAATTCGCCTATTTTGAGCATCATTTCGGCTTTTTTAGCGTTTTTCTTGAAAAAATCACTTTCTGAATCAAAATATTGGGTCAAAATAGCCAACTCTTTGGCTTTGGGTTTTCGGCATATAATTTTGCGGAAAGCCTTTTCAAGTTTGCTTTCCAAAGAAATATTTTCTGACATTAAATTCTCTGCTAGCACCCTCGAACCTTCCATTGTTTGAGGGTCATTCATCATCGCCAATGCCTGCAAAGGGGTGTTGGTTCGGCCACGTTGCACCTCACATTGGTCACGGTTGCTGGCATCAAAAATAAGCATCGAAGGTGGCGGCACGGTTCGCTTAATAAACACATACATTCCTCGACGATAGAGGTCAGACTCGTGGTCCTGCACGTACCTCGCCAGTGTTCCACGCCCCGAAGTTGCCACTTCCCAAAGCCCTTTTGGTTGATAAGGCTTCACACTTGGTCCGCCAATCTCTTCGTTCAGCACGCCACTACTTGCCAAAATATGGTCACGCACATTTTCGGCTGGAAATCTGATGCGAGAAGTTCGAGCCAAAAAGACATTATCTGGGTCGGTTTTCAAATGTTTATCAGTAATATTTGAAGACTGTCGGTAAGTAGCCGACATGACGATTTGCTTCACCAAACGCTTGATATTCCAGCCATTTTGCTTGAAATCTACCGCCAACCAATCAAGCAATTCGGGGTGGGAAGGTAGCTCACCCTGCATACCAAAATCACCCAAAGTTTTGATGATTCCTCGCCCAAAAAACTGCCCCCAAATACGATTGACATAAACTCTCGAAGTCAAAGGGTTTTTATCGTTAAGCATCCATTTTGTAAGCCCCAAGCGGTTTTTGTCATATTTTGTGGTGTCAAAAGGCAAAATTGCTTTCGGAATACCAACACTAACAACCTCTCCGTGCATATCATAATTTCCCCGATTCAGAATGTACGTCGGACGCACTTTCGAGCTGTCTTTCATCACCATTACCATCACTTTTGCGGTGTCTTTTTTATTGATAAATTTCAACAAAGAGTTCACGTCGGCAGTCGTGATTTTCATATTTGGTGGGTCGGCAAATGAAGCATCAATCGTTCCGAACAGTCCTTTTTCTGGTACTTGATTAAAGAAAGCGAAGGTTCGGTAATAATCTTTTTGCGAAATCGGGTCGTATTTATGGTCGTGGCAATGGGCACATTCAAAAGTTAATGCCAAGAAAGATTTGCCAAAAGTATTGGTACGGTCGGTTACGTACTCGATGCGGTATTCTTCGTCAATTACGCCACCTTCCTGCGTAATTTTATGATTTCGGTTAAAACCTGTTGCCAAAAGCATCTCTTTTGAAGGATTTGGCAATAAATCACCAGCTAATTGCCAAGTCAGAAATTTACTGTACGGATAATTAGAATTAAAGGCATGAATCACCCAATCTCGCCAAGGCCACATCGTCCGAAGTCCATCATCTTGGTAGCCGTGTGAGTCAGCATAGCGGGCAACGTCAAGCCAAGTTGTGGCCATTTTCTCGCCATAATGCTTGCTTTTTAGTAATTCATCAACAATTTTCTCGTAGGCATTTTCACTATTATCTTTCAAGAAACGCTCTTGCATTTCGAGGCTTGGCGGCAAACCCGTGAGGTCAAAACTTACCCTTTTTAGTAGTTGCTGTTTGTCAGCCTCTTCATTGGGTTTCAAACCTTTTTCACCCATTTTGGCAAAAACAAAGTTATCAATTTCGTTTTTTACCCAATCTCCATCAGCTTCAGGAAGTTTGCTTTTTTGTGGTGGAATATACGCCCAGTGCGTTTTATATTTTGCCCCTTGTTTTATCCATTTTCCGATGAGATCGATTTCGTGTTGAGTCAATTTTAGATTTGCTTCGGGCGGAGGCATTTGGATTGCCGAATCCTTCGAGATAATGCGTTGATAAACCTCCGATTGTTCTAAACTGCCCGCTACGATGGCGTGGAGTTTTGGGTGTTCCTTCAAAGCAGCGTATGCACCTTCGGGCGTGTCGAGGCGTAGATTTGCCTCTTGCTTACTCACATCGGGGCCGTGACATTTGAAACATCGGTCAGACAAAATCGGGCGAATATGAAAATTATAATCCACTTCGTCGGGCATTGCCCCCGTTTCGGCAAAAGACGTTGTGCAGTTCCAGGCAATCGTGACCAAACTTATACTCGCCAGCAGCAGAAATACATAAGTTCTGGCACTAAAAACTATATTTTTCATCGGTTCAAATAAATTTGCAGCAAGTTGAATAGTCGCTATTTTTTTAACAAAAACCTTATTTGTATATTTATTAAAAAAATTTAATAAATATAACTGTATTTAGAATAAAATATAAATTTTTTGAAAAAAATATTTTTTAGCGAGTAGTTTGACGCTTTGATGGAAAGGTATTTACTATTACTGAAAAGAAAAAACGAGCATAAATAACTGATAATTAGCTATTTATGCCCGTTTTAGGAATGGGTTAAAAATAAGTTGTGATAAAGTTTTGCAAGATTTTTTGTCAGAAATTTGCACAAAAAGCGGAATCTAATGAATTAAATGAGCATTTTTGAGTGAAATTTTGGCGAAAAAAATGTAAAAATCGTTACAAATTATTTTTAACCCATTCCTTAGTGTCCTCGAAGGGAGTCGAATCGCAGCGGCGAACCGCCATTCTTCAGAACCAAAATCTAATATTCTATTCTTATTTACTTGTGTCCTCGAAGGGAGTCGAACCCATATCTTCAGAACCGGAATCTGATATTCTATCCATTGAACTACGAAGACTATTACTTACGCAAATTTACGAAAAACTTTGGGTTTGATTTTATACTTTGAAGATTTCTTTTAATTCAATGGCTTCTTCGGGCTTCATTCGGCCAGCCAGCACCAACCGCAACTGACGGCGACGCAAAGCTCCGTCGTAATATTCTTTTTCTTCGGCGGTTTCGGGTTCAACCGATGGCACCTCAATCGGGCGACCAGTTTGATCAACGGCCACGAATGTCAAAAATGCTTTGTTGGTGCTAATTTTCGTTCCCGCAGGGATATTTTCGGCCCAAACTTCAACCACTACTTCGAGCGACGAATTGAAGGCACGGGTCACTTTGGCTTGCAGCGTAACGACGCTACCGAGCGGAATGGCCTCCTTAAACTGCACATTATCGACCGAGGCCGTGACCACAATTCGGTTGCAGTGTTTTTGGGCGGCGATTGCTCCTGCAATATCAAGTAATCGCATGAGGTTTCCACCCATCAAATTGCCGAGGGTATTGGTATCATTCGGAAAAATCATTTCGGTCATTACCGTCAGTGATTCTTGGGCTTTCTTTGGCTTTTGCATAATTTTATTTGTTGGTAGTTTTGATTAATAGATAACTGATTATCAAGTTCTTAGGCGATAATTCTATTTAGTTTTTAGGCAAATAAATAACTCGTTCCCTACCCTTGGAGCGATTGAATTGGTGCATTTTTCAAAAAACTTGAATCGAAAATAAGGTTCAAAATAAGTTTTGTATTCTTCCTTTGTGCCGCCAAATGGTGGGCCACCAACGAAATCATAATCGAATAGCAAGCCGACCAATATTGCTTTTGGTTTAAGTAATTCAGACATTTTTTTGGCGTATTGCTCTCGCAAACTTGGATCAATGGCACAGAAAAAGGTCTGCTCAATGATTAAATCATAGCTTCCCGAATGGTCAAAAAAATCTTGGTGAATAACTTTGCAATGCCCGTTTTCGATGTATTTTTTGAGTTTTTCTTGTAAATTACGCACCAAAACCTCCGAAATATCAATTAACGTAACATCAGTAAAACCGATTGCCAGCAGATATTCGGCTTCGTGGGCATTGCCACAACCTGGAATCAAAACAGAAATATTTTTACGCTGTAATTGGTCAAAATATGCCTTCAAGGCGGGACTTACGCTGCCCAAATCCCAGCCCGTTTGGGCATTTTGGTAGCGGTCACTCCAATATTTATCGTTAGGCATGAAATATATTTTTAATTTTTCTGCAAAACAACTAACTTAGCTTGAAGAATCCTAATCTCACTCATCAATGAAACTTGCTAAAAGATTTTTTTCTCTGTTTATTACTTTTCTCTTTTCTGGCACAATTACGGCTCAGGTAAGTTTTTCATCAAAAACTTTGGTTGTAGCAAAGCAAACCACCTACCTCGTGCAACTCGACGACGAAGCCACGGCAGGAAGTATTGTTTTGAATCAAAACGTATTGATAAATAATGTAAAAATAATTGCTGAGAAAGACACTTTTTCAATAATTCAAGACCCCGAATTTACGGCTCTCAACCGAAGCCAACTCTGCGTATTTGAGAAACCGCTAAAAACATTCATACTATTTTCGGGCAGCCTCGAAGGAAGTATAACGTTTCGTGGACAGTTCATTAAACCATTGGCTATCAGCCACTTACAACTCAGAGTTCGGGCTGATAGCTGCGAAAAGCCCGCCGTGATTGCCGCCTCAGAGTGGCGAAAAGGACTTGCCCCGCCCAAAGAAGCTCCCGCCAAAACCATAGTCAAGCACGTCATTGTTCATCATTCGGCTGGCTCAAACTCTACGACCAATTTCTTGGAAGCGGTTCGCAATATCTATACGTTTCATACCAGTTCACCGCCCAACGGCAATGGCTGGAACGACGTGGGCTATAACTTTTTGATTTCCCAAGATGGCACTATTTTTCAAGGACGTGACGGGCAAAATACATTCGATGGCGACAACGTTTTGGGGGCCCATTTCTGCGGAAAAAACGGAGCAACGATGGGAATTTGTTTGCTCGGAAACTATAATATCGTTGAGCCGAGCAATGCCGCTATAAAATCGCTGATAAACTTGGCGGGCTGGAAATTGGCCAAAGAAAAACTGCCCGTTATTGGGCAATTTCAACACGTTGATGGGTTATTAAATATCTTGTCGGGACACCGTGACGGCTGTGCCACCGATTGTCCAGGAAACAATGTTTATGCCAAACTTGCCGAGTTTCGGCAGCAAGTAAGCAAGGCTTGTGTTTACACAAATTCGCTCGTTACGGCTACCGAAGTACCTGATAATGAGGCGTTTATGATTTATCCACAACCAAGCTCGGATTTTATTACGGTAGAGATCAAGCAAGATTTTTTAGAAAAAAACTCCCCCCAAATCATTGATACGCAAGGCAAAACGCTTGATTGTAACATGAGCCGAACTGATGAGAAACATTGGCAAATAAACATCAAGCACTTGGCAGAGGGTACCTATTTTTTGCGGTTGGGTAGCCAATCAAAAGCACATAAGTTTATCAAAAATTGAGTGTTTGGGAGTAAAATTTGTGTAAATTATGAATTATGAAAAAGATAAAATTACTTGTACTCTTCGGTGTACTTTCGGGGAATGTCTATGCCCAAAAAACAAAATTACTTTTGGCTGAAAAAGTAAATTTTGACGAAACTAAATCAATAGAAAATCAAAAAAACGACCGAGAACTAAAAGAAGAAATGACGACTTTTCTGGGCTTTGGTCTGCGGCTTTCCATCAAAGGCGTGGAAGAAACCCTCAAAGAAAACGATAGCTCCAAGAAAAAATCGGCGTTGCGGCTACAATTTGGTTTTCAAATGCCGAAGTATATCAAAACCGATCCACCCCAAAAACTCTTTAAAATTGGCTGGGATTTGGGCATTTTGCGGTAAGGATTACTCCTCCACAAATTAAATTTTCAATTTCCTGAGTCAGCTTATTAACGTGTAAATGAATAAGTTGTTCGATTTCAGAGTTACTACGTTCGGAGGTCAGACCTGCGGTGCAGACCCTTGTCCAATAATTCGTAAACCCTCGAGGGTCAGCTCACGGTTTACTTCCACAAACTCCTCTTTCAATGTCGAAATAATCGACGAAAGCCCGCCCGTGGCGATGGCTATGCAGTCGCCGCCGAGTTCGGCACGGATTTTCTGAATCATATTTTTAACCAAGCCCTCGTAGCCCCACAAAATGCCCGCCTGAATGGCATGAACGGTGTTTTTGCCCAACACCGAAGTTGGCAGTTCGAGCGGTACGTCGGGTAGTTGGGCAGTATTTGAAAACAGTGCTTTGACGGCCGTCCGTAGCCCGGGGGCAATCGAAACGCCCAAAACCTTTCCTTCTTCCGACACAACCGTAAAGGTCAGGGCCGTACCAAAATCAACTACCACACAATTTCGGTGGTATTTTGTGTAGGCTGCCACGGCATTTGCCACCAAATCGCTACCGATTTCGTCGGGGTTATCAATCGAAATCGTTAGCGACGGAAAGATATGGGCATTGACTAAAATAGGGTCTATGCCAAACAAATTGGTTATCAATGATTTGAAAACTGGCGTAAGTTGCGGTACCACACTACTCAGAACTACCTTCGCAATGTCAGCAAAACGCAAATCATTTTCCAAGAAATACTGCCGAAAACGATACTCAAAGTAAACGTAGTTTTCATCTTTCAGTGATTTTATTCTGAAATTATGCAGTAGATTTTCACCGTCGAAAATTCCGAAAGTTGCATCGGTGTTTCCTACGTCAATGACTAAGAGGAGTTCTGAGTTCTGAATGCTGAGTTCTGAGTTTTTCATTAATTTTGGGTTTTCTATTCTCAAGTTTATACGTACTTATTTCACCCTTTGTATGCATAATCTTTTGGTAAGCCAAAAAAATCTTGTAAGTGATATACTTCATCGCACTTATCAAAAACTATAATTGTCCCATTACCAATGGTAAATTTTTTGCGGTCAGCAACCGAAAGTTTAGACAAAGAAGGAAACTGTTTTATGGGAGCTGTTAAACTGCGTCCGTCGTCTAAACTCACCATAATTTTTCCTTTTTCAGCAAAGGAAATATTTTTAATACTTGGTGTTGTACCTACGTATCCTTCCATATTATTTGAGATTTAAAGGTTTGTGCTTTTCTTGGTTTCGGATTTCAGTAAAGCGTTTCAGTAACGTGGCTTGATTCTTTTTTACAATTTTTTCGACCATTGTTAGTTCTACTTCTGTAAAATCGCCTGATTCTGCAAAAACAAGTGATTCCAACCATATTTTTGCCATTCGTTTATGACCAGACTTGTTTTTTATAATGTGCAAGTGGGGTCGCCCAGCGTATCAAACATGACAATCAAAAATGTGAAATATTTACCTCCTGTGCAAAAACCTGTGAAAACCCCACCCCCGACCCCTCCCCAAAAAGGAGGGGAGTAAAAAGCCCTCCCTTTTGGGTGGGGTTCTGGGGCAAAAAAGTTTAATCACAGGATTTTGCACAGGAGGAATATTTATACGTTGCTATTTTGGGCATGATTAATTATCTTGAAAATCGTGAATTAACTTCAAAGTTTGTGAAATCTTATTAATCTTTCAAGATTTTTCAGAAAACAGTTTTTCGTTTCAAAAAAACAAAGCCGTTTTCCTCCTTCATCAACTCCAAATTTGGGTGATAACGGTATTCATCAAAACGATCAATTTTGGTTACAAAAAAAACGGGTTTATCAACTTTTCCGTTTAAAAGCCAATTCTCGTAAGCCTCGCTGTTTTGGTTAGAAAGAGCCGAAGCGGGTTTATGAAAATAAAACAAATGAGCATAACTCTTAAAGCCCAGCACATGAATATAAACGTCTTGCCCACGCTTAGATTCATAAAAATCAATGGCTGCTCCTTGGGTATAGCGTTCGATTTTTGGTACGACAAACGCTCCGAACGTAAACAGACAAATAGCCGTAGCGATTGATAAAGTATTGATAAACAGATACTTACGATTTTTTATTGTTGATTTTGAAACAGCATATCGGAAAACCACAACCACAATAATTATAAAATAGGTTATCCCGATGAGCATCTCGACCCCGTGCCACTCAACGGGTGCTTCGAGGTTTTTTGCGGCAAATTTATCTTTGATGAGCGGTATGAATTTATCGGCATTAAGCCCTACGTATGGTACTGCCGTTAGTACGAAAGCAAGCAAAAAACCGACCAAAAGTAGTCCAAAAGTAAGGTATTTATTCCACGAAACTTTATCTGAGTACCAATCATAAAGAAACTTTGCTGCCAAAAACGATACTGGAAAATATGCCATTGAGGAGTAATGCACAATCTTGGTCGTGACGGCACTAAACAACAGCAACACAACCCAAAAAGTGGTTTTCATCAATGCCAAAAATGTGATAGACTTATCAGTAGAATCGGCTAACTTTTCGTGCTTGTAAAAAAATGATTGAATAGCAAAAATCGACATCGGAAAACAGCCAATCAGCACCACTACAAAATGATAATAAAACGGTTGCCCATGGCCCGCATCGGGCGTGCTGAAAAGTCGGACTTGGTACGTAATAAATTCTTGAAAAAACCAGTAACCGTTGCTAATCAGTTCGTTAGCAAACCAAATAGACGAAACCAAGACACAACTAACAGCAAAAATAAGTATTTGTTTCCAAGTTAAAAATGACTTAAATTTACAAAATAATCCCCAGTAAGATACCACCGTCAAGCCCCAAATCAGTCCACCAACGGGGCCTTTGGTGAGTATCGAAAGGCCAATAAAAACACCCGATAATAAAGCATTGAAAAGTTGGGATTTTGGTTCAATTTTTGCTCTATAAACAAAGTAAATTCCTAAGAAAATACATAAATTAAAAGTTGGGTCAATGATGCCCGATTTGAAGTACAAGTGAGGCGTAAATGCCCCCAAGTAGGTTATTGCCCAAATAAATCCAAAATTGGCATTTTTTAGGCGTTTGCCGATGAAAAAAAGTACCAGTAGCGTAATAACCCCAACGATAGCATTGGGCAACCTCGCACCAAATTCATTGATGCCAAAGACAGACATTGCGGCCGCTTGCATCCAAAAAAATAGCGGGGGTTTTTCCCAAAAAGGCTTGAAATCAATTTGGACTCGGCCATAATTGCCCGTAAGCAACATTTCTCGGGCCGATTCGGCGAAGTTGATTTCGTCCCAATCGAAAAGGTGTACTTTGCCCAAAAACGGAAAGAAAAAACCAATGCCCAGAAGAGCAACGATGAAGGGATAATATTTTTGATTAAACTGATATTTCATTCGTTTGGAAAAAAATCGGTGGAACGGTTATTTTTAAGCCTGTGTTATGTTACAATTACACTCATTTTTACGTCTTGTTTATTAAAGCACAAAATTGTTTAAAATTAAGGACAAAACGACGTTTTGAACGTAATTTTTGCCACTCAATAAAGTTTGATAAGATTACAATATACCTTTTGCTGTTTACCCATTAAAATACAATAACTATGTACTTTATTTCCAGAAAACTGAACTACAAATGGACTCGTCACCAGAAATCGAAAATATATTTAGAAGGCTCTACGAAAGATTAGCCAAGTTTTATCCCGATGAAAAAAGAGTAGAATACGACAAATATTTAGAAAAATCGGGGCTTTCAACTTTGATTAATAATCAACACGGCGACATGGTGTTCTTGATTGATGTGCGAAAAATAGACGTTATTCACATCAGCGGAAACGTTTTTGAGCATACAGGCTACCAAATGGAAGAGTTTGGAGAGAATATCGCATCGGGTTTTATGAATCTATACGAGAAAACTCACCTATCATTTACCAGTACGCTGTTGTTTTGGGTAATGAACATACTGGGGCCACTCCCAGCGAAGCAAAAAACCAAGCAAAATATCAGTGTTTGGGGCTTAAAAATACTAAATAAAAACGGTAACGAGATGCGTTGGTACATGAACATCATGCCCTTGGAGCATGATAGTCTTTTAAATCCGACGCTGATTTTGTTAGTTGTGCAGGATATTACACACCTCGTCAAGGGAAATGCCTATCATATTCGTGGCGTGTTTGGTGACGAAGAAAAAAGAATCTTTTCGTACCATTCAGAAGATGACAGAACCGTTGAGCAAGAGATTATCTCGGAGCGTGAGAAAGAAGTATTGAAATATATTAAGCAAGGCTTAGACACCAAAGCCATTGCAACGGTGCTGAATATCAGCCCTAATACAGTTGATAATCACCGCCGAAACTCCCTTTCCCGCACGGGTTCACGGGATACCACGGCCTTGATTCATCTCTGCAAAATGATGGGAATTATATAGTTGAAGTCTTTTTCTCCAAAACTCCCAACTCACTAAACTTTATTTCTTCGTTTTCAATCATTGTTCTAAGCACTGATTTGACGTAGTTTTTATTGTTAAAAAACTGATATTCAACCACTTGGTTGATGGCGGCGGGAATAATTTCCAAGATTTTTGAGCGGTATTTAGCGTAAATTTCAGGTGGAACGGGTTCGTTGATTTTCTTTTGATTCAGGCAATTATCGCAAACGCCACAGGTGACGTTGGTGTATTCATTGAAATATTCCTGCAAAAATTGCTGCCGACATCGACGGTTTTCGTCAATAAATTGCACCACGGCCGCTACTTTTTCTAACTCTTTTCGCTTGCGGCGTTGCATCTCTACGGTGTTGATAGTGAGGTAATTAACGTCCTGTCGGGCGGTGAGAAAAGTAAGCTGCGGAATATTTTTTTGCTTTTGATAAGCTACAATTCCCGCTTGCTGTAAATACGTAAGCATCTTGTCGATTTCGGCGGCACTGCCAAAAAAATACTTGCCGATGTGGCTTTCTGAAATAGCCACATAACTCGTAAATAAATCACCCCCATAAATCCTGAGCAGGGTTTTGATAAATTTATCGTAGTCGGGCATTCTTATCTGAAACTTATACAACTCATGGTTATCAACTTTGAAAATCAACTTTGACGGACTAAAAAACGCATCACTCAACTGAATGAGTCCTTCGTCCTCGAGCTTTTTGAGTTCGTTGTGGGTTTCGTAAGGCGATAGTTTAAAATTTGCTATAAATTCCTGAAAATCAAAGTCATAGCTCTCAAAGTTTTCGCCACCAACGGCCAACTTAAGATGATTTGCCAAAGCCTGATACACCCTTTTGAGGTTTTCGATGGGCGGGTATTTTTGTTCGACTTGTATGAAAACATCTTCCAAATCGCCTTTGTAATAAAGCACCACGGCGTAGGCTTTTTTGCCATCTCGCCCCGCCCGTCCCGCTTCTTGGTAGTAGGCTTCGAGGGTTTGGGGTAGGTCAAGATGCACCACCACCCGCACGTCGGGCTTGTCGATACCCATTCCGAAAGCATTGGTCGAAACCATGACCCTCGTTTTATTATTTATCCAAGCATCTTGTTTCTTGAACCGCTCTTGGGTCGATAGCCCCGCATGATAAAAATCGGCATTCATTCGGCTTTTGTTGAGCCAGTCGGATACCTCCTTTGTACGTCGGCGGCTACGTACATAAACCACCGCCGAACCTTGTACTTTTTGAAGAATATCGAAGAGCTTTCGTTCCTTTGATTCCTCACAAAACACTGAATATGAGATATTTGGCCGAGCAAAACTCTGTTGAAAGGTTTGTACATTTCGGAGTTCGAGCTTGGCAATAATATCCTGTTGGGCTTCCTTGGTGGCCGTGGCCGTGAGGGCAATAATGGGAGCTTTGGGCGTAAATTTACGAAACTCAGGAATCTGCAAATATGGCGGTCGAAAATCATAGCCCCACTGCGAAATGCAATGGGCTTCGTCGATAACGAGCAAGCAAACTTTCATTAAGCTGGTGCGAACCTGCATAATTTCGGTGAGCAGCCGCTCGGGCGAAACGTAGAGAAACTTAAAATCACCGTAAACAAAATTATCCAATGTATAATCAATTTCGGTGCGGTGCATACCCGAATATATCGCTGCGGCCTTTATTCCACGTTTTTTTAGCTGCTCCACTTGGTCTTTCATCAAAGCCACCAAGGGCGTGATTACGATACAAACGCCTTCCATAGCCATTGCTGGTACTTGAAAACAGATAGATTTGCCACCCCCCGTTGGCATCAGAGCAAGGGTATCCCGCCCCGCCAAAACCGAAGAGATAATATCTTCTTGCAGCGGTCGGAAAGAATCGTAGTGCCAAAACTCCTGTAATATTTCTTTGGGGGTCTGCATCGAAAAGGATAAAAATCTCGTCTTTCAGTAATAGATAAATTTGCCGAAACCGACAAAACTTAACTTTATTGGATATTCACTCACAAAAACAGCGGGCTTACTCCTATTTACCAATATTCATTCAACAAAAGTATTAGTTTTTTCGTTAGAATTGATAACTTGTGAAATAATTGGTAAGCAACCGTGTTGCACTGATTTACGTATGTTTTAAAAATCCTGACTTATAGACGACTAATGTTAAAAACGATGAGAAAAATTTACTTTTCGGGCTTGCTACTTTTAATGGTGGCTTCGGTTTTTGCCCAAAAATTGCCCAAACCCCGCAATGAGCAACTGACACTATCGAACCCCGATAAAATCGAATTTATGAAGGGTAAAATGATTGTTTGCCCAGGAAACTTTGAAGACGCCAATACGTACGTGCCAATGGCAAAGGAAGTGGAAGAAGCTCTGCGTAATCAGAAAGCCCGTGGCGGTGCTGGGGTTGCAAAAGCGACTTTTATTGTTACTTACAATGGATTTTCGCCTGCCGCACAGCGTGCCTTTCAAGCAGCGGTTGATATTTGGGCAAACCTTATTACTTCGCCAATCCCGATTCGCATTACTGCCACGTGGCGAGCCATTGATAGCGGCACGGGCGGCGGCACCACTTTGGGGCAGGCCTCCCCAGGCGATTTTACGAGAAATTTCCCAGGACAACAGCGGGCAGGCACTTGGTATCCAATTGCGTTGGCCGAAAAAATATCGGGTCAAGAACTCAACTCAATCAACGAACCCGACATCACGGCCGATTTTAATAGTACCGCCCCGTGGTATTTGGGCCTTGCGGCACCTCCTGCCAACCAATTTGATTTTACGTCTGTCGTACTCCATGAACTTTGCCACGGTTTGGGTTTTACCTCGTCAATGCGGGTAAGTGGCAATAATGGCTCTTGGGGTTTTGGCACGGGTTCGCCTTTTGTCTATGACCATTTTTTGGAGAACGGTTCTTCGCAACAACTACTCAATGCAACCGATTTTGCTAATAATTCAAATGCACTCCGCCAGCAATTATTGAGCGGAAATCTATTCTTTAATAGCCCCAGTGCCATCGCTGCGGGCGAAAAACCTAAGATTTTTGCCCCAACAACCTATCAGCCAGGCTCGAGTATTTCGCACGTAAACGATGCTACTTACCCCTCGGGAAATGCCAATTCATTGATGACCTCGGCCGCCAGTTTGCGGGAAGTAATCCGTGACCCAGGTCCACTCGTAAAAGCAATGTTTGCGGACATGGGCTGGAAAAGCACTTCGCTCATTCACCCAAGAATAAAAAACATCGAAACTGCCGTAAGCAAAGTAACCATCAGAGCAACCATTACGAGTGATACGACAATCGTTACGGGAAGTGCGAAAGTATTTTACACCGAAAACGATACGATTATCGCCAACGCCAAGCCAATCGTGATGGTGCGGGCGGGTACAACCAATAATTATTCGGCCGACGTACCCGTGACGAAAGCAAACTCGATTATTCGTTACTACTTAGTAGTTGAGGATAACTATAAACGAAAGAATACCGCTCCTGCCGAAGCTCCAACGAGAGGTTTTTATGGTTTTAGCATCGGTACGGCTGACGTTTCGCCACCGTTCGTAACCACTGACCCACCCACGATTATTCCTTCGACGGGCAAGCCTGATGTTTTTGCCAATATTGAAGATACTTTCGAGCATGGTATCGACACGGTTTATGTCGAATACAAACTCAATGGTGTTGATCAAAAGCCTTTTGGCTTGAAAAAATATAATCCCGCCACCGATGATAAAACCTACTCACAGGGACGAAATGATGTGTTTGCATATTTAGCAAAAGCACCCTTTGCGGGTCTAAAACTCAACGACCGAGTGCTGTATCGCATTGTAGCGATTGATAAAGCAAAGGCAAAAAACCGAACAACTTTGCCTTCGTATTTTAATACGCCTGGCACAAACGTAACGGCAACGCCCGATTATTTTGAGTTTTTTGTGAATGATTTGAAAACGCAAACGCCTGCATTAACTTTTCAGTCTGACTTTAATACATCACCTAATGATGATTTTGCGAAAATTGGTGGCTGGGACGTAACGCAGCCCGCAGGCTTCACGAACGGAGCTTTGCACTCGGCTCACCCCTACAAAAATGGCGGTAATGAAGACTTACAGTCAAACACGATTGCCCTTTTGCGTACACCCATTCAGGTAAAGGAAGGCTTGGATTCGGCCACGATTACTTTTGATGAAATCGTGTTGGTTGAGCCAGGCGAAAAAGACGCAGTATTTCCCGATACAGACTTTTATGATTATGCAGTTGTAGAAGGCTCGTACGATGGTGGAGCAAGTTGGGTAGAATTTGAGGACGGCTACGATGCAAACGCCAATGCCGATTGGTTGAAAGTCTTTAATACAAACTTGGTCAGAGGCACGGTTTTGGCACTCGGTGGCACTGGTCGAGTAATCGAATCGGTCGATTCGAGAGGTACGGCCACGGCGGCTCTTTACAAAAAGCGTAGCATAAAAATTCTCGCCAATGGGGAGTTTGTGGGCGGAGATATTATCTTGCTTCGTTTTAGGTTATTTGCCGACGAACTTACCTACGGTTGGGGCTGGGCCATTGACAACTTACAGATTCAGGTACCGCCACCGCCGCCAGTTTTGGCCACGGAGGCAGTAGCCGAGAAATCAATGATACTTTCGCCAAATCCGAGTCCCGATGAGATTTTTATTTCGACGAGTTTGGCCAAGCCAGGGCGAGTAAAGCTGGAAGTTATTAGCTCGAAGGGCGTGAAAGTCATGGAAAAAGAGTATTTAGCCGATGTGAATAGTTTCAACCAAAAAATCGACTTAGCCGATTTCTCAACGGGGTCGTACATCGTTAGGTTACATACTGAAAGTGGGATAATCGTAAAACGATTTGTGGTTAATAAGTAAAACATTGGTGACGTTTTTGAAACTCAAGATTTATACTTATCTATAAAAGACTTTGTTTTGGAGAATCATGAATTTATTTATTTCCGTAAAAATTATGTAAAACAGTTCCCACAAGACGAGGTTTGGAGAATGAACGACCCAGTACTCTAAGGCATAAAAGAATATTGAAGAAAAAGACAAAAAAACAAGCAATTTATCTTTCTCTACTACCCCCTCAAAATCAAAAACTTTTGAGGGGTTTTTCGTTTCTATGGAGCAATACCGTAACTTTGCGGGATAATTAAGAAAATATGACCGAAACTCCGCAAAAATATACAGTTACCGCACCGCCGCTTTGATTTATGCTAATACCCCCGAGTCCCCGAAAAAAGGAAACTCAGAAGAAACAAAGTTCTTTTTACTCGATTTCTATTCAGAAAATTATTTTATTCTGAATTTTGATACGTGGAACGTTTCGTGTTACATTTGTTTTATGATTATCAACTACCAAAATAAAGCGTTAGAATTATAAGCCGCAAAAGGCGACCGTTCAAAATTGCCAGCGGCTCACATTCCAAAAATACGTTTGATTTTAACTCGTTTAGATGCTGTTACAAGTCCCGAACAAATGAATCAACCAGGCTATGGCTTTCATGCTTTAAAAGGTAATTTGAAAGATTTTTTTGCCATAAAAGTTTCAGGAAACTGGCGTATTATATTTCGTTTTAAAGGCGAAAATGCCTACGATGTTGATTATTTAGACTATCATTGAACTCAAAAATATAACAAAATGGCATTATTTGACCCTGCACACCCAGGCGAGTTAATTCGTGAAACCTTGGAGGTAGGGTGTTCAAAAGTCAGGTATCCTTTGCCCCCAAATTTGTCCAAAACTTGTTCTTAGTTTTGGCGAAAGAGTCTATTGTATTTTCCTTTGACCACTCCGCAATTTGACTTAAAAAGACAGATTCTAAGGCTGTTTTTATTTCTGGTTTTGATAAATTTCCATTAAATAATGCCATCACTATCATGTCATCGGTGATGCCTTTTGCTGTACCTTGATTAGTTCTGTTTTTAAATTTACCAAAGTATGATTCTATGACATCTGAGCAACATAAAATACGTACGACATCTGGTAACATTTTTCGTTTTTCTTCGATATAAGCAATGATGGTTTCTTTAAAAGCTACAGCATTGATTGTTTTAGTTGCGATAGTGTCAAATATTTCATTTACATCTGAAACGCTTTGCTCGACAATACCCTTTGTTTTTAACTCTTTTGAAAAAGCTTTGACCAATTGAATCATGCCACCCAATTCTTCAATTAGCATTTTGTGGGTTTGTAAAAAAAACAAGGTTTGTTGTTGCGATGGCTCTATTTTATGCCAAACTGCAAGCACTTTTTGCATCCATTCTACGATTTCAAAAAGATTCAAGAACCTTGATTTAACTCGCATATTTGGTGGAATCAGTCCAATATTTTTACTATTAACCCACTTTTTTCTTATTAGTCCAACAGATGACATTAGCGAAGCAAAAGGAGCATTTTCCTTATAAAAACCCTCTAAACAACTCGCCATTAGGTGCGTACAATCGTTGATATGAACATAATTACCCAACTGAAAACTCTTGCGTAAATTAGAGCATCTATCTGAAATAATATAGAACCTGTTTAAACTTATTATTTCTGGCGAAAAGCGGAACGCCGCCCGTAGCTCTTATTTTGCCAGACAACTTAAAATATTTTGCTCGTAGCAAAGCTACGGGCGAAATATTTTAAAGAAGTATGGTGAAATGAGAGCAATTTGCAGCCGAAATAAATAAGTTTAAACAGGTTCATATTTAACACGCCCGCCAATTCGCTTGATGGCTTCTATTATTTGCTCTTTTATTTCTTCCCCAGTCCATGATTTTTGACTTTTCACAGAAATAACTTTTACATCACTTTGCCTAATGGCAGCACCTTTTTAAACTTTTTCCTCATCTAAACTCAGCAACAACAACACCTTTTCTTGACCGATACTGGCTGATTCATCTACTAACAAAATCCGACCCGCTGATGGGGCTACCTCTTGTCCATAAACACGAAAATAGGCAAGTTTTTGCACCCAATTCCTGATACTTGTCGCACTCGGTACGCTTATTTTTAAACCCAATAAGGAAATATATCGAAGCAAAACCTCCCGTGTTTGACGGTAACTCAAACCATGTAAAGACTGTAAGTGAACAGCTAAAAAAATTAATATAAGTCCATATTTATGCCTTTTGGGTTTTGAACCTAAAGAAATACTACCAGTCAAGTTACTCGAACTTTCTTTTAATTTTACTATCTCTGCTTTCAGATTTTGCTGTATTTGATAACCTTTTGCTATCCGAATATGCAATCTTTTGTTCTCCTTTTTTAACTGCTTAGTTTCGATTTTACTTACTCGCAGTTTGTCTTTCCAATTATTGGTAGTATATATACAAACGGGTGTCGCTGACATTGGGCTTTGTTTGAATTGTAGATAATCCAAATATAACCAATTTTGGGGACACTTTTTTATTCCCTTTTGAACACCCTAAGTTTAACCCCATTCGGGGTTAGCAGATTGTGCCAAACCTTTATTTTCCGTAGGTTGCACCTACGGCTATTCGAGTTAAAGCCCTTTCGGGCTTTTTGAGAGAATTATTTAGCGAGTAAAACAACCACGAAGTGGTTAAACATGAATAGCCACGATTGCAAATCGTGGAAAAAGATAAGAAAGTATAAACTGACCCTAAAAGGGTCAAACATCAGAGCAATGGGAACATTTACACAAACACTTTACCAAATAGTTTTCAGTACAAAATATAGAAAAAAGGTAATTGTTTAGCACCCGAAGGGAGCGATATAGGAAAACGGTTTTAGAGCTATTGTTTTGAGTTCGTTGAAAACATTCATATTATTTTTACGGCAAGTGGAGATAAACCCTTGAATACGTGCATAGCGATTTGCA